>NZ_KV799892.1:0-236 GCF_001810085.1 Corynebacterium sp. HMSC072A02 | reverse complement strand
CGGCTCATCCCCGCTCACGCGGGGAGCACAAGGTCATCGCGCAAGGCACCCAGGCAAATCCGGGCTCATCCCCGCTCACGCGGGGAGCACTCGACGCCGAAGTTAATGCGGCCTTCTTCGGTGGGCTCATCCCCGCTCACGCGGGGAGCACTCCGTGATGGTTCCAGGCCAGCGCGGCGCAAGCGGCTCATCCCCGCTCACGCGGGGAGCACCCTGTGAACATTCCAGCGGGGGGG
>NZ_KV799891.1:622-2057 GCF_001810085.1 Corynebacterium sp. HMSC072A02 | reverse complement strand
ACCTTGTGCTCCCCGCGTGAGCGGGGATGAGCCGAACGTTGAGCTGGCCCGTCGCGTCGGACTTACGTGCTCCCCGCGTGAGCGGGGATGAGCCCCTCTGGGATGGGGAGGATGACGAGTTGGGCGAGTGCTCCCCGCGTGAGCGGGGATGAGCCCCGTGGGGCGGTCAGAGGGTCGCACGAATGTGTGTGCTCCCCGCGTGAGCGGGGATGAGCCCGTCAAATAGCGCCAGTCGTCTATCGTGTCGTCGTGCTCCCCGCGTGAGCGGGGATGAGCCCTAGAAAGGACCCCCAACAATGCAAATCATTAGGTGCTCCCCGCGTGAGCGGGGATGAGCCCGTCAATCCACACGGGCAGGTCGCGGCGCCCACGTGCTCCCCGCGTGAGCGGGGATGAGCCGTCAATGTTTCTGCGTTGCGACATCATGCTCCTGTGCTCCCCGCGTGAGCGGGGATGAGCCCTCCCCGAAAACCACCCCTGGCTCGACGAGACAGTGCTCCCCGCGTGAGCGGGGATGAGCCCCGCGGCGGCGACCGCGTCCTCGTCGGTGTACTGTGCTCCCCGCGTGAGCGGGGATGAGCCCCAGGTTTGGCGCGGTAAGCAGATGCCCTCTTTGTGCTCCCCGCGTGAGCGGGGATGAGCCCGTGATGACCTGCGCGGCCTGGTCAAGGTTAGTGTGCTCCCCGCGTGAGCGGGGATGAGCCATGAGGAGCGGGCAACAAAGATCCTCCTATCCGGTGCTCCCCGCGTGAGCGGGGATGAGCCCTCCTCACGTGAGTGCCAGAGGGGTGATTTTTTGTGCTCCCCGCGTGAGCGGGGATGAGCCGGGCTACCAGGCTGTTGTGGTCGTGCCGACCACGTGCTCCCCGCGTGAGCGGGGATGAGCCCTTGTTCTCGCAGCACCAGACGATAAGACGGCGGTGCTCCCCGCGTGAGCGGGGATGAGCCCAGACGGCGAGGACCAGAACTCCGGCTTAATCGGTGCTCCCCGCGTGAGCGGGGATGAGCCCCAGGCCGCCGGCGTATTTACTGGAATCACCGAGTGCTCCCCGCGTGAGCGGGGATGAGCCCGGGCCACGGGGCACGGAGCCTAGGGGGAGAGCGTGCTCCCCGCGTGAGCGGGGATGAGCCGGCAAAGTCGCAGTCCTCGCCTGCGGCTACCAAGTGCTCCCCGCGTGAGCGGGGATGAGCCGGAGTTCGTCATCGGAGCCAACACCACCGGTCGGTGCTCCCCGCGTGAGCGGGGATGAGCCCGACGCCACGGATTGCACCACTGACATGAATACGTGCTCCCCGCGTGAGCGGGGATGAGCCGACACCATCGACCCCATCAACTGGAACGAAATCGTGCTCCCCGCGTGAGCGGGGATGAGCCGCTCTTCTCGTAGCCGGAGCGTTTCTTGGGCTAGTGCTCCCCGCGTGAGCGGGGATGAGC
>NZ_KV799891.1:0-522 GCF_001810085.1 Corynebacterium sp. HMSC072A02 | reverse complement strand
CGAGTGCTCCCCGCGTGAGCGGGGATGAGCCCCGACGATGACCGGCAACCAGCGGAGCTCAACCGTGCTCCCCGCGTGAGCGGGGATGAGCCGTCCTGCTCTGTCGGGGTGAGCTCTGGGTCGCCGTGCTCCCCGCGTGAGCGGGGATGAGCCGGGATGTGCCATAACCCAAACGGAGAAAGACGAGTGCTCCCCGCGTGAGCGGGGATGAGCCCAACAGCGAAACCAGGCCGCGACGGGGCAGCTCGTGCTCCCCGCGTGAGCGGGGATGAGCCCCAGGTCGTGTTCTGGCCACCGTGCTGGGAGAGGTGCTCCCCGCGTGAGCGGGGATGAGCCGTTTTCATGTTTGAAACTGGGCGAGGTGGGCTAGTGCTCCCCGCGTGAGCGGGGATGAGCCTCCAGACTGTCACCCCGGCCCGCTTCAACCCAGGTGCTCCCCGCGTGAGCGGGGATGAGCCCGAATACGGCTGTGGCGGCGAATAGTAAGGCGAGTGCTCCCCGCGTGAGCGGGGATGAGCCCCG
>NZ_KV799890.1:0-298 GCF_001810085.1 Corynebacterium sp. HMSC072A02 | reverse complement strand
ATTCGTCGAAATCTTCGGCTTACCAGACTCATCACCCGGCTTGCGCGGGGTGGTCGACTCACACGGATCGGTCGGAGTCGTCGGTGTCGTTTCCTTACCCGGCTTATCCGGAGTCGTGGTCTCAGACGGCACATCAGACTCAGACGGTTCAGTCGTCTTCGACGTGGTTTCCTCACCCGGGTTCTTCGGGGTCGTCGACTCACAAGTCTCGTTGCGCGGCGTGCTCGGTGTCGTCTCCTTACCCGGATTCTCCGGTGTATTCGGCTCGGACGGCTTGTCAGATTCAGACGGCTTGTCA
>NZ_KV799889.1:407-11674 GCF_001810085.1 Corynebacterium sp. HMSC072A02 | reverse complement strand
CCTGCCAGGGGATGAGGTGATGGACTTGGCAGTAATCAGCGGGCTTATTGCAGCCTGGTCTAGAACACGTGTGGAATTCAGCATGCAGGGTAAGGCGTTGTTTGAAGTTTGCCCCTCGTGATAGCCGCCAGGTGTCGATGGGTCCTTCAATGGGGTGCACGATGGTGGCATACCCTATTTCGGCGAATTTGTGGGTGAGGAATTCTGCCCCGGTCATGCGCCCGCCGTTAGTGAGGTTGAGTTCGATGTAGTCCCCGTCACCGTTGATGATCTGGTCGAGCTCGTTGAGGGTGACGATGACTTGGGTGCGCACCGCAGGTTTGGAACCGGTGCCCTCTTTGAAGAAGATGTCGTTGGCGGCTTGAAGCAGGTCGGTGGTGTTGGTGGACTCTAAGACGCCGCGCATGTTGGCGATCGTGGTGGCGTCGTCAGTAATGGAGAGTGTGTTGGGGCCTTGTTCCCGGTAGGTGATGCGCACGCCTGGTTTGGCTATGCGTTTGGAGCGTAGTTCTTTCAGTCGTGTGGCGGCGACGGTGGGGATGCGGTGTGCGGGAGTGGCGGCGAGTTTGACTCGCAGGTTCCAGGCATCGAGGGTCTTTTTCACCTTGGACGTGTAGGACTCGATGAGGGTAAGAGTGCCCAGGCTGTGGCGTTGTTGAAGTGCTGCTTGACGGGCTTTGCGTTGTTTGCCACTGAAGCGGGTGGGGCCGAAATAAACCTGGTTAAGGTTTGCAAGCTCAGTGGCATCGGAAGCGGAAGCACCGAGCGTGCGGAGCTCATCGGGTGAGCCAGGAATGTTTTCCACCAGCGCAATCCCCGAGTTGCGTAGGCGGATGTAGGTTTCAATATCCCCCATGAGCACAGAGACTAAAACAGCACCGTGGGCCCCGCAACCGGAAGAAGAAACTACCTGGTCTTAGCCGACGCAGGAGCCGGTTGGGGTGGCGTCGACAAGCTGCGTGACGTCACCCACGTGGCCGCGCACCTCGTCCGCGGTAAGCGCATAGCCCGTATCGGAATCCTCCACGGAAGCACCAAACACAACGCCGAGCACCTGGCCTTCCGGGTTGATCATCGGACCGCCGGAATTGCCCTGCCGGATGCTACCGCGTACCGTGTAGGCATCGCGCTCCACGCGGCCCGTGGAGTAGATATCCGGACCAGCGATGGTGAGACGGTCGCGCACGCGCGCCGGCTCCGCAGTAAACGGCCCCGACTGCGGGAAGCCCAAGACGATGGCATCGTCCCCGGTAGCAGCCGCTTGCTCCGCCCACGGCAAAGGATCCAAGCCCAATCCCGGGCTATGCAGCACAGCAATGTCCACATCCGAGTTGTAATACACCACGTCCGCTTCCTTGAGGCCAAGGACCGTATCGAGGCGAACCTTATCCGTGCCCGCCACAACGTGGGCGTTCGTGATGACGTAGTCCGGCTCCGTCACAAAGCCCGAGCCCATGAGTCGGCGCGAACATGCCTCGGCATCACCCAGCACATGAATGACGGAAGGCCGCACGCGTTCTGCGAGTTTGGGATCCCCAATGTTCACCGCCGGCGCATCCACCTCGACATCGGCGCCAGATCGCTGCCAGGGCGATACCAACGGCGGCAACCCGGACTCGTTGAGGAGCGCAGCCAAGCCATTCGGCAGCGCCGCCAGGCGCGAAGGCGCCACCGCATTCAGCGAGCTCAGCACACGCGATTCACGCAGCGCCTGCCCCGGCTGGCCGCCCAGGTTGGAGGCCAAGGGCAAGGACACCAGCCAAATCACCACGATGGCCGCCGCGGCTTGGAAGACCGCGCCAATCGACGAATCCACGCGCTGCCCCGAGCGGGTTCGCATGCGGTCCCGCAGCGCCATGCCAAGCGACGTCCCCACCAGCTGCCCCAGCCCCACCAGCAAAATCAGCACGCCGACAGCCAGCAAAAAGCGCACGGCCGCCTGGTCCGTCAGCCCCATCACCAGCGGGGCAACCACGGTTCCTAAAACCAACCCCGCAATGATTCCCACCGCTGCGAGGACCGCCGCTAAGGCGCCCTGCCGCCAGCCCACGCGCACGGCAAGGAGCACGGCAATAACGATCAGGATGTCAACAGCTAGGGACACAGGGGGAATACTTTCTTAAAGGCTAAAAGGAGCAGAACTAGCCTATCTTCTCATTATTCAAAGAGCGATTGAGTGAGTCACGCAGATCATGAACCATATTCTTATCCCATTCCACGCTCCAGCCCGCATGGTCCATCAGCCCGGAGAGCACTCCCGCGGTAAAACCCCACACCACGTATCCCCGCGCCCGGAAGGCCGGCCCCTTCCAGCGGCTAAACCCCACCATCATGCGGTTAGCCGGATCCGCCAGCTCCCGCAGCGGGACGGTGAAGACATCGTCGGTCTCCGCCGGGCTCGCCGGCCACACGGTGCCCGGTTCATGCCAATACGCCAGGACCGGGCTCACGGTGTTGCCGGTAGCCCGGATGTCCAGCTTGCCCCACTGCTCAAGAGGGGTGACCGTGGAGCGGTCGAGGCCGGTTTCTTCCTCGGCTTCGCGCAGGGCGACGTCGACAAGCGAGGCGTCCCCCTCCTCCCTACGCCCGCCGGGAAAGGCAATCTGGCCGGAGTGCGAGCGCATCGACGGCGAGCGGTGCGTGAGCAGCACCTCACCATCCTCAAAACTGGTGCCCTTCAGCAGCACCAACACTGCCGATTCACGCCGGCGCTTGGCGGCCGGGACATGCCGAATGAGGCGTTCTTGGACCTTGTCTGTATCAACCCCGAGCGCCGGGCGCAGCCACTCCGGGGCATGGGCAGGAAAGAGGCGGCTCACTTGAGAACCTCCTCGACGGCCTCCTCCAAATCTTCTGCGGAGTCGAACGGCTTCACAAACTTCTCCTCCACCGTGCCATCGCGCACCACCAGGGTGATGGGGATAACGCCCGGCAACCCGAGCTCACCTGCGAAGGCGCCGTCATCGTCTTGGTAGCTGGGGATATCTACCTGCAGATCGCTGAGAAGAGCGGCCCCGTTGGCAGCGTTCGCGTCCGCATGCACGCCGACGACATTCCACGTCGGGTGCGCTCGCGCAAGGTCTTCGAAGAAGGGCAGCTCCGCGCGACACGGTTCGCACCACCACGCCCACACAGTAACGATCTGGACGTTCTTGGCCGCCGCAGTACCGGCCGCACCCAAGCACGGAAGATCCACACCCGCAAGCGGTCCCTCGGGGCATTTGGGGCGCTTGGCCACCTCTTGCTCCTGCGCCTCGGGGAGGGCAACCTCCGGCTCATCATTCTCAAGCAGGTTCACCACGCCGACGAACGCGAGCGCCGCCAGCGCGACAATGGCAGCGATGCTCGCCTTCACGTATCCGGGCCACCGAGAATATTGGCTCATTGCTCCACCTTAACCCCGCGACGGGCACCATGGGGCGAGGACGCAGGCCGCGCACTGTGGCTTTCGCGCGGTGCACACGCGCCGTCCATGGAGGATGAGGCGGTGCGAAAACACCGTTTGCTCCTCTTCGGGCACGCGCTTGGCGACGTCCCTCTCAATCGCCCTCGGAGTCTTCGCCTCGGTCAACCCAAGACGCTGGCTCAGGCGCGTGACGTGGGTATCCACCGTGATCCCCGGCAGGCCGAAGGCATTGCCGCGCACCACCAGCGCGGTCTTGCGCCCGACGCCGGGCAGGGAGGTGAGCTCGTCGATGCCGCGGGGCACCTGCCCATCGAAGTCCGCGACGAGCTTTTCTCCGATGCCTAACAGGTGGCCGGCCTTCGTGCGCTGGAATCCGAGCGGGCGGAGGATGCGCTCGAGGTCAGCACGGTCCGCGGCCGCGTAATCCGGTGCGGAAGGATACCGAGCAAAAAGCTCCGGAGTGACCTGGTTGACGCGGGCATCCGTGCACTGCGCCGAGAGCACCGTAGCAATAAGTAGCTCGAGCGGCGTGGTGAAATCTAGCTCGCAATCGGCGTCGGGATATTCATCCGCCAAGGCGGTACGAATATGAACGATGCGAGCGGCCTCGTCAGCGTCATCGTGGTGCACGGGAAGGTCAGGGGACATAAAAGAGATCTTAGTGACGGCGGCTAGAATGAGAAGCATGATTTCGCTCGTCATCTTTGTGCCGCTGTGCCTCGCGCTGTTTGCCATCCTCATGGAGAAACTTGAGGCGACGGCCTTCGAAAACTAAATAGACCATTCAAAGCGTGTGATTATTTTTCACGTTGGTGGAAATAGTGACTAATTACACTGTATGATATTGTGCAGTGCCTCGTGGCGCACTGGAGACTAGGTGCGTCAAATCAAACCAAACCAGCTTGTGTCCCAGTGTTTTCCGGGCTGCGCAGGCTTTAAGGAGTAACAGTGGAAGGCGTACAGGACATTCTCTCCCGCGCTGGCATTTTCCAGGGCGTCGATCCGGTAGCAGTACAGAACCTTATTGAGCAGATGGAAACCGTCCGTTTCCCGCGCGGCACCACCATTTTCGAGGAAGGTGAGCCGGGAGACCGCCTCTACATCATCACCTCGGGCAAGATTAAGCTCGCCCGCCACGCCCCGGATGGCCGCGAGAACCTCCTGACCGTGATGGGTCCGTCCGATATGTTCGGCGAGCTCTCCATCTTCGATCCGGGCCCGCGCACCTCTTCCGCTGTCTGCGTCACTGAGGTCACCGCAGCCACGATGAACTCTGAGATGCTCAAGCAGTGGGTAGCCGATCATCCGGCAATTGCTCAGCAGCTTCTGCGCGTGCTGGCCCGCCGTCTGCGCCGCACGAACGCCAACCTGGCGGACCTCATCTTCACCGACGTGCCAGGCCGCGTGGCCAAGACCCTGCTGCAGCTGGCTAACCGCTTCGGTGTGCAGGAGGGCGGCGCGCTGCGCGTGAACCACGACCTCACCCAGGAAGAGATCGCCCAGCTCGTTGGCGCTTCCCGTGAGACCGTGAACAAGGCTCTGGCCACCTTCGCTCACCGCGGCTGGATCCGCTTGGAGGGCAAGTCGGTGCTCATCGTCGATACCGAGCACTTGGCCCGCCGCGCACGCTAGGTCTTAAAGGCCGAGCCCGCCTATGCGGCCCTCGGCCTTCGACTTGTCCTAACGCAAAATCCCCCGAGAATTTCTCGGGGGATTTTCCTATGTAGTGCTTTAGTTCTGAGCCGCGAGGTACTTCAGCGCGGTGCGCGTCGACTGCTCAGCTGCGTGACGCAGGACCGGATCGACATCGTCATACATCTCATCAACGAGAGTCTTGACGTCGACGTCCTCACCCAAGCGCCCACGGACCTCCTTGATCTGGTCCAGGCGGTGGTGGCGGCGGTCAATGTACTTGCGGGCAACCGCGGAGGTGTCCTCCAAGTCCGGGCCGTGGCCCGGGAAGAGCGCCACGTCCTTGCCGCGTTCTTCCAGAAGATCCAGGGTCTTCAGGTAATCAGCCAAGTCGCCATCCGTCTCAGACAGCAGCACGGTGTGGCGGCCTGCGATGGTGTCACCGGTCAGGATGCCCTCCAGGGTGGAGTTCTTCGCTTCCGCGGACCACACAAAGAAGCAGGTGGAATCTGCGGTGTGACCCGGGGTGTGAACGACCTCAAGCTGCGGGGTGATGCCGTCGACGGTGATCACTTCTCCGTCGACAAGCGCGTCGCCCCCATTGCAGTAATTCGGATCGAAAGAGCGAATGGGAGCGCCGGTGAGCTGACGCAGGCGCTGGGCGCCTGATGCGTGATCATCGTGGCGGTGGGTAAGAAGGATCAACGCAACCTCGCCCGCCTTCGCGGTCACGACGTTGAGATGACCTTCATCCTCCGGGCCCGGATCAACCACAATGGCGCGGGAATCTTCTCCAGCGCGGATGATCCACGTATTGGTGCCCTCCAAAGCGGTGTAACTGGGATTATCGCACAGCACGACACCGACGGACTGGCTCACGGGACGCAGTTGGCTATATGCAGGATGCTCCATGGTTCTAACCCTATCCGATTACTCAGCGATTTCTACGATGACTTCGATCTCAACGGGGGAATCTTTCGGTAGGACCGCTACCCCCACCGCAGAACGCGCGTGGATTCCGGCATCTCCGAAGACCTCACCCAAGAAGTCGGAAGCACCATTGATGACCGCAGCTTGCTCAGTAAAGGAGGGGTCCGAAGCCACGAATCCAACCACCTTCACCACGCGGGTTACGTGATCAAGACCTACGAGACCATCGATTGCAGCCAAAGCGTTCAGCACGGCCACACGTGCCAATTCTTGCGCCTTTTCTAGGCTCACCTCTGCGCCGACCTTGCCGGAAGCCGGCAATTCACCGCCCACGACGGGCAGCTGGCCAGAGGTCCACACCTGGTTTCCCACGCGGGTAGCTGGGATATAGGACGCGAGGGGGACAGCGACAGAAGGCAGCTCGACGCCGAGCTCTTCAAGGCGGGCAAGCGCACCCATTAGGACTCCTCCACAGGACGCTTGAAATAGGCGACAACATTCTCCGGGTTCATACCCGGGGTGATGGTGACGAGCTCCCAGCCGTCCTCACCCCAGGAATCGAGGATTTGTTTCGTCGCGTGCGTAAGAACCGGCGCGGTGGCATATTCCCATTTAGTCATGGGCTCAATGCTACTAAATACCGATGAGTTCGCCACCCTCAGCGAGGTAATGGGCCCAGCTCGTGATGTGCGGGTTCTTGCGCAGAAGGGCGCGGCGCTGACGCTCCGTGAGGCCGCCCCACACGCCGAACTCCACGCGATTATCAAGCGCATCCGCGCGGCACTCATTGAGCACCGGGCAATGGCGGCAGATTACTGCAGCTTTACGCTGCTCAGCTCCTCGTACAAAGAGTGCATCGGGATCACCGTTGCGGCACTTAGCTTGGGTAACCCACTCACCACGCTCTGTGGTTAACGAGGCATTCTTTACCATTGCGGACCGTCCTGCACCTTTGACACTGACTGCCATGGCTAGGTAACTCCTTCCAAGCTCACCCCCGTCGAGCTCAAAGATCATGAATAACCCTCTACCCGACGGAATATTATGTACCCTTGGTAAGTCTATTCACAGACCGGTATACCTGTCTAACAGGTCACACTTTAGGGGGGTCTCCCGGATATCCTCCTAAACCACTAGTGTGTGGAGGGTGACTGTGATCAAATCCCTGGGAAAGCTCGTCCTGTCCACAGCACTGGTCGGCATCCTCATCGCGCTGGCCATCGCCCCCGTCGCTGGCGTCAGCGGTGTCGCCGTGGCCAGGACCAATGAGACGATGCAATCAGACGTCCAGGATCTCACCAACGGTGATACCCCCGGCGTGAGCACCATCTTGGATGCCAAGGGCAACCCCCTTGCGTATATCTATGAGCAGCGCCGCCATCCAGTGAAACCGGATGAGATCTCGGACGCCATGAAGAAGGCAGTGGTGGCTATCGAGGACCGCCGTTTCTATGAGCACGAGGGCGTCGACTTGCAGGGCAATGTCCGTGCGTTGTGGACCAACCTGGTTGCGGGCGGTGTCTCCCAGGGCGCATCCACGCTTGACCAGCAGTACGTAAAGAACTACCTCCTTTTGGTCAACGCGACTACCGACGAAGAACGTCAGGCCGCGACCGAACAATCCGTGGCCCGTAAGCTGCGCGAAATGCGCATGGCTACGGACATCGATGCCCGGCTCTCCAAGGATGAGATCCTCACCAACTATCTCAACCTCGTCCCCTTTGGAAACCACTCCTTCGGCGTTGAGGCCGCTAGCCGCACCTACTTCGGAACCGATGCCGCGCACCTCACCGTGCCGCAGGCTGCGATGCTCGCCGGCATGGTGCAATCCTCGGAATACCTCAACCCCTATACCAACGAAGAAGGCGTAACTGAGCGCCGCAACGTGGTACTCCAAGCCATGGTTGATAACGGCTCCCTTTCCCAGGAGGACGCCGACGCCTTTTCCCAGCAGCCACTCGGCGTGTTGGACAGCCCTGCAACCTTGGCTAACGGCTGCATCGGCGCGGGCGATCGCGGCTTCTTCTGCGACTATGTGCTGGAATACCTCAACGAAAAAGGCATCGACCGCGAGCACCTTGCGCGTGGCGGTCTGACCGTTAAGACCACGCTTGACCCCGACGTCCAAGACCAAGCGCTCAACGCAGTGCGAAGCAACACCGCCCCGGATGCGGCGGGCGTGGCGGAGGTCATGAACGTTATCAAGCCGGGCACCGATTCCCGCAAGGTCCTAGCCATGGTGTCTTCGCGCACCTATGGGCTCGACTTGAACAACAATGAAACCCTTCTGCCCCAGCCCAATTCTTTGGTGGGCAACGGCGCAGGCTCCGTGTTCAAGCTCTTTACCGCCGCGGCCGCCCTGGAGGCGGGCTACGGCATCAAGGACAAGCTGGCCGTGCCCAATCGCTACGAAGCGGAAGGCCTGGGATACGGCGGCGCAGCTAACTGCCCGCCCAACAAGTACTGCGTGGAAAACTCCGGCAGCTACGCCTCCACGATGACCATGCAGGACACGCTGGCCTACTCCCCCAACACCCCCTTCATCCAGCTCCCCGAGCAACTTGGCGTCGAGCGCCTAGTCGACATCGCCGTCAAGCTCGGCCTGCGTTCTTATGAAGAACCCGGCAGCTACGACGGCGAGTCCTCCATCGCCGACCACATTAAAGACTCCAACCTCGGCTCCTTCACGCTCGGCCCGACAGCAGTGAATGCACTGGAGCTGTCTAACGTGGGCGCGACGGTGGCGTCGCAAGGCATGTGGTGCGAGCCCAACCCCATCGAGGAAGTCACGGACTCCCACGGCAACGAGGTCTACCTCAAACACACGCCGTGCGAACGCGCAGTGGACAAGGAAGTGGCGAAGGCGCTGGAAAACAACATGACCGCCGATACCGAAAAGGGAACCGCCTCCGACTCTGCACGTGCTGCCGGCTTCAGCGGCCAGGCCGCCGCCAAGACCGGTACCACCGAGTCCAACCAGTCCTCGGCTTTCCTTGGATTCAACTCGGCGGTCGCTGCCGCACCGTACATCTACAACGACGGGACCACCACGAGCCCGCTGTGCACCGGTCCGGTACGCCAGTGCCCCAGCGGCAACCTCTTCGGCGGCAAGGAGCCGGCGGCAACCTTCTACACGATGGCCGCGCGCGTCCCCGAAGCACAAAAGGGCACGGTGCCCGATTATGACCGGGCCTACGACTCTGGCAAGGTTTCGCCGCTTATCGACGGCGTGAAGGGCAAGTCCGAGAGCCAAGCCCGTTCCGCGCTGGAGAAAGCCGGATACAAAGTCAGGACCACCGAGGTCCCCGCGCCCGGCGTGGGCTACGGCAAGGTAGTTCGCGTCATCACCGGTCCATCCGGCGCGAAGAAGGGCGCGGAGGTCACGCTCCAGCTTTCCGACGGCTCCGCGAGCGACTCTTCTGATTCTGCGAGCACGAGCCCAGTAGCCTGGGACTCCAACTCGGGCTCCCCGTCCGCACCGAGCGGCGGCGAGCCGGGAGGCGGCCAGTCCGACCCACTATTCACTCAAGAAGACGTTGACCGCTTCACAAACGACGTGCGGAGCTTCTTCGGGCTCTAGCGCGTTAGTTCAGGGCGGCCTTCACTGCCGTGGACAGGCGCTTGCCGTCCGCACGTCCGGCGGCCTTGGCGGTGGCCACCTTCATGACGTTGCCCATCTGCTTGATGGTCGCCGGCTCACCGGAGTCCTTCTCAACCTCGGCGATGGATTCTTTAACGAGGGCGTTCAGGGAGTCGTCGTCAAGCTGCTCCGGCTGGTAGGCCTCGAAGAAGGGGACGTCGACAAGCTCCGCCTCCGCCAACTCCGGGCGGCCATTCTCCGCGTAAACCTCTGCGGACTCGCGGCGCTTCTTAATCTCACGAGCGATGACCTTGAGGATGTCCTCATCGGTGATCTCGTGGCGAGAACCGGAAGTTTCCTCCGCCTGGATGGCAGACAGCAGAGAACGGATGGCGCTCGTACGGGCCTTGTCCTTGGCCTTCATCGAGGTCTTAAGGTCAGCGCGGATAGTTTCTTTCAACTCACTCATGCCCTTCAATCTACGCCAGCCGGCCAGGTAGTGTGGTGAGGGTGAAGATTTTCCCTGTCCTTGGCGGACTCGCCGCCGCCGGCCTGGGCACCGCCGCATGGGCGCACTCAGAGCTCACCAAGTTCGAGCTCAAGGAGTACACCCTGCCGCTGCTGGAGCCCGGTACGCTGCGCGAGGAGTCCGAGTTCCGCATCCTGCACGTATCCGACCTCCACATGATTCCGGGCCAACGCGCCAAAATCGAGTGGGTCTCAGGCCTCGACGCCCTCGACCCGCACCTGGTAATCAATACCGGTGACAATCTTTCCGACGAGCGCGGCGTCCCCGAGGTCCTCCGCGCGCTTGGCCCGCTGCTGAGCCGCCCGGGAATGTTCTGCTTTGGCACCAATGATTACTGGGCGCCGCGCATCCCGAATCCCTTCAACTACCTGATTGGGAAGAAGAACGAACCCTCTTATGTGAACCTGCCGTGGAAGGGCATGCGCGCGGCCTTCCTTGAGCACGGCTGGCACGATGCCAACCAGGATCGCGTGGAATTTAAGGTGGGCGATGTTCGCCTGGCTGCCGCCGGTGTGGACGACCCACACCATGATTTGGATGACTACTCGGAAATCGCCGGCGCCCCGAACGAGGATGCCGACCTGTCCTTGGCGCTGCTGCATTCCCCGGAACCCCGCGTCTTGGAGAAATTCGCAGCCGACGGCTACCAGCTGTCCCTGTCCGGGCACACGCACGGCGGCCAGCTCTGCCTGCCTTTCAAGGTGGCGGGTTCGCGCTCCATTGTGACCAACTGCGGCATCGACCGCGTCCGCGCCCAGGGCCTACACCGGTTCGGAGAGATGTACATGCATGTCTCCAACGGATTGGGCACCTCGAAGTTCGTTCCCTTCCGGGTGTTCTGCCGCCCGTCGGCCACGCTGCTGCGTATCACTGAGAAGGCCGCCTAGGGATACCCCCTACACGCTGCCGTTTTGTCCTTTCAGACCGGGGTGAGTTACAGTATTCCGGTACCGCTTAGAGCGAGACACCGGGATATGGCGCAGCTTGGTAGCGCGCTTCGTTCGGGACGAAGAGGTCGCAGGTTCAAATCCTGTTATCCCGACCATTAAACCCGACGGTTTTGCGAATCTAGCTTAAATCATTTGCGAAACTGCTCCGCATAGACAAACCCCCCGCATAGAAGCGGTGGGTTTGGTCGTTTTCGCCCTGATCCGGATGTTGACCAATAACAAACACAGCATGGTTCGTCC
>NZ_KV799889.1:0-307 GCF_001810085.1 Corynebacterium sp. HMSC072A02 | reverse complement strand
GTCCCCTCTAAAACGACTTCTAGCCCGGAACCCCTTATCGGTTTTCCGAGCTAGATGGATAAAAGTATCTAGTTGGTCTTAAGCTGCCTCGCGCGCAGGAGGCGCGTTCGGGCTTGCCTTCTCGCGCGCCGGATCGCGCGGCGGATGTGGCTCACGGCATTCAGGGGGTGGGGTCTTTTCGTCTCGCTCCACCCGGCCGAGGAAACGCCGGATCATAGATACATTGGCCGCAACCACACCAAGGGCCGTATAGAAGAAGGCCGCGGCAAATCCGGCTTAAGGGACATTTCGTGTGGATTTGCGGCGT
>NZ_KV799888.1:0-233 GCF_001810085.1 Corynebacterium sp. HMSC072A02 | reverse complement strand
CGGTAGGTGATGCGCACGCCTGGTTTGGCTATGCGTTTGGAGCGTAGTTCTTTCAGTCGTGTGGCGGCGACGGTGGGGATGCGGTGTGCGGGTGTTCCTGCGAGTTTGATTCGCAGGTTCCAGGCGTCGAGGGTTTTCTTGACCTTCGCGGTGTAGGACTCGATGAGTGTGAGGGTGCCGAGGCTGTGGCGTTGGGTGAGGGCTGCGGTCCGGGCTTTGCGTTGTTTGCCGCT
>NZ_KV799887.1:0-216 GCF_001810085.1 Corynebacterium sp. HMSC072A02 | reverse complement strand
AGAATTCAGTCTTTAGCGTCGACCAGAACGACTCGGCCATCGCGTTATCGAAGCACACGCCAGTGCGCCCCACAGACTGAGCGATGCCCAGGTTGCGGCAGACCTCCCAGAGCTTCTCGCTGGTGAATTGTGTTCCACGGTCAGCGTGAAACACCAGCCCATCAGGAACGTCACCGCGCAGCGTATGCGCCATCCGCAGGGCCCGTTCGACCAGGT
>NZ_KV799886.1:0-517 GCF_001810085.1 Corynebacterium sp. HMSC072A02 | reverse complement strand
ACGGCGGAGTCATCCAGTTCAGCGGCTTATAGGCACGGTCATCCGCATGGATGGACACCGAACCATCGGCTTTGATGAGGATGAGACGGTCCGCCATGGGAAGGTGGGCGTCGAGGCGGCCTACGTAATCTACGGAGCATTGGGCGATGACAACACGCATGCCCTCTACCCTATCGTTGGGCGCTACTTCTTTGGTAAGCGGGTAGCTCGCTGGCGCATCTGGCGATAATCCAACTTCTCTTGGCGCTTCGACGGCGCCGATTCCACCCACGCATTCAACGCCATGATTCCGTGCGCATCAGAGGCAATCTCATAGTCCCGCCCATCGATGCTAATACGGATGATCTGGTGACCAGAGGGCATAAAAGAAGCCTCGTCATCATCCATTGGGCGGGTGCTGCCCAGTTCGATGTCGAGGCGATTAAAGCGTTTGTTGGCGCGCGGCAATACGGAGCGAAGCTTGAAGTACTCCATATACTCGCCGTCATAGCGCACGAGGCCGTGACGCCACGTATGG
>NZ_KV799885.1:394-67766 GCF_001810085.1 Corynebacterium sp. HMSC072A02 | reverse complement strand
AAGCAGGACAACCACCAGAGGAACCACCCGACAGTAGTTAACACCCACAGCCACCACACGCAGCAACGGCAGAAAGGAAACAGCTAACCACCAGTGACAACACTGCCACCCGCGGACCACATCAAGGCACGCGGGCACATCGGTGATCCTTAAGTCAGCGCACTCGTCGGCCTAGGACAGGTTGAGACGAAAACCGGTGTTCCCTGCCTGAACTTCCCCGGAATAGTGGGGGCACTGGTTCTAATTCAATACCGTGCACATAAAAGACTTGTTATCGTACTAGTAGCTACAGTGACCGAAGTTTTCACACATGAAAGGACTACTCGTGACTAACCAAGTAAGCGTGTGGAAGATTGCCACCTCAATCGCGGTCGCGGGCAGCGTCCTCTTGGTTGTCCTTTACGTGGGCCTAAGCCGCTATTACAACTCACAAGAGCTCGCCATGCTTGTGGACGGCGCCACCGCCAACGGCCAGGACTACTCGGTGACAATCCACAATCAGCTCACCGGCAGCTACTCCTTTAACGCCCAGTAGGCAGGCTGAAGGCACCATATCAAACCGGGCGCTTTCAGCCTCCAACAGCGCAAGTGCGCCCTGATCAGCACCAATACCTCCAGACAGTGATGGTGGCCCGACCGGTACCGGAGGTGCTCGATGCGTTAGTCGGCGTCAGTGGACAGCGCCGCCACGAAGGCCTCCTGCGGCACGGAAACGGAACCGATGGACTTCATGCGCTTCTTACCGGCCTTCTGCTTCTCCAGCAGCTTGCGCTTACGGGAGATATCGCCGCCGTAGCACTTGGCCAGCACGTCCTTGCGCATCGCGCGGATGTTTTCACGCGCGATGATCTTTGAGCCGATGGCCGCCTGGACCGGCACCTCGAACTGCTGACGAGGGATGATCTCCTTGAGCTTTTTCGTCATCTTATTGCCGTACCACTGCGCGGAATCACGGTGCACGATAGCGGAGAAGGCATCCACCGGATCACCGTTGAGCAGGATATCCACCTTCACCAGGTCCGCCAGCTGTTCGCCGGCCTCCTCGTAGTTGAGGGAAGCATAGCCCTTGGTGCGGGACTTCAGCATGTCGAAGAAGTCGAAGATGATTTCACCCAGCGGCATGGTGTAGCGCAGCTCCACGCGGTCCTCAGACAGGTAGTCCATGCCGCCCATCTGGCCGCGCTTGGACTGACACAGCTCCATCGTCGGGCCCACAAACTCCTCCGGCACGATGATGGTCATCTTCACAATCGGCTCGTGGACCTCACGCAGCTTGCCCGCCGGCCAGTCGGAGGGATTGTGCACATACGATTCCTCGCCGTCCTCGGCCACCACGCGGTAGGTCACCGACGGGGCGGTGGAAATCAGGTCCAATCCAAACTCGCGCTCCAAACGGTCACGCGTGATTTCCATGTGCAGCAGGCCCAAGAATCCGCAGCGGAAGCCGAAGCCCAGGGCCACGGAGGTCTCGGGCTCGAAGGTGAGGGAGGCGTCGTTAAGCTGCAGCTTCTCCAGCGCATCGCGCAAGTCCGGGAAGTCCGCCTGGGAAATCGGGAACAAACCGGAATACACCATGGGGTTCGGGTCGGCGTAGCCCTTGAGCGGCTCGCTCGCGCCATTCGACGCCCACGTAATCGTGTCACCCACCTTGGTCTCACGCACATTCTTCACGCCGGTAATGAGGTAGCCCACCTCGCCCGGGCCCAGGCCCTCGCACTTCTGCATGGTCGGTGAAACAATGCCCACCTCCAGCAGCTCGTGGTTGGCACCCGTGGACATCATGGTGACCTTCTGGCGCGGAGTGAGCTTGCCGTCCATCATGCGGATATAGGTCACCACGCCGCGGTAGGTGTCGTAGACCGAGTCGAAGACCAAGGCGCGGGCCGGGGCATCGGGCCCGAACTCGGAGGTGGGCGCCGGGACAAGCTCCGCAACCTTGTCCAGCAACTCCGCCACGCCCTCGCCGGTCTTGCCGGAGACGCGCAGCACCTCTTCCGGCTCGCAGCCAATGATGTGGGCGATCTCCAGGGAGTACTTCTCCGGGTCGGCCGCGGGCAAGTCAATCTTGTTAAGGACCGGGATGATCTCCAGGTCATTCTCCATGGCCAGGTAAAGGTTGGCCAGGGTTTGGGCCTCGATGCCTTGGGCGGCGTCGACAAGCAGGATGGCGCCCTCACACGCCTCCAGCGCGCGGGAGACCTCGTAAGTGAAGTCCACGTGGCCGGGCGTATCGATCATCTGCATGACGATCTCCTCCCCCTTAAGGGGACCGGACTGGGGAATCCAGGGCAGGCGCACGTTCTGGGCCTTAATGGTGATGCCGCGCTCGCGCTCGATATCCATGTTGTCGAGGTATTGGTCGCGCATATCGCGCTCCTCCACCACCTGCGACAACTGCAGGATGCGATCAGCCAGCGTCGACTTGCCGTGGTCGATGTGGGCGATAATGCAAAAGTTTCGGATCTTGGACGGATCCGTAAACGTAGTAGCCGCGAAGTTTGTAGACATGCGTTTAGAATAGACGACATGTCTAGGTTGGCCCGCATTCTCGGCATCGGAGGCCCCGAGCCTGTCGACGCCGGCCTCGAGCGCATCACCGAACGCTTGGGGTTGAACCAAAACGATTCCGTGACGGAACCCCGCAAGGCCGCCGATATCCGCGTCGAGGCCGCCTCCGCCCACCCGCGCAGCGTCTTCTTCACCCCGGACATGGACGGGCAGGCTGACTCCGGGGAAGTCGTGTGGGTGTGGGCGCCCTCCGATGGCAAGCAATCCCCGCCGCGCGAGCGCGCCGTGCTGATTGTCTCCCGCACGCGCACCACGGTGCTCGGCCTGCTCATCTCCTCCAACCCGGGCCACGCGAACAAAGAAGAGTGGCTCGACATCGGCACCGGCGAGTGGGATGAAACCGGCCGGCAATGCTGGGTGCGGATGGATCGAGTGCTGGAGATTTCTGAGGAACAGTGCCGTCGGCAGGGAACGCTCTTCCCGGAGCGGCGCTTCGAGCGCATTGCCAACCGCCTGCGCTCCCGCTATCACTGGGCGTGATTTGGGGATTTAGCCTGAGCCCTGATAAATTTCTTGGGATGCCGGGGCACGCTGGCGGTCAGGACCTTGGGTCCGCCTTCCTCGGTTGCACATTCCTACGACTCTAAGAGGTATAACGATGGCAAACATCAAGTCCAAGCAGAAGCGCATCCTGACCAACGAGAAGGCTCGTCAGCGCAACAAGTCCGTACGCTCCGCCGTGCGTACCGAGATCCGCAAGTTCCGCGAGGCCGTCGCCGCTGGCGACAAGGCTGCCGCTGAGAAGCAGCTGCGCGTTGCTTCCCGCGCACTGGACAAGTCCGTGTCGAAGGGCGTCTTCCACCGCAACACCGCGGCTAACAAGAAGTCCGGCATGGCCACCGCCTTCAACAAGATGGCCTAAATGAAACCGCTCCTGAAGTGGGTAGGGGGAAAGCGCCAGCTGCTACCCGTTATCCACTCCATGCTGCCCAAGAGCTTCGACACTTATGTCGAGCCTTTCTTGGGCGGCGGGGCGGTTCTTTTTTCTTTGGCGCCCGAACGCGCCCGGGTCAATGACCTGAACACTGAGCTCATCACCGTCTACGAGGTGGTCCGCGATGATGTGGACGAGCTCATCGCCCTGTTGAAGGGCTATCCGAATGATTCGGATTTCTTCTACGAGATGCGCGCCCGCGACCGCGAGCCGGGCTTTGCGCACTTGAGCCCCGTGGAGCGGGCTGCACGCACGATTTATCTCAATAAGACCTGTTATAACGGGCTTTATCGGGTGAATAACTCGGGCCAGTTCAACGCCCCGTTTGGCCGCTACGCCAACCCGAAGATCTGTGATGAGCCCAATCTGCGCGCTGTATCGGAGTACCTGTCCTCCCACGACGTGACGTTTTTTAACGGCGACTACGCCGCGGTGGAGGCCAATGAGGGGGATTTCGTTTACTTCGACCCGCCCTATGATCCGGTCAACCCCACGAGCAATTTCACCGGCTACCAGTCGGGTGGTTTTGGGCGCGCGGACCAGATTCGGCTGAAGGAAACCTGCGATGCCCTTAATGCCCGCGGGGTAAAGTTCCTGCTGTCGAATTCGGCGACGGACTTCATCAAGGAGCTGTACGCGGACTATCGCGTCGAGATTGTCGGCGCTACGCGCGCGGTGAATTCCGTGGCGTCGAAGCGCGGCAAGGTCGATGAGGTGCTCGTGCGCAATTATGCTTAACGACGCCGCCTGGGACCTCGTCTACCCCCACCTCGCCGCCGACATCGCGGACCAGGGCTATGTGGTGTTGCCCGCCGCGAAGCTCAAGGAGCTTTCCGGGCGCGAGCCGCGGTTGATGGCCAAGCACGATTTTTCCGCCGCGCGCCCCGAGGTGCTTCGCCAGCACGGGTTGTCCATGCTGCCGATTCGCCGCGATGCCTACCTGATTGGCCGCTTTGACCTGTACCAGCCTTTCCCGGAGGAGGCCGGGCCGCTGAAGTCGATGCCGGTTCCGGGGCACATCCAGTCCATTGACTTCGAGAACCTGACCTCGGAGGCCGCAGCGTTGACCGCGGCACACTTAAGCGGCATGCTTGATGACTTCCTGGGCGGCGAGTTGGTTCCTACGGTCAGCGGGCGCATGTCGACGCTCACGCTGCCCATGCGCATCGGCGGACGCGATATCGAGGTGGACCGCGCCCAGATGGAGATCGACGCCGGCTTCGAATCCGCCGAGCACCTCGTACTCGTGGAAGCGAAGAACCACGTCTCCCCCGATTTCAACATCCGCCAGCTCTACTTCCCTTTCCGCCGCTTCTCGCTGGCTCTAGATAAAGAGGTGGTGCCGGTGTACCTGGTCTATTCCAATGGCATCTTTCACTTCTACCGCTACGCGTTTAGGCAGCCGGAGGACTTCCGCAGCATCGAGCTGGTGAGCGCGGCGCGCTACGTTTTGGGCGAGTCCGGTGTGACTGATGCGGCGGTGCGCGAGGTTCTGGAGCACACGAAGGTCCACGGCACGCGCGTTCCCTTCCCCCAGGCGGATTCCTTTGCCCGCGTCATCAGCTTGCTGGAGAACCCCGTGCCGAAGGCGGAGATGCCCGAGGCCTTCGGCTTTACCCCGCGCCAGGCTGATTACTACACCAACGCCGCCCGCTACTTAGGTTTGACCAAGCTCAGCGGCACGCGCGACGAGCGCAACCTCGCCCTCGTTGAGGCGCTGGCCTCGCGGCCGGTGTTCCGGGAGATGGTGCGGTTTGTCGTCGATAAGCACTGCGCTCTGAGCAAGGCCGAGGCGGCCGGGTTCATGCGCGCGGCCAACCTTGGCCTGAGTGAGACGACCCTACGCCGCCGCTCCGCCACGGTCGCGGCGTGGTCCCAGTGGCTCAAAGAACTACTCGATCAGTCCTAGGCGGCCTGGATACCGGCCCACACCAACGCACAGCCGGCCACCACGAAGAAGGCACCGGAACCGATGTCGATCCACGGGCCGGCGGCCAACAGGCGGCGGCGGATCGCGCGGGTCGAGATGACCGCCGAGAGGACAACGAAGAGCAGGTAGCTCGACAGGGACAGGCTCAACACCAAGGCCACCGAAAGCCACACCGGCGGGTGCGGCGGCAGCAGCGGGGCGATCATGGCGGCGAGGAAAAGCACGATCTTTGGGTTGGACAGGTTGGTGGCCAACCCCGTGCGGAAGACCTTGCCCACCGAACCCAAGCGGGCGGCGGCCTCCTCCTCATCCACCGGCGGCTGCTTGCGCAGCTCTAACCCGGAGCGAATGGAAAGCACGCCCATGAAGACGAGGAAGCAACCGCCAATCACCTGAATCAGGGAGAGAACTCCCGGGAAGGCGGTCAGCAAAGCGGCCGCGCCAAACACAGTCAGCGTGCACCAGAACAGCACGCCGACCTGAATGCCCGTCGACGCCGCGATGGCGTGGCGGCGCGAGCGCGTGGCATAGCGTGTCACCAGCACAATGTCGGGGCCGGGTGCCGCCGCGCCGACGAGGTTCATGAGGAGGATGGCCGCAAACGCGGACCAGCTCATGACAGGCGCTCGAGAAGATCCTCACGGCCGAACATGCGAGCCGAGTCGAGGGCATTTGGCTGGCCGGCAGTGGGGTCGGCGCCGGCGTCGAGAAGGGCGTCGATCACCGCGTCTTCCTTCTTGAAAATAGCCCCGGCCAACGGCGACTGGCCGCGATCGTTGAGGAGGTTGACGTCGGCCCCCGCTGCGGCGAGCTGGCGCACCAGCTCCGTATGGCCGTGGTAGGCGGCGAGCATGATGAAGGACTGCCCGTCCTGGTTCACCATGTCGACGTTGACGCCCTGCTTGATGTACTCGAGCAGCGTGGCATCGCCATTGCGGGCAAAGTCAAAAAGCTTGGTGGCAAAGTTCTGGATGTCATCCATGAGGGGTTAGTCTAGCGCGCCAGCTCCGCCACTCGTTTAACGGCCGCCTCGACGGCGAAATCCCCGTCCCCGCCCTGTCCCTTGACCGCGGCATCCAGCTCCGCCATGAGGATCACGGCCTTGGTGATATTCTCCCCCGACCACCGCCGCGCCACCGGCTGCGTCAGCTTAACCGCATAGGGCGCCATCCCGGCCTGAGAAGCCAGCGAGTATTGATCCCCGCGTGCGGAGTAGAGGCGCGCGATATTACCCACCTTGCTGGCCAGCGCCGAGGCGATGGCCACGGGGCTCGCCCCCAACTGCAGCGCCCGACGGCACGTGGAGACCGCCGCCTCCACGCGGCCGGCCACAGCAGCATCCGCAATATCCCAGTTGGCCACCTCGGCCACGCCCACGTAGTACGCGTGCACCGCCTCGCGGGTCACCGTGCCGCCTGTGTCGAAAACGAGCTGCGAGATGGCGGAGGCGAGCTCGCGGAGGTCGGAGCCGACGCCGTCGAGAAGCGCCTGCACCACATCCGGTGTAGGCCGCACCCCGTGCGAGGCGAACTCACGCGTAGCCCACTGCGCGAGCTCATTCGGGTAGAGGGAAAAGACCTCGTGTACCTCGGCCGTCTTGCGCAGCGCCGCGATGAGCTCCGGCGGCTTCTTCTTTTTCTTCAGCGTCTTCACCGTCACCGAGTACATCAGGATGAGCGTGATGCCGGGCATGGGGTTAGCGCAGGCGTCGAGGAGGATCTTCGTGACCTCCTTGCCGGCCCTCTCCACGTCGCTGATGACGATGACGCGGTCCTCCCCAAACAGGGAGGGGCTGGTGGCTTCCAGGATTTCGCCCTCGCTGACCTCGGAGGCCTTGAGCTTGGTTACCTCGCCCTGTTGGATGGAAAGGCGGGCGCGCTCGGCCAGGAATTCATCATCGCCGAGGATGAGGTGCACGGGGGCAGAAGACATGCCTGTCATCTTAGCAACGCCGCAATGACCCACCCGCCAAGCAGGAGCATCGCGACGGGCCCCGCCGCCACGGTGGTCACCGGCATCGAGGAGGCGACGAAGTGGATCCAATCCGCCAGCGGCTCAATAAGGATCACCAGGGGCCTGCCCCACCCCACCTGCGCCAGGACGGCGGCGATGAGCCCCACGACGGTGATGATGGGCACGACTGGGGCCACCAGCACATTCGCGATGACAGACACCACCGAGACCCGCCCGCTCATCAGCGCAATGAGCGGCATGGTCACGATGTCCGCGGCGATGGCCACCGCAAAGGCCCGGGCCACAATGCCCGTGCCCAGCACCCGCAATAGCAGCGGGCTGAGCGCCACGATGCCTGCGGTGGCCGCGACGGAGAGCGCGAAGCCGAAGCTGACCGCTAGGTCGCTGTCCGCCGCGAGCAGAAAGAGCACTCCAAGAGCCAGGGCATGGAGCGGCTCCATCTTCGAGGAGCTGAGCACCGCCGCCAGCCCCGCCAGCCCAGCGACGGTGGCGCGCTGGACGGAGGGCTCCCACCCCACCAGTGCCACGAACAACGCCAACGCGCTTGCCGACGCCCCCACTCTCACCCTCTGCCCCGGCACCACCAACGCCGCCGCGGTGCACACGATGGCAACGTTGGAGCCGGACACAGCACTCAAATGCGATAGACCCGTGTCGATGTAGAGCTGCTTATCCTCGGGGCTTTGCAGGCTGGTATCGCCCAAGACCATGCCGGGGATAAGGCCGTTGTCACACACGGCACGGAAGTTTTCCGCGACCGCCGCCGTCCAGCTATGAGAGTGTGCGGTGAGCTCGCCACTGAAGACGGTCTTGCCTACTCCTACCTGATCCGAGGGGCCGGGGTGACCGTGCACCGTCACCAGCGAGCCACCGAAGGCCTCCGGTTCCTCCTTGAGGAAGACGGGCAGCTGCGCCGGGTAGCCCGGCACGCGCAGGCGCACCATCCACCCGGATGCCGTCTGAACCGGGTCGGCGGCGAGCTTACCCGTCACCTCCGAGCCGAAGTGGAACGCCGCGGCGCGCACCGAGCGCACATAAGCCAGGGTGGCGAAGATGACTCCGCTCGCCGCGCACAAAATGCCCTGCCCGCGCCACTGACCGCGCGCTAGAGCGAAACACACCAGCCCGCCCAACAACCACGGATGCCCGAAAAGCACGGCGAGCGTGGCCAACCACGCCACCACCGCGGCGGGCACGAGCCGCAGTTCCCTCACGGACGGACCTTATCCTTCAGCTGCGCAAACTTCGCCGGACCAATACCGGAGACGTCCATGAGCTGCTCCACGGTGGTGAAGCTGCCGACCTCCTCGCGGTGCGCAATAATCGCCGCAGCCGTGGCCGGCCCTATGCCGGGCAGCTCCGTCAACTCCTCCTCGCTGGCAGAGTTGAGGGACACCAGCCCCTCCCCCGCGGTTTCTGGGGCGTTGGGTGGGCCGCCGACGGTGATCTGCTCGCCGTCGTTAAGCTTCTGCGCCAGGTTGAGGTTATCGGTGGGCACGCGCGGGCGCGCCACCTCGAGGGCGTCGTTGATGCGCGCGCCCGGCGCCAAGGTCACCAGCCCGGGCTGCTCTACCTCACCTACGACCGAGACCACGATATCGGCCGCTACCTCGCTGCTCGGCGCGGCCACCTCATAGGGGTTCTCCGCGCTACGGCTCATCCCCAGCCAGGCCAGGAGCGCGACGCCGGCCACGCCCGCCGCGACAAGCGCCAGCCAGGGTGGCACGCGCACGCGCGGGAAATCGACGTTGAGCAGTTCTTCTTCGCCTGTCGGGCGGGTGAGGTCGCGGAGGCGATCAGCAATGGCATTCATGCCCGCGACGCTACGTAAGCGCCTTCACTCCCGTCGAGGGCTCAAGCCGCAGCCTGTGGATAACTTGTTGAAGGCATCAACAACGTCAGCTAAAGACCGCGGAGACGCCGATGGCTCCGGGGCCGACGTGGACGGAGAGGACGTCGGTAAGCGGCACCAGCATGAAAGAGGAATCCGGCAGCGCCAAGCGCAGCAGGTCCTCCAGCCGGCGGGCCGAGACCTTATCCTCGTTGTACTGCACCGCAATGAACGCCGGATTGCCCTCCGCACGGGAGGCCACCAGGTCCACGAGCTTGGTAAAGGCCTTGGTTTGGGTGCGGGTCTTGCCCACCATCTCCAGCTTGCCGCCTTGGATAGCCATGATGGGTTTGGTGGCCAGCAGGGCGGTGGACAGCATCGCCGTGGCCGCAGACATGCGCCCGGAACGGCGAAGCTCCTCCGTTGAGTTGAGATAGACCCAGGTGTGCCCGCGCTCAAGGGTGTTGATGGCTGCGGCATAGCATTCGTCGAGTGAGGCGCCTTCCTGGGCAAGCTTGGCCGCCGCCATGGCGGCCGCGCCCATCGCCATGCCGGCGGTGCCAGAATCGATAACACGCACGGTGTCCGGGAAAACGCCAGAGGCAGTCACCGCCGCTGACCACGTCGAGGACAGCTCCTTCGACAGGTGGATGGCCAGCACCCCATCATCGCCGGAGCGCTCCATCTGACGGCCATACAACGCAGCCAGCTCGAGGGCAGTCAGACCCGAGGTGGACAGCTCCGCGCCGTCCTTGCCGTGGCTTTCCATGACGTGCAGATCGACAACACAAATGTCGAGCTCCTCGACGATATCCGCCGGCAAGCCCGCGGCAGAATCGGTGACGACGCGAATCACTAGACGTCCGCCCCTGCACCACCAACGACAGCGCCACCCATGTTCCAGCCGTCGAAGTACCACTGGGCACGGCTGACGTTCTCCGGGGTGAATTCCAGCGGGGAGAGCGGACGAGCGGCGTCGAACTCGGGCCGCGCGGTCAGCTGCGACCAATGGGTGTTTTTCAGACCGGACAGGATCCCGTACTGGTGGTGCTCAAGGCCCAAAAGATGGCAGGTCAGCGCGGAGATAGCGCCGCCGTGCGCGACGACGAGCACCGCTCCCTCGTCCCACTGCGGGTGCCTCTGCATGAGCTCATCAATAACGGGGCGCGCGCGGTTAGCCACGTCGACACGGCTTTCGCCCTGCGGCGGGGCCCAGGTGGGGTCGTGGCGCCACAGCGCACGCGCCCCGGGAAACTGCTCATCTACTTCAGCGGAGGTCATCCCCTGCCACTCACCGAGGTGGGTTTCGCGCAGGCGCTTATCGACGGACACCTCAAGCCCCAAACGCCGAGCGATGATCTCCGCGGTGTCGCGCGCACGGATGAGATCTGAGGAGACGATCGCGGTGATGTCTTTGCCCTCCAGCAGGTCGGCGGCGGCACGGGCCTGAGAGTGGCCAGCTTCCGAAAGCTCGGTGTCCAAGTGCCCCTGCATCCGGCCGGTGGCGTTATAGGTGGTCTGGCCGTGGCGGATGAGGAGGAGGCGGCGGGTCATAATTCGTCGTCTTCCGGCTCTGGCTGGGCCAGGGGAATCTCATCGATCGAGTCCACGTCGCGCGGGTTGACTTCATTAGACCACTCGCCGGGGCGTTCCGGGGTGTCCACGCCGGGGATGTCGAGAAGCGGGCAGTCGTGGTACAGGCGGTCCAGACCGTAGAACTCGCGCTGATCATTGCGCTGAACGTGGACCACGATGGGGCCATAGTCCAGCAGGACCCACCGGTTCTCGCGATTGCCTTCGCGGCGCTTGGGTTCAAAGCCCTTCTTGGTCAGCTCGTCTTCGACTTCCTCCACGATGGACCCCACCTGGCGCTCGGTATCAGCGGAGGCCAAGACGAAGACCTCGGTAATCGCCAGCACGTCGGAAACGTCAATAGCGGCGATGTTGGTGGCCAGCTTTTCATCCGCAGCCAAGGCGGCGGTTTCCGCCATCTGGCGTGCTTCATCAGTAATCGACATGACAATCCCTACACAAGTACGTTTTCTTAAGATCTCTAGTCTTACACGACAAGGCTCATTTTCCTAGTCGAATTCCCCCGCCCGACTACCGGAAAGGCACAGACGTTACAGGGGCTTTTCCGGGTGCGGACCATAGAGGTGGTTCTTGGCAATGTATTGCACCACCCCATCCGGCACGAGGTACCACACCGGCTGGCCCTGCTGCGCGCGGGCACGGCAATCGGTCGAGGAAATGGCCATGGCGGGGATTTCAATCAGCTCGATGTCATCCTGGGAATCCTGCGGCAGCATGTCCTTGCGCAGGTCATAGCCTGGACGGGTCACGCCAACGAAGTGAGCCATCTCCAGCATCTCCTCCCAGTTGCGCCAGCTCATGATGGAGGCCACCGAATCGGCGCCGGTGATGAAGTAAAGCTCGGCGTCTGGGAAGATTCCGCGCAGATCCCGCAGCGTATCGATGGTGTAGGTGGGGCCTTCGCGGTCGATGTCCACGCGGGAAACGGTAAAGCGCGGGTTCGACGCCGTGGCCACCATGGTCATCAGGTAGCGGTGCTCGGCGGCGGTGACCTGCTTGTCGGCCTTTTGCCAAGGCTGGCCAGTGGGGACGAAGACCACCGTGTCGAGGCGGAAACGGTGGGCTACCTCGCTGGCGGCGACGAGGTGACCGTTATGGATGGGGTCGAAGGTGCCACCCATGATGCCGATGCGTTGCGGACTAGTCATGGCTGGTGAGTATACCGGCCACCGTGTCAATGACCTGCACGTCCTGCCCAGTAGGCTCCGCCAAGAAATAGGAGGCGTGGCGCTCGGCCTTGGTGGCCAGTGCGCGGTTTGCGGCGTCGAGGGAGAAATCGCAGACGAAATCCCCGTCTAGGCAGTAGTCGACGTAGCGCTGCGCCGGCAGCCCGGCACGGTTCTTAACCCACGGCACCTGGTGCACGGGGTTGCCAAAAGTGATCACCCCGTGCAAGCGCCCGGTATCGGCCAGGTAGCCCTCCACACTCGTTGCCACGAGCGCTCCCTGGGAGTAGCCAGCTGCTACCCAGCGCGGGTGGCAGCCGGTGGTGGCTTCATAGTTGTCCACCACCTTCGGTGCATTGCGGGCGCCGGTGCGAAGACTGTCAGCAGCCCCTAGCGTTACCGAGTACGCCATCTCCCCGATGGAATGTTCCTGAAGGATCCCGAGCGCTCGCTGCACAAGCTGAAGCGGGCCCAAGTCTTCACCCTCCTGCGCCAAGGGCGGCAGGTTCATCGAGGCCGGGTACGCCTCCGGGTCAAGCGCCAGCACATAAACGCCATCCATTGTGCCGGGGTGGCGCTGCTCTACCTGATGGAACAAGGCGGCAAAGTTGCGTCCCTCAAAACCGGTGGATTCCGGCGCACGTTCGGAGTAGCGCTGCGGGCCGACGTATTCGCCCTGCTCCTCGTTCTGGTCTGAACCGCGCGCGACGAGCACCACGGTGTCGGGGCACGTGCCGCCACCGCTCGCCGAGGCCACGGGCGCGCTGAGAAGAGACGCTGCCGCACCAAGCGCGGCAGCTACACAGGAAACACGAAAAGAAAGAGACTTCATTCTTTCCTGTTTAGCGGAAACGGACGCCATCTACCATGCGGCCGATGGAATCGTAGACTTGGTTATCCCACTGGTGGTAGGTGAAGAAGTACTGGCCATGGGAGCCGCCAGTGGGCTTGGCGGCGTAGAGGGTCTGTGCGGAGAGGTCGCACACGGCGTCGAGCGGCAGGCAGTAGTCCACGCGGCTGACGTTGGCGCGCATCTGCGGGAAGTAGCCCATCGGGCCGCCCGCGCCCTGGGTTGCGCCGACGACGGCCGGGTCCCCTGCGCGGGTCAGCGGGTTACCAAAGGTCACGACGCCTGCGAGCTGACCGCGGTGGGCCAGTTCCACCTCGTGGTTGGCCAGGATCATGGCGCCCTGGGAGTAGCCGGACAGGATGTATTGCGGGTGGCAACCGGTGGCGGCTTCATAGCTGTTGATCGCGCTGGTCACTCCACGATTGCCGGTCTGCACGGAGTACATGAACTGGTTGATGGCGGAGACTGCGGTGTTGATGACCGGGTTGGCGTACTGCGTGGCCAGGCGCACGAGGTCAGCCGCGGTGTTCGGAACCGACTCGTTCGGAACAGAGTATTCCGGGTAGGTCGCCGGATAGTACTGCGGCTCCAGGCCCAGCACGTAGACGTCCTTCATCAGCGAATTTCCGCCGTGAGTGGCCTGGTAGCGTGCCTCGGCGCCCTGCAGCATGGCGCGGATGGATTCGCCCTCCCATCCATTGGATGCGCGGCCGCCCTGGTTCGAATACTGCGTGGGGTAGACCTGACCGTTTTGGCCAGAGCCGCGCGCGGCGACGACGACCACTGCGGGGCACTGTTCGTCAGCGTGCGCGGCGGGTGCAGAGATGGTTTGAGGGACAATGAAGGCGGACACGGCCATGACGGCGGCGGCCACGGAGGAAGCAATGCGGGACAGCATGGGAGAAGGCACCATTCAGTTCTTTGTTATTACCGCGCTTTAGAATACCCAGTGCTCCCCCGGCGCGCAGCACGAACCCCGCGCAAGGCAAAACAATCTACTCGAAAAGTTTTCGAGTAGATTGTTTTGCGCAGGTCAGCCTCGAAAAATTCTTTTCGAGTAGCTTTCGAGTACCTTTCGAGTAGCTTTTCTAGCTGTCCCTAGGGGCGGGTCTGGCCGGTGCCCTGCAGCACCCATTTGGTGGATGTTAGCTCCGGCAGCGCCATCGGGCCGCGCGCATGCAGCTTCTGGGTGGAGATGCCGATTTCGGCGCCCATGCCGTATACCTCACCATCGGTAAACGCGGTGGAGGCGTTGAGCATGACCGCTGCGGCATCTACCTCGTTGGCGAAGGTCAGCAGCACGTCAGCATCCTGGGCCGCAATGGCCTCAGTGTGGCCGGTGGTGTACTCGGCAATGTGCGCGATGGCGCCGTTGACGCCGTCGACCACCTTGGCGCAGATATCCATGGAGAGGAATTCTTCGCGCCACTCCTCGTCGGTGGCCTCCACGGCGTCCTCAACGCCGAAGGCCTCGAGCTCCTTCACGTCGCCGTGGATGGTGACCCCTGCCTCCTGAAGGGAGGTGATGATGCGGAGCTTCGAGGCGTCGTCAAGGGCAGCGTCGATCAGCACGCCTTCCGTGGCATTGCACACCGAGGTGCGGCGGGTCTTGCCGTTGATCACCATGTCGATGGCCTTGTCCAGGTCAGCGGAGGCATCGACATAGAAGTGGCAGTTGCCGGTACCGGTCTCGATGGCGGGGACGGTGGCGTTTTCCACGACGGCGTTGATAAGGCGCGCGCCGCCACGCGGGATGACCAGGTCCACCAGTCCGCGGGCGGTGATGAGGTCCTGCACGGAATCGTGGGTCTCACAAGGCAGAAGCTGCACGCCTTCGCGCGGCAGATCAAACTCCACGAGGGTGTCCTGGAGGAGCTCGACGAGCTTGGCGTTGGAGTTCTTCGCGGACTTGGAACCTCGCAGCAGCGGCACGTTGCCGGACTTGAGGGCCAAGCCGAAGGCATCGACGGTGACGTTCGGGCGGGCCTCGTAGACCATGCCCATCACGCCGAGCGGCACGCGGACCTGCTTCATCTGGATGCCGTTATCCATGGTGCGCCCCTGCAGGATCTCCCCTACCGGGTCCTGGAGGGAGGCTACTTGGCGAAGCCCGTCGGCGATGCCCTCGATGCGGGCGACATCAAGCGACAAGCGGTCGATGAGGGATTCGGACATGCCGTTGGCGCGGCCGGCCTCGATATCGAGCTGGTTCGCCGCGAGGATGTCCTCGGTGTGCGCAATCAGATTCTCAGCGGCGCGGTTGAGGATTTCATTCTTGCGCGGGGTGGGCAGCTGCGCGAACTGTGGCGCCACCGCCTTGGCAGCGCGGGCTTTGGACAGAACTTCTTCACGTTCGGTGTTGCTCATGCCATACCAGCGTACGGAAGGTCTGCCCGCTTGTCAGGGTTTTGTGCAGCTATGGGGCGCTGATCGGTCTTTGGCTAAGCCCCGAGTTCGCGGCGGCGCTCGGCCGCGGCACGCAGGCGCTCGGCGCGCTTTTTCTCTTCCCCTTCGGAAAGCTCATCAAAAAGCTCTTCATCCGAATCGCTGAAGTTCAGTATCGCGCGCACCCCCACCGAAGCAATACCACCGGCGACGAAAGCCAGCCAGAAGTAACTCCAGTCGAAGACGAAAAGGCCCAAGAAGAACACGATGGTCGCCACCGACCAGATAACAGCATCTGCTGTCTGCACCTTGCGGCCGCGGGCGAGCATGTACTCCAGCTCCGCTTCGTGGCGGGTGGCGGGCGCTGAAGCACGTGGGGCAGCAAGCTCCGGCAGATCCGCAAAGAGCTTTGCGACGTCCCCGCGGGTCCGCGCTACAGCAGCCTCGCCGGTGCGCTGCTCGAATTCATCAGGTGCCAACGCGCCGTTGACGAAGTGCTGGCTCAACTGCTCTAGGGCCTCAGAGCGCTCCGCATCGCCGACTCGGATATCGGGGTTCTCCATTAGTAGCCTGCCTTCGGGTCAACCAGAGTAGGCAGCTTGTCCCCCGCCGCGAAAGCCTCGGCCACCTTGATGGTGTGCGCGCCAATTTTTTCCCGCACGGAGCGCATCGTATTGGCAATGTGTGGGGTGATAACCACGCGCTTGTCGTGCCACAGCGGGTGCTCCTCTGGGAGCGGTTCAGGATCCGTGACATCGAGGGCCGCGCCGGCAATCTCCCCAGACTCCAAGGCAGCAACGAGGTCCTCGGTCTTAATGAGCGGGCCGCGGCCGACGTTGACGACAACAGCATGTTCTGGCATCTGCTTGAAGGCTTCCCTATCCACCATGTGGCGGGTCTCCGGGGTCAGCGGAGCGATAAGCACGAAGTAGTCCGCCTTCGGCCACACCTTCTCCACCTGGGAAATCGGGTAGGTCTCCTCCGCACCCTCGACCGGATTGCCGGAGCGATTCACCGCGATGATGCGCGGTCCGAAACCAGACAGCATGCTGATCAGACGCTTGCCAATGCCGCCGGCACCAATAATGGCGACCGTCTTATCGTCATAAAGATAGGAGGTATGGGCTTCCATCTCGGCATAGGAATCGAACGTGCCGTTAACGCGGCGGTGCGCGTGCAGCTGCGCCAACAGCAGCGCGATGGTGGATTCCGCCACCGTGTTGTCATACACACCAGCCGCGTTCGACCACGGCACGCTGCTCCTCTTCATCACTTCAAGCACGTGGTCCACGCCCGCCGAGGGAATCTGCACGAAGCCGATGTTCTCTGGGAGCGGATCCGGGAAATCGCTGCCGTCGCCGGTGTAGATGAGGAAGGAGGCCTCACTAAGTGGAGCGCGCTCGAACCCTGCGGCGTCGAGCACCTCAATGGTTTCCTCCCACGGGTGTGGTTCGATAGCGTACTTCATGCACATCCTCCTAGTTAGTATCCGGCGTCCGGGTCGACGCGGGTAGGCATGTCCTCGCCGCCCTCCCACGCAGCGGCGTTGGCATTGAAGATAGCACCCAGGTGGTACTGGGCCACGTGATCCGAAGCCGCCATGTGCGGCGTCAGCGTGGCGTTGGGCAAATCGTAGAGCGGGTGGCCATCCGGAAGCGGCTCCGGATCCATGACCTCCAAGCCCGCGCCGGCAATCTCGCCCGTGCGCAATGCGTCCACGAGGTCGTCCGTGACCACTGTGCTGCCGCGGCCGACGTTAATAAACACCGCCGAGCGCTTCATCGCGTGGAACACGGCGGCGGTGAAGAACGCTTCCGTCGCTTCCGTCGCCGGCAGGATGCTGACGACGAAATCCGCATCCGCCCAGGCCTCGTCCACGCGCTCGATGGGTAGCGTCACATCCGCGCCGTCAACCGGGCGGCCCGTGCGGTTGACCGCTGTGATGTGCGCACCGAAGGGCGCGAGGTAGGCCATAAGCTGCTTGCCGATTCCTCCCGCGCCTACGATGAGCACACGTGCTGGCCCCTGCTGGTCATAGAGCCAAGCCTGGGATTCATCGAGAGCGCGCGCCACCGACCAGGACTTCGCCAGGGCGAAAGCCTTGTGGTGGTGCGCCTGGGACAACATGAGCCCCAGCGCGGATTCCGCCACGGGCTTGGCAAAAGCTCCCGCAGAGTTACACCACGGGAGGCCATCCTTCCGGATGAGCCCGGCGTCGATGTGGCGGTTAACCCCGGTAAAGCAGTATTGCACCCACTGGATATTCTCCGGGATTTCCGGGGTCTGCGCCGGGTCCGAGGCGGTGTTCACAAAGACCTCGGCGTCCTCCAAGCTCTCGACACGCTCGTGCCCGGCGGCGTCGATATCTGCCACGGTTGCCGCCCACACGTCGGGGCCCATGAAATAACGCATTAAATACGGGAGGCGAAGTTGGACAGGTAGTCGGCATGGACAACCGGGCGGCGCATATCCTCCGGCAGCTCATCGGTGTGCTTGCCCAGCAGGTTGTGCAGCGTGGTGGAGTCATAGCCCACCTCGCCGCGGCCGATGACCTGGCCTTTGGGGCCCATGATGTCCACGATCTCGCCGGCGTTGAACTCGCCCTTAATGTCGGTAATGCCCACGGCCAGCAGGGAGTTTCCACCGCGGACTACGGCCTCCATGGCGCCCTCGTCCAAGCGCAGGGATCCGCCGGTATCCGCGCAGTAGAGAGCCCAGAACTTCCAAGCAGACAGGCGGCGCTCCTCGCGGGTGTGGAAGACGGTGCCTACGGAGGCGTCGTCAAGCGCCTGCCCAATATTATCCGCCGAGGTCAGCAGCACCGGAATGCCGCCGCGCGTGGCCAGGCGGGCAGCCGAGACCTTCGTGGCCATGCCGCCGGTGCCGACCTTGCCGCCATCGCCGGCCACGACCGCCTTGAGGTCCTTACCGGTGCGCACCTCCTCCACGAACTTGGCGTCCGGTTCGGCCGGGTTCTTGTCGTAGAGGCCGTCCACGTCAGAGAAAAGGAAGAGGGCATCCGCGCCGACCAGATTGGCCACGAGCGCAGAAAGGCGGTCGTTATCACCGAAGTGCATCTCGGAGGTGGCCACGGTGTCGTTCTCGTTGACGATGGGCACCGTGCGCATCTGGCGCAGACGGTCAATGGTGCGCTGGGCGTTGCGGGCGCGATCGCGCTTGCCGACGTCCGACGCGGTCAGCAGCACCTGGCCAATGGTGCGGTTATAGCGGGCAAAGGACACACCCCACTCGTAGGCGAGGTGCACCTGGCCCACCGCGGCGGCGGCCTGCTTGGTGGCCAGATCGGTGGGGCGGGTGGTCAGGCCCAGCGGGCCCATTCCGGCGGCCACGGCACCGGAGGAGACGATGATGATGTCGGAGACGTTCATGCGTGCGCAGACGGCGTCGACGATCTTGTCGATCTTCTCGGTGGAGGTCACGAAGTCATCGCGCGTTAGCGACGAGGATCCGATCTTGATGACGATGCGCTTGGCTTTAGAGATCTCCTCGCGCAGCGGCGAGGAGAAACCGCTGGATTTCTCCGATAACGTGGTGGTCTCCGGGTAGTCCACGTCCGGGGTCGGCCCCTCGAAGGGTTCGAGGGGGAGAGGATAGTCGAGCTGGTTGTCGTGTTCGGATGACATACCAGCTCAGTATACCGGGCTAACCCTGCCAGCGATCGCGGTTCGCGGACTCGCGAGTGACTTCCCCGTCCGTGCCAAAGTCGAACTCGTCCACGAGGCCGCGGCGCGCCTGGGAGGCGCGCTTGCGCTCGGCGGCGGAAACGCGGTCGGTGCCCATGAGGCGGCCGTCCTGTCCGCGGCCCGCATCAGTTGCGCGGCCACCGGCCATCGGCTCATACTCGAAGGTGATGTCCCCGATGGTGACCGGGCAGCCTTCCTCCGCGCCCTGGCGGTGCAGCTCTTCCTCGACTCCGGCCTTGGCCAGGCGGTCTGCGAGGTAGCCCACGGCCTCGTCGTTTTCGAAGTCAGTCTGGCGAATCCAGCGGTCGATCTTGTCGCCCTCGACGATGAATCCGCCCTCCACCTCGGGGTCGGGGCGGACGGTGAAGTCGGCGAAGGAGCCCTTCTTTTTCTTGCCCACGGACTTGGGCTGAATGATGGTGTGGTTCTTGTCCACCGCCGCCTTGGGCTGTGACTTGCGGTGTTCTTTCACCATCTCCATCAGCTTGTACTTGAGGGGCTCTAGCCCCTTGCGCGCCACCGCGGAAATGATGAAGACCGGCCAGCCGTATTTCTCCTCGAGGTCTCCCTTGACAAATTCCGCGAGCTCCTCTGCCTCGGGAACATCCGCCTTGTTAAGGATGATGACGCGCGGGCGCTCGCGCAGGTCACCGAGGCCGGTGTCCTGTTCCAGGAGCTCCTGGTACTTGGCCAGCTCGGTCTCGAGCGCCTCGATGTCGGAGAGCGGATCGCGGCCCGGCTCGATGGAAGCGGTATCCACCACGTGGGCGAGAACCGCTGTGCGCTCGATGTGGCGTAGGAAGTCGAGGCCTAGGCCCTTGCCCTCGGCGGCTCCCGGGATGAGCCCCGGGACATCCGCCCTGGTGAAGGACTCGTAGCCCATGTCCACCACGCCCAGGTTGGGCTGGAGGGTGGTGAAGGGATAGTCACCGATCTTCGGCTTGGCTGCCGAAAGCACAGAAATGAGGGAGGACTTGCCCGCGGAGGGGAAACCGACGAGGCCGACGTCCGCCATGGACTTCAGCTCCAAGATTAGATCGCGCGCCTCGCCCGGCTCTCCCTGCAGCGCAAAGCCCGGGGCCTTGCGGGCTGCCGAGGCTAGCGCTGCGTTTCCCAGTCCGCCGAAACCACCCTCCGCGGCCACGAAACGGGTTCCCGGGACCGTGAGATCCGCGAGCATCTCCCCGTCCTCGGTATAGACCACGGTGCCTTCAGGGACCTCGAGGATGAGGTCCTCGCCGCGCGCGCCGTTGCGCCAGTCACCGGCGCCGTTGCCGCCGCGGCCGGACTTCAGGTGCGGGCGGTAGTGGAAATCCATGAGGGTGTGGATCTGGGGTGAGACCTCCAGCAGGATGTCTCCGCCGTGGCCGCCGTTGCCGCCATCGGGCCCGCCGAGCGGCTTAAATTTTTCGCGGTGGACGGAGGCGCAGCCGTGTCCGCCGTCGCCTGCCTGCAAGTGCAAAACCACTCGGTCAATGAATCGTGCCATTCTCGCTACTCTCCGTACTGGCCGTTGCCAGTCTCCAAATCAACTTTTTAATTGGGGACCAAAGGTAGTCAGCTTACTCGCTGGCTACGCCTCTTCTTTCGACGCCGCTCATTCCACCACACAATCACCAGCACCGCGGCGATAAGGATGAGCGCCAAAATCATCCACCACGATAGCTTAGGTTGCCACCCAGATTCTTCTTCCACCTGAGTATCCACTCTTTCTGCGTGCACGAGTAAGCGGTCTGTATTGATGCCATAAGGCGTACACGTGATGAGGGTGAGTTTGTCTTTATCCGCCTCATAGGTGACAGCATCGTAGTCTTCAGGTTTGACTACTTCGCGGCCGGTGACTTTATAGGTGAGCGTCTCGCCCATGACGTCGATGGTTACGGTCTCCCCGTCCTTCAGGCGCGGAAGATTATCAAACATTGACGCATTAACCATCCCGGTATGGGCCGAAATCACAGTGTTAGTTCCCGGACCGCCGACGGGTAGAGAAGAACCAAACATGTGGCCGGCTCCGCCGTATAGAACTGAAGGTGCCGTTGTGTGGAAGACAGGTAGATCGATACCAATAGAAGGGATGCGCAAACGCGCAATGACTCCGCCCGTCTCTGGAGCATTGAGCGTATCTAGGTAGCGCTCGAAGCCAGGTGAGCCGGGCTGGGGAGGATAAGCGTGGTGTCCTTGCTGCGCCAACCAATCGTTATACTCATGCGCTGCACGAATATACTGCTGGCGCTGCGTTGGCGGGTCTATGTCTCGCACGGACCTGCCATAAGACTCGGCTTGCTGGTGCAGCTGATAATCGTTGTACTGCGTAGCAACTATGGGATACAGCAGGATGAGAATCCCGGCGATGATGAGCCAGAAGGAACGGCGCTTATTCTTCCTTTTCGTCATCATCCTCCCTATTGCGCATGTAGAACCACAGTCCCAAAGCCAATACTGCAAGACCAAGTAGGAGTACAAAGACTAGAGTCTGCATACCAGTATCCGGCAACATTGCAGCCAACAGTCCACTCAAACGTAGTGCTCCGTACGTATCGGAAGCAGCAACCTGAGCTGCAGGTGCTGCATCACTCTGCTGGGCGTACGCATCCGCCGTAACCGCGACGGTTCCCTTATAGCTAAAAGCGGTATCGGCGCTCTGCTTAATCACCACATCGAAGGAGCAGTCCCGCTTCGCCCCAGGTGCGAGGCGTCCCGCTGCATCCACGTTGCACACCGCCGCGGGGATTAGCCCGTTATTGTTGATCGTGAATTCTTCACCAGCACCATTACGAACTGTAAAGCCAGCCAATTCGGGTTCTTTGAACAGGAAGTTGCCCAATGCTAGGGCCCCTTCGTTCTCTACCTCATAGGTAAAGCGCATGGTCTCCGCTGAGTCGGGAAGAATCGCGGTATCCGCAACAGCTCCACTCAGGGCACTAATCGGCGCACCATCAATCTTTTTCTTCACCTTGAGCCCTGGGAAAGAGTTCTTGGCATTAAACGCCCACTTCGCGCCATCCGTCGACAAGTCGGTCGGCGTGCTCACCGGCATTACGTCGAAGGACCACGTACCACCGGTAAGCCGGCCCTCGCTGTCGCTCGTTGTTTCGGCCGTCGGGTTACCCAAGCGCTCACCTGAACTTTCCACGGAAACAACAGCACCCGCTTGACCATCAGCCGTTTGCTCACGAATCGTGCAGTTTCGGTCGATCTCAATCCCCTTCAGCGTGTGGGATTCACCCGATTTAAGCTCGAAAGATGTATCGCCACAGCTGGAAGCAAAACCAAAGGTTCTTCCTTTTCCTGCGGAGCCCGTAGATGTCTTGGTAAAGGTGACGTCAACGCGATCACGAAGGTGCATCGCTTCTGCTCCCAGCGTCATTACAGGCTCACCAGAACGGGACTGCAGTTTCGGATCAATACGGAAATCATAACTGTACTTCTTCATCGCATCGGTCACTTCGTCAGCGGTGAGCGAAGCAAGCTTCTTCGTCGGGTTCTTGGCATCGGGCTGACCACCAACCCACTTACCAAACTCCACATATGGGGTGCGCTGAGACCTCGTGGCCTCGAGTTGTACTCGTGGCTGTAGAGCCGAGGATTTACTGAGATCCAAGGTGCAGTCGTATCCAACCGGTAGCTCCACAATGCTGCCGCCTGAAGGCTCAGAGCTATCGGCGACCGTATAGGTCGCGTTAGTATTCACTGCATCAAAGTCGAAGGACTTTTTGGTGCCCGAAGGATCTTTACACGTCAGATCATATACGTATTTGGATTGATCCGCGCCACCCAAATAGCCATCCTGCATCGGGACGATGCGGACCGGTACGGTGCGTCGCTTATACGTGTTAACAAAGTCGACGGATTCAACCGAAGATTCGGCAGATCCAACACGCTTAGAAACTTCGCGCGAATCGGCATTCCATATCAATTCCGGCGGGGTTGAAGAAGGCTCATCTTCAGTTGCGGTACACCACGCACCAGACGGGACTTCCACCTCCGCTGCTTTAAACGTCCTTTCCGGGTCGGCAAATTTTTCGCTGTCTCCCGCTGCGAGAGTTGTGGGCAGACCAATATTTGAAGTGGAATATCCCACGCCTTGGCACTGGTAGTTGAATTTAAAATTCACTCCGGGTTTGGCATTTCGCAAAACCTTCATGTCATCGTCCGAAGCCACAATTTTCTTGCTCATTCCAAGCTTGGATTTGACGAAGGTGTAGTAGTTAGTCAGCGTCAACACATTGTTGGACGTTCCATCTGCATTATCTGCCTTGATAGGAATCTGCTGGGAGGTAGTGGTGCCTTCCTTCACTTCGGAATCAATGAAAGGCTCAGCGTCGTTGCGCTGCAGACGCCACTCCACCTTCTGAGGGATGAGGTGTGTCTCGAGCGTGGGCTTGCCCTCGCCTTGTGTCTTCTTCAAATCAAGCTGACCAAACTTATCGCCTGTGATGGAACAGTTTGCACCGACCGGAACATTGACAAACTCGGTGTGCCCGGGACCAGTGATCTGCTTGACATCAATCGGCGGAAGCTCTCCAGACTCTGCATCTGACCCCTCAGGATCCGAACAAACCATAGAGAAATTGTGCGTGTAATAGACGCTATCCCCAGTGACATCGGGCTGTGCCTTTTCAATGTCGATTGGAGTATTCGCAATCTTAGTGAGGTCGAGCTTGGCCATCTCCCGCTTATAGGTGTTAATTAGTTGCACCGGTGTGTCACCGTTGATAGCAAACTTAAGTGTCTTCTCAGCACGTTGGCCATCCGCTTCCACCTCCTGCGTGAAGGTAATTCCTTCTGCAGCGGTAGTATCGCCCTCAGTCACGCGACAGGTGGATCCGTCCGGAATGTCATCGAACACCAGCTTTTGGGTTTGCGGGTTGTCGGATTGCGGGGAACTTACTTTTCCTACGTGAGACACCAGCACGCCCCCATCCGGCGGGGTACAGACGACACTGACGTCGAATTCACGCTGGTACTTAACGTTCTTGCGCACCGGGGAGATGTAATCACCGGTTTCTGAATCAAACGCGACGGTTTTGGTGATTTCCATCTTTTTCTCAGCGTAGCCATACGTGTGCGAAATGTTGACCACGGTCTGTTCACCTACCGTGAATACGCCAGAATCAACCCCTTCGCCAGTATCGAAAGACTTATTGACGTCGTCTGCTTTCAACGTGGAGTTTCGTGTGATCTCGAATCCATCTCCACGCTTCCCGTCATCAACATCGACCTCCTTGATCTGGCACGTGCTGGATTCTGGAATAGAGGAGCTAGGCACCTGGAGGGAAGATTCACCGGGTTCAAGAGTGAAACTCCCCTGCTCACCCAAATCAAGCTGAGTACCGTCGGAAGCGCGACACTCTAAGGTGTACTTCACCGGCTGGGTAAACTTTGCTACACCTGCAGTTCGCTGCTTGATGGTTACACCATCACCGGCAGCTTTGAAGGTATTAATAAGATCCACTTTTTCTTCAGGCCGACCAACCTCAAGACTGAGAGAACCTACATTGGATGACCAGTCGAGCCCGCGAACTGTGTCAGGATCCTTTTCAGAAAAGCGGCACGTGTTGCCATAGGGAACACGCATAGCTCCACCGGCCCCATCATTTACCAAAGATGCCAACTTTTCATCAGCTACATCCGCGATAAGGCGCTTGGTTTCCGATCCACCGATGCGGAGATCACCGCGAAGATCGACGTTGGTATATTGCCCCTCGCCTGTCTCAACGTTACGGACACCACAGTCAAATGAAACTTCGTAATCAACCGGCAGAAGGTTGGAAATGCCGAGCTCAGACCTCACCAGCTTTTGGAGGTCAACGGTGGCTAGCCGGCTCACATAGTGATTGGATACGGTCACGGCATTGTGCTTCGAGTCGGTCGTATCATCAACCGTTAGTACCGGCTTGGATTTGGCTTCCTCATTAGTCAAAGACGTGACCTGGTCAGAGGTATCAGACGCCGTAACCTGGGTCCTATCTACAACCTGATTAGGGAACTCTGGTTGCTGCGACTCCCAAATTCGACACTCTGCACCAACGCGCGCACCTTTGATGTACTGGGCATTTTCACTTCCACTAGCGAGCTTCAGAGTTCCTTCTACCTTGCCAGCAGGATCATTCGGAGTCTCACAAACGTAGGAAACATCGTAAGTTCCTTCATTGGGAACCTTCGCGGCCGCGGGGCCAACAAGATTCTTTTGAACCTTTACATCACGGCGCTGGAAAGAATACTGGGCATCAATAGACACAGTAGAAACGCTGTTGTTTTGCCCCGAGTCAGGAAACTTCAGAGGATAAGCTTCTGCCTGGTTCTTCTCCACGACAGCACCATCGAGCTTCAACGTGCGACCATCAAAAACAATGGTCTCAGTTTCAGTTCCCGACAAACCGGACAGCGGCTTGAGCAAGCAATCACGCCCGAGTGGCACGCCCGTAAACTTGGCCGTTCCATCAAGCTGGTTCGCGCCCGTGGACGTCGTTTTCATAGTGACAACCTGGTCATAGTTTGCGCTATCACAGGTAAGTTCAAAGCGGTAATCACGTGGGCTTCCGAGTTTGTCAACCGCTTCACCATGAATGTGCTTGGACACGTTCACTGTGCCGGTACGAGCATCGAAAGCATTGCCTGCCACTGCGCTGCTGACGCCCGTCGCGTTGGTGCTTCCCTCGGCTAATTTGACCGTCGCAGTGGGAGTAGCTCCAGTTCCAGATGTCACGTTGGAACCTGTCCAGGTCAATTTCAACTGCGTTCCTGGGCTAGCCTGCGCGTTCTTCTCCGTCAAAGTACACGTGGCACCCGCAGGCAAACCTGTAACGGTATAACCAGCACCGTCCGCAAGCGCGCGTGAATCCGCAAGTTTCACGTCTGGATAAGCTGCCTTAAACCCTTGTGGCTCCGTGCAGGAATAGCCAATGTCGTACGTAAGCAGCTGAATATCTTTGTAATTCTTTGCAGTACCGCTCACCGACTTACGCAAGTTAAGTGATGAAGGCTTGAACTTAGGAGTCCACGTAACCTTACAGTTCATGGGGACCGAGGTTTTGTTCTCCATCACGAGAGTGGAAGTGCCAGTAGCCGTATCTTTTTCCAACGAGACACCCTTGCCCGCGGGGACACTCCCCTCTTTCACCGTGATGTTCTTCGTCGCATCGGTTGGATCAGTACATTGCCATGCGGGCTCGTAACGGTTGAAAGCAAGATTCTTCTGCGCACCTTGAGCAGCGGAGCGGAAAAGCATCACGTCCTTGGCATTAGTGCCGTTGGCATCATAGGCATCCATTTGGCGCAACGCTTGGGTGTAAGTTCCTTCACCCTGCCATGGAACAGGCGTCTCGGTACCGTTGAGTCGGGTTGCCATGGAGAAATCAAACGTTGTTGCTTGGCCCGTTGCCGCCTTCTCCATCGTGGTATCGACAGGCAGAACGTTTCCCGTCATTCGACCCATATTCAGCGCAAGAGCAAAGGCCTGAAATCCATTACGCGTGAACAGTCCTACATCGAGAGACGTAACGCCGTCACCACCAAGAATGTAAGTTCCTGCGGGATACTTATACGACGTGTTCTCCTTACAATAAACATCCTTGAAGGTGTTATCGCCCTCGTTGTAGTAGCTTTCCTCACCTGGTCCCAGAATGCTTCTCGAGTCTCTAGCGGGATCGCACGCAGGAAGATACCCAGGCGGCGTAATTCGGCGGTACAGATTCATATCTTGGTTCAATTCCGGCGCATCAAAAGACATATTTTCGCCGAATAGGCCAGACTCGGTTGCCTCCGCATCGATCGCGGTCATGCGATAGCCGGTGACGTTTTTACCGGTAGCCTTGTCTTTGACTTTGATGTCTCGGAACTGCACCTTAGCCATTTGGCCAGTAGAAACAACGCTGATTACATTCCTGAAGGTAATAGCCGGTGTACTGCTGTCACCGGTGAATTGTCCGAAGTACTGGACACCATTGATTTCATTACCAAACACACGGTTATTGATCGGACCAGCTTCCAAACCAAAACGCTTCATCTCCGTCGACCACTTGGTCGTCCCGCCGCCAGCTCGTTCGGAGGACGTAAGGAGGTTGACTGTGAAGCTCATCTCATAGCGGCCCATGTCTTTCGTGACGCGGGTAGGCGTGGGAGACAAAACTTGCATTAAACCTGCCATGTCAATCCAACACAACTGTTGGGCGTACGGTGCGACGTCACCTGTTCCCCTCCGGAAAGCACACTGGTGGAACAAATTCTCGTTCGTCCCCCAATTCCTTGAGGTTTGTGCTTGTGCCTCGGGGGTGGTGTGTTCTTCCCAAGGGCTGTTGGGGATGGCTAGGCCGGCAACCACGATCACGGCCGCCACGATGACGGCGCCAAGGCGCTTCATCGCTGTGGTCAGTGTGATCATCTGCACGGAGGCTCCTAAAGATTGTGGGTGGTTCGGAAATAGGCGGGAACCTATCACGGCTTCTCACCTGCTTCAGATTCTGAAACGTCGCCCGTTTCTTGTTCCTTGTCACGACGTCGCGAAAGGATTATAAAGGCCAACGCTATGAGCGTTAGACCTGCAAGTACGATCCCCATGACGCTGGCGCCAGTACTGGCCAAGGAGTCGAGCGCTCGGCTTAGCGGTCCTTGGCTTTGCGGAACGGTTGGTCGCTCTTCATCCGGTTCGGAGAGACGCGTGCTCGATGTTTCAGCGGCTTCGCCTTCGCCCGCAGGTTTTTCCGAGGAACCCCCGGAGCTTCCTGCAGCGCCTATTCCCAAGGCTGCGATGAGGGCGGCAATGGGCCACCACAGGCGCGAACTGCTCGAGCCTCCTGGTTGGCTATTGCCATCGAGTACTACTTCAACCGTATTTGATTTTTCCGGCGCAAGGCCGATAGTGCAATCAAGAGCAACCGGAGCACCACCAAGAGGTTCTTGGGCGGCGACGAGACTATAGCGTGCGTCCACTGCTTGGATCTCTCCGGGCTTGGGCACGCAGTAGCCATCCGGTGAGAAGAGCACAGTGTTGTGGATCGTTGTGTCGGAGGCCGAGTTCTCCTTGACGGAGGTCACGATATCGAAGTGGACCTTGGTTTCTGGATTTCCATCCCGTGAGGCGGCAAGCTTGGCCAAACCAGTCTTCTTGAGAGAGAAGGTTACCCGGTTACCTGACTCCCCCACCACGTAGTCCTCTTTCTCAAGAAGTCGCACATCGCCATCCGCATTAGTCACGCGTACGTTTTTAATGCCTTTGAAACTGAGAAGAGTGGCCAATGCGTCGATCACAACATATTGGTGCAATTCACCATTTACATCGCAAGGTGGAACCGACGTAGTGATGTGAAAGGTCAGCTCGTCTCCTAGGGCCGCCTTGTCCGAGCTTGCCTTCTTCTCAATAACCGTGGGCTGGTTCTTCGCCCGAACGAGGGCAGGCTCCTTCCCGATATAAACAAGAATCGGTGTAGCTACATCGCGATGCACATTTCCTGTGCGAAGGTTGACCTCCGAGACTTGGTAAACCCCTGGTTGAAGGCCATAGAAGCTAGCTTTGCCTTCTTCATTAGTGTCCGCAAAGTGGGCTTGGCCGGTGCTGTATCCGGGATCGTCGCCAAGCAGGCGCGGATTATCTTTAGCTAGCGCGCCGAGATCCGTAGATTCATTAGCCTGGAGATCAATCAACTGAACGGCTTTAAAACGGGCTTGCGTATCCACCGGCTCCCCTGCCGCACCAGCACCAAGAGTTTTAGCGATTACAAGACTCGCTACTTGTTGAGCTGGCACAGGCACTGCGTTAAACAAAGTCACGCAGACAATCATGAAGGCAGCAAGCACGGAGGCGAAGCGTCCATAGATGTGAGCGCGTGACTTCATGAGCATAGGTACTTTCACTAACTATAAATTTCTTGATCCTGCTTGCGCTTCTTGCGGCGCCGAGCCAGTAGCCACAGCAGGTAGGCAATAATAAAGACAACAACGGCGATAGCGATGGTCATCCACGACTGCCACGGGGGCTTGAACCCCTGGTCATAGTTGGCAGGCACGTCCGTGCGCTCACCATGGACCAGTAGCCGATGGGAGTTGATGCCATACGGAGTACAGGTAACAAGGGTGAGAAGGTCTCGCCCTTCTTCGACCTGGAGGTGTTCGATTTCTTCTGGAAGAACAGTTTCAATCCCAGTGACTTTGTAGGCTAGGACCTCACCCATGACCTCAACGGTGAAAACTTCACCTTTTTTGATGTGGGTAAGGTTGTCGAACATCGTCAGGGTCGCGAGCCCCGTATGTCCTGTGAGCACAGAATGAGTTCCTGCTCCGCCCACAGGCAAGGCTGTGCCGTATAGGTGGCCCACACCGTGGGCGAGCACGTTTGTCGACGTCCCGTGGTACACCGGCAAATCAATGCCGACGCTCGGGACTCGGACACGGGCCATCGGGCCTACGGCGCGCAGGATATTTAGGTAATCCTTGTAAGCGGGAGAATTAACATCAACACCGTTGACCCAGGGATCGGGGGCTCCTACCTCCGGCAGTTGGGCGTTGTACTCCGCGGCTCGCGCGAACTCAGCGGCACGCTCATCCTCAGACAAACGCGAAACGGAACGCGAATATTCTTCTGCAATCTGGTGCTGCTCAATGTTCTTGTAGTAGGTCAGCACGACCGGAGACAAGAACACCAGCAGAGCCAGGATGAGATAAACGATGGAGCGCGGATTACGACGTCGCCTTCTGCGTTGGGTCATGCAGTGCCCCGCCTTCCCGGAAACCCTTAATTAAGCAGTACGGGAATCCTTGTAGGAGGTGTAAATGCCGCGAGCCAGCAGTGCGAGACCAACAAGGAAGACCAAGATGATTCCCCAGGCACCGGTAGCCGGCAGCTGCCCCAGTACGGAGTTGCGCTGGTTATCTACCTCGACAGCCAAAGTCTTAGCAGCCAGGTCCACAGTGACATGCTGCGGAACCTCGTTACGGACGAAGTTCTTCGGTGCCTTGGTCTCCAGTACGCAGTAGTCCTTGGTAGTCACACCGGTGGCAGCAGCAAAGGACTGCACCGGAATGGTATAGCCCTTTGCCTCAGACTTAAGGCTTGGAGCGGTGCCCGTGGAACCGGAGGTCACAATCGTGGTTGCTGGAGTTCCTTCAGCGGTGGTAGCCATGTTCAGCGGCTTGCCAAGCAGCTGCCAGTTCTCCCCCTCCTTCTTGCACTGGTAGAGCTCAAATTCAGCACCATCGAGGGAATCATCCTCCTTGGCATTGCCAGAAGTCTTGGTGATGGTCAAGGTACCGAACGTGGTCGTGGTCGGATTATCCTCTACATCCGGGGTAGCCGGGTCATCACCGTTGGTATCTACTACAGCGCCGTTGGGAAGAAGGATCTTCGCGGTGTTGGTGATTACGCCACCTTCTGGCGCCTTTGTGATGGTAGCTGGGAACTCAACAAGAACCTTCAGGCCCGGCGCACCCTTACGGGCTTTCTGCAGCTTGGCCAAGCCATCCTTGGTGAATTCCACCTGCAAGGTATTGGTAGCAGTATCCAAGGTGGTGTTGTAATCGCTTGCTGCAAGCGTTGCACCATTGGTGGCTCCGTCGAGCGAGACCTTGACTTTTTGCGTGTCGACCTTTAGAGCCGCATTAAGCGGGTCTTGGATGATGAAACGGGTCAATGCGTCAGCGGGTACCGGAGCGTTGACGGTATAGGTCAGCTGCGTTCCGATGGTCGCACCAGCATCCTTCACCTGCTTGGAGGGAACTATCTTCTGGTTTTTCGGCTCAACAGTCTGCTCATAGACCCACTTACCATCGACATCGTGCGGCAACGTGACGAGGAAGGGCGGAGCGGTAGTGTAACCAGCGCGGTTGGTCTCGGTAACTTTGTAGGCGCCCACCTTCAACTCATCAAAGGTGGCCACACCGTTACTATCAGTCTTCTTGGTGACAGCCGTAAAGCCGCCATCGATCGGCGCATCCGCTGCCGTGTAGCCGGAGAGCTGCTTCCAGCCCTCCTGCTTGGTCAGATCTACATCGACGCGCTGGACCTTGAACTCAGAGTCAGCCAGCGGGGTGCTGGTATCGCCCGGGTCGCCGAGATACTTGGTAATGGTTAGCTTGACGGGTTTAGTCGCATCGATGACAGACGCAGCACTGCGAGTTACAGGCGCCGGGGCAGCCTCCACACCAGCCTGGGGAGTTGTAGTGGTTTGCGCAAGCGCAGGAGCCGCAAAGCCTGCTCCTGCGACGGAAATGGCACCAGCCGCAACGAACGCAGCGAGACGAGTAGAAGCCTTATTCATAAAGGTTCCAATCTCCCAATGTAGGGAATAGGCGAGCACCATTCCGGCACTCGAGAGAAGTAATTCACTGGAAGAATACTAGGAAGCTGAGAGGGTTGCAAACCTTATCCTGCCGATATGTGCCTACCCTTAATTTATACATAGCTACAATTCGACTAAGAAAGACTCGCCGCTAGCCCCTTCCAGAAGGAATCCTTTGCCTAGCTTTGACATAGCCACAGCTTTAGCCCTATTACAGTCGAAGTAGCAGTTGGATCCAAGCGAACAAAACGCAAAAAGGGCCCTTCCTCTTTGATAAGAGGAAGGGCCCACAGCACTTTTGCAAGTGTGGATTAAGCAGTTGCTTCTGCAGCAGCCTCTTCGGCCGGAACAATGTTGACCAGACGACGTCCACGCTTGACGCCGAACTCAACAGAGCCTGCCGCGAGAGCGAACAGGGTATCGTCGCCGCCGCGACCAACGTTCTCACCCGGGTGGAACTTGGTGCCGCGCTGACGCACGATGATCTCGCCGGCCTTAACCTGCTGACCACCGAAGCGCTTAACGCCGAGGCGCTTGGACTCGGAATCGCGACCGTTGCTGGAGCTGGAAGCACCCTTCTTGTGTGCCATGTGGTTTCCCCTCCTTCAGGGATGAATTAGAGCCGGTTAAGGCTTACTTGATACCGGTAATCTTCAGCGTGGTCACCGGCTGACGGTGACCAAGGCGACGCTTGTAACCAGTCTTGTTCTTGTACTTGAGGATGTCGATCTTCGGGCCCTTGCCCTGCTCGACAATTTCAGCGGAGACGGAGACCTTCTCCAGGTCTGCAGCCTTCGACTTGACGGTTGCGCCATCGACGAGCAGAACCGGGGTGAGAGCAACGGAGGAACCCGGCTCACCCTCGATCTTCTCGACCTTGACGAGGTCACCTTCAGCAACCTTGTACTGCTTTCCGCCGGTCTTGACGATCGCGTACATAGAGGGCTACCCCTTATCTAAACTCGGCTCGCTAGCAGCTGGGTGGTGCAGCTAGCGAATGGACATTGGACATTGGCGTTTAGAACCACATCCGCGAGAGACGTGCGGGAACCGCAGCGCGTCCCATCGAGCGCATTCATGGTCTAAACAGCGACTGTCAAAGACTACCCCGTGAGGGGGCGAAAAGGCAAAACGCCTTTTCTAGCGCGACCTGCGCCGTGCTACTCGACGCCTCCCGCGCCCGCCCTTTCGCGCCTTCGACGCTGTGGTCTGTGCGGAAGACTCTCGCCGCTGCGCCTCGCTCCCCTGTCCGCGTTCATTCGGCCTCTGGGTGGCTTGGCTCTGCGCCATCTTGCGCACCACTCGGCGGCGGCCGCGGCTGCGGGTCGCGCGCACGCTCGTGTTCTCGCCCGGCTCCGCGCCCTTGCGCTCAGCCTTGACCTCCTTCTTAGAGGTGGCTAGCTGAGCGTCCTTGGCCGGGGCCTCGTCCTGCGCGAAGTCTTCACGCTTCGGGCGAATATCCGAGCGGGAGTTTCCGCGCGTGCGGCGCTTGCGGCGCGGTGACTTTTCAAAGGCTTCGACAGCCTCGTCATAGGTCTGCTCCGAGCGCTGCGTGGATGCCTTTTCCGCACCGGCGTGCTCATCGCGCTTGCCGTGCTTCGCGCGCGAGCCCTCACTCGTCTCCTCGCGTTGTGGCTCCCGGAAGGTACGCGTTGCCCGGCGCGGCTTGCGCGAGCGCTTCGCCTTCGCCTTCGAGCGCTTCGCGTCCAGGCTTTCCGCTACGGCATAGCCAATGGAGGCGCTATCCGGGGTATCCGGCTCGTCCTCGTCGACGACGACCACGTTGGCCACGAGCTCCTCCAAGGAGGACTCGTCGTCGCGCGAAGCTTCCTTTTCTGTGGCAGTTTCGTGCTCGGCGGCGGCTTCCTCGTCGTCGCGGTGCATGCGCACGGCAGCCGGGTGCTGCTTCGGATCGCGCTGCGGTGTGCGGCGCTCCTTGCGGCTACGGCGCTGTGGCTTCGAGTTCTCCTCCTCGGCATCCTCATCAACCGGGTACTCGTGAATGATGATGCCCCGGCCATGGCAGGCCTCGCACTCGGTGGAGAAAGTCTCGATGAGGCCTGTGCCCACGCGCTTTCGCGTCATCTGCACCAAGCCCAGTGAGGTGACCTCAGAAACCTGGTGGCGCGTCCGGTCACGTCCCAGCGCCTCCTTGAGTCGGCGCAGCACAAGGTCCTGGTTTTCCGGCAGCACCATATCGATGAAGTCCACGACGATCATGCCGCCGATATCGCGCAGGCGCATTTGACGCACGATCTCCTCGGCCGCCTCGAGGTTATTGCGGGTCACCGTCTCCTCGAGGTTGCCGCCGGAACCGGTGAACTTGCCCGTGTTGACGTCAATGACCGTCATGGCCTCAGTGCGGTCGATGACGAGGGTGCCGCCAGACGGCAGCCACACCTTGCGGCCCAGGGCCTTCTGCAGCTGCTCATCGATGCGGTAGGCGCTGAAGGCATCCTCGCCATCGTGGTCGCGGGCGTCGTAGCGCACAACGCGGTCCGCCAAGTCGTGCGCCATGGAGTCCACGTAGGCGCTGACCGTGTTGTAGGAACGCTTGCCGTCCACAACCAAGGTGCTGAAGTCCTCGTTGAAAAGGTCGCGCACGACCTTGATGAGCAGGTCCGGCTCTTCGTACAGGGTGACCGGCTTGGCGCCCTTCGTTGCCTTCTCGTGCGCGGCGCGGGCGCTAATGTCCTCCCACAGGGAGTGCAGGCGGTTGACGTCGGACGCGATGTCCTCCTCCGACACGTTCTCCGCTGCGGTACGAATGATGGCGCCGCCATCCCCCGGGATGACGCGCTCCAGAATCCCCTTGAGGCGCTTGCGCTCCGGCGCCGGCAGCTTGCGGGAGATTCCCGCGCTGCGCCCGCCGGGCACATACACCAGGAAGCGGCCGGCCAAAGAAATCTGGGTGGTCAGGCGCGCGCCCTTGTGGCCGATAGGATCCTTGGCCACCTGAACTAGGACCTGATCACCGGACTTCAAGGCGTTTTCCACCTTGCGGCCGCGTCCGCCAATGCCCAATGCGCGCCAGTCGATGTCTCCCGCATACAGCACACCGTTTCGGCCCTGTCCGATATCGACGAAGGCTGCCTCCATCGAGGGCAGCACGTTTTGCACGCGGCCCAAGTAGATATTGCCAATTTGGGAGGGGTGCGTCTCCGTCGTGACGAAGTGCTCGACCAGGAGATCATCCTCCAGCACACCGACCTGGGTGATGATGCCCGCGCCGTCGGTGCGCTGCTTATCGCGCACCACCATGGTGCGCTCTACAGATTCGCGGCGCGCAAGAAACTCCGCTTGGGAGACGATGTGCTGGCGCTCGCGGCCCTTCTCCCGCAGCTCCGCACGGCGGCGGCGCTGCGCCTCGATGCGGGTTGAGCCCTTGATGGCCTTCGGCTCTTCAATGTGCTCGACTTCCTCGCGGGCTGGCCCGCGGCTTTCCGCCCCGCGGCCACGGGAAGTTCCGCGGCTGCCGCGACGGCGACCACGCGGTTGGTTCGACGGCGCCGAATCTTCCTCGGTTTCTTCCACGCGCTTTTCTGGCTTCTGGCGCTTGGCCAGCGGAGTGATCTTCGGCGCCATGAAGACCGGCGCGAAGTCGTACACGTCCGGGTCTTCCTCAGCCATCGGGGTGATCAGCGGGGTGAGGTCCTCGTCCTCGTCGCTATCACCGGCCTCGGCGAGCGCCTCGTGCAGCATTTCGGCATCGACCTTGTCGACGATCTGCGAAATCTCGTTGTCAACGTTCTTGCGCACGCGCTCACGCAGCTTTTCTTCTTCCTCGCTCAACTGCTCCGGCTGCTCCGGCTGCGCAGCAGGCTCTTCCGGTGTGGGTTCCCCTGCCTGCCCCTTCGGCTCAGCCTTCTTGCCTGCCTTGCTCACGCGCTTCGCCGCGCGCTTGGCGCGCTTCTTCTTCACGGTCTTCTCCGGCTTTTCTTCAGCCAGGGCTTCAGTAGTTTCTTCGACAGGTTCTTCGGGGGTCTGCGCAGCATCGGCCGTGGCTGCAGCCGGGTTGGCGTCCTCGGTGGCGGCCTGCTCGGGAGCTTCGGTGGCGGGCACGAGGACGTCGATAAGCTGGCCCACCTCTTCCGGCGTCAGTGTGGACTGTGCGGACTTCTTGATTCCCATCTCCGCGAACTGGGCCACCAATTCCTTGGAAGCCACGCCCACCTGCTTGGCCAAGGCATAAAGGCGGGTCTTGGGCGCGAGTGCCTCGCGGTCAATCCCCGCTACAGCCGCAGCCAACGTCGATTCAATACGTTCTTCTTTTGTTTTCTTCTTGGATGCCATCAGTGGCTTATCTCCTGACGTTGTGCTCACCCCGGGCGCAGGTTGCCGCCACACGGTAGTGAGTCTTTGAAAAATTCTCATCATCTTTATTAAGTTGTCAGCGCCTTCTATTCTGGCACAGAGCTCGATTAAGGCTCACATGTTAGTATCGCCGCTATGTCCAACGGCGCGCCCACAAACACACCTGCAGAGCGGAAAATACCTGTCCACGCGCCACGCACTGTGGCGCAGGCGCGCGCCCGCAACGAGATCGCGCTGCGGAATATCGTGACCGTAGCCGTGCCCGCGGGCATCGCTTCAGGCCTTCGCGTCGTTGACTTCCCCTATCCCTACGCGGTCCCGGTCTACGCGGTGCTCATCATGGTGATGCTCTACGGAGCCTTCCGCATCATTCGCAGCAAACCAAAGTTTGTACAAGCCGCGCAGGAAGAGTTTCGGGCGGGCGACTACCCCACCCTTGCCTACTTGTTGCCGGTGCTCGCCATCTTTTCGCCGCTTATCACCGAAGGGATTAAGTCCACCGGGATTCTCGGCGATATATCGCTCAACCCCATCCTCGTCGCAGCGGGCCACACGGCCTTTGCCATACCGGCGTTCATCATCGGTGGCCGCGCCTTCGGCACCACCTCTTTCCGCGTGGGCAAGCGCCGCATCAAAGCCATCACAGAAAAGGACAGTTTGGATGGCGTCACAGAGAAAAGCATTGCCGCCGTTGAGGAACACCCAGAGACCCTCAGCGGATTGGTGGCGGCGGGCGCCGTTACCGGTAACACGATTTCCATCCCAGCATTGAGCAAGCTACTCGGCTACGAGGAGGGGCTCGAGGAGGAAATGCGCGAGCTCGAAAAGTCCGGCGTAGTGAAAATGTCTGGTTTTATTTATGGCAAGAACCAGCGGACCTTTAACATCACTCTGACCGAAGTTGGCGTGCGCAGCATGGACGCTGCACGCACGCGCTAGCGCGGAAGAGTGTCATCTCCCGGGAAGAGTTTCGGACCAATCCACAGCATGAAATAGACCAGACCAACGAGGACTGGAATTTCAACAAGGGGACCAATCGTTCCGGCAAGGGCTTGGGCAGACATCGCTCCGAAGGTGCCGATGGATACTGCAATGGCAAGTTCAAAGTTGTTTCCTGCTGCAGTGAACGCCACACTGGCAGACTGCGCGTAATTCATACCAACGGCCTTTGCCACGCCCAGCGACAATACAAACATGCCCACGAAATAGATAACCAGCGGCACAGCCACGCGCGCTACCGTTACTGGCTGTTCCACAATGTGCTCGCCCTGCAGGGAGAAGAGCAACACAATTGTGTACAGCAGACCAATCATGGCCAGGGGCGATACGGCTGGGAGGAAGCGGTTCTCAAACCATTCCCGTCCTTTTACCTTTTCGCCCCACACGCGAGACAGCGCACCCAACAGGAACGGTATGCCCAAGAAGACGAGTACGGCCTTGACGATGGCCCAGAAGGAAAAGTCAGCGCTCGTCGTGTCCAAGCCCAGCCATCCGGGGAGGACGCGAAGGTAGAACCAGCCCAGAACACCAAACATAGCGACCTGGAAGATGGAGTTCAGGGCGACAAGCACAGCCGTTGCCTCGCGGTCAGCGCACGAGAGGTCCGACCACACAAGCACCATGGCAATACAGCGCGCAAGGCCCACAATGATGAGGCCGGTTCGCAGCTCCGGCTGGTCCGCCAAGAACAGCCACGCCAGGGTAAACATAAACGCCGGCCCCACCAGCCAGTTGAGGACGAGCGATACCGCCATGAGGCGGCCATCCGTGGCGATTTCCTTGGTCTTCTCGTAGCGGACCTTGGCCAAGGGTGGGTACATCATGACGAGGAGACCAATGGCGATCGGGATGGAAATCCCGCCGACCTCAACGGCACCTAGGGCGTGTCCAATTCCGGGGAGGAAGTGGCCAATGAGCAGTCCGGCGGCCATCGCCAAAATGATCCACACGGGTAAAAATCGGTCCAGAAAAGACAACGTCGGGCGCTGCGACACGGCCATGTCTCTCCCTCCTTCAACGTTGAACAAAGCATGATACGAACATGCAATGTACAGTACGCATTGATATGCGTCAATATAACGTAGGGTGCAAGGATAACCCCTATACTGATCGCATGGCTTCCTCTTCCACGCCCGAGACCAGCGCGCCCGGCACTAAGTGTTGCTCCTTAAGCACGGGCCCGCTCAGCGACGCCGAGGCGAGGCATTTTTCCCAGCAATTCAAAGTGCTGGCAGACCCAGCCCGCCTGCGTCTTTTGTCCATCCTGTGCGATGAAGGCTGTGGGCCCATGAGCGTCACGGAACTCACCGAGCTCACTGCGCTGAGCCAGCCCACGGTCTCCCACCACTTAGCACGCCTGCGGGAGGCCGGCCTGCTATCGAAGCAGCAATGCGGCCGCACCGTCACCCACCAGGTGCACAAAGACGCTTTTGCTGCCTTGCGCACATTGCTCTCGTTCGACTAAGCCGCACCCGAATCGATCTGCGCTCGAGCACGCAGGTCGGGATTCAGCCCAGTAGCAGAAATGACAAAAGCCCGAGCAGTTCATTCATCTTTGTGAACTGCTCGGGCGTTGTTGCGCGCTAGGCGCGGTGAACTTCTTTAGAGGTTCGGGAACCAGATGGAGATCTCACGCTCAGCGGACTCCGGGGAGTCGGAACCGTGAACGACGTTCTCGCCAACGGTCAGAGCGAAGTCACCGCGGATGGTGCCCGGGGTGGCCTTCTCCACTGGGTGGGTGCCACCGGCCAGCTGACGCCATGCGGCGATGGCGGATTCACCTTCGACAACGCCCGCAACCAGCGGTGCGGAGGTGATGAAGTCAACGAGATCGCCGAAGAAAGGCTTATCCTCGTGCTCTGCGTAGTGCTTCTTTGCGGTCTCCTCGTCGGCGACGCGCAGATCCATGGCGACGAGCTTCAGGCCCTTGCGCTCGATGCGGGAGATGATCTCGCCCACGTGGCCGTTCTTCACGCCGTCCGGCTTGATGAGAATGAGTGTACGTTCAGTCATAGGGCACATAGTACAGAACAGGTGCTCCCGCGTCCCGACAGTGGGCCAATTTATAAGCACTACGTGAGGCGGCGCACGATTTCCTCCGCGCGCTCATGGCTCGTGCCACGAAACCACATCTGTACTTGGCGCACGGCCGTGCCGTATTGGCCGCTCTCCAGCAGGCCTTTCAGCTCCTCGCGGTGCCATTCTTCCAAATCCGCAAACTCCACCGGGCGCTCGTCGCGCTGCTGTTTGAGCACGCCGACGACGAGGAAGACGAAGGCCGGAATCAACAGCGCCAGTGGCAGCGCAAAACCGCCAAAATACAGCTTGGCCACGAGAGCAGCGATGCACAGCAGGGCGGACAGGCCGTAGAGAAGAAAGAGCATGCCGGCTAGTCTAGCGCGTTCAGCGTCGACTGCAGCCAGACGCGAGAGTTCATGAGCAGGCGCTTCGCCTCCGCAGTATAGGGAGCCCACAACTCGAAGGCATGGACGCCGCCATCCACAACCTCGCACTGCGTGGGCACGCCTGCGGACTTCAGGCGCTCGGCGTAATCCACAATCTCGCCGTAGAAGAGCTCGCTGCTGCCTGCATACAGCCACGCCGGCGGTAGGCCAGACAGATCCGCGCGGCGGCCGGGCACGACATAGGGCGCGTCCGGCTTGCCGTTGGTGTAGTAGCGCCAGGCCTGCGCGTTGGAATCCGCATCCCAGATGGGGTTGCGGTCGGTGGACGCTGCACGGTCATCCAGCATCGGACAAAATAGCCACTGCCCCGCCGGCTGGATTCCGCCTTCATCATAGAGGCGCTGGCACAGTGCGGCGGCGAGCCCTCCCCCGGCGCTTTGGCCGCCGATGACAATCCGATCCGGGCTAAGGCCCAGCTCGTCCGCGTGCGTGAGGAGCCAGTGGTGGGCCGAGTGGACGTCGTCAAGCGCGGCCGGATAGGGATTTTCCGGGGCATAGCGATAGCGCGGCGCGATGACGGTGACGCCGACTTCCGCAGCGGTCTCTTTGAGGTGTTTGACGTCCTGGCGCGGATGGCCCATGAGCAGCCCGCCACCGTGGATCCACAACACGGCGCCGCGTGGGTTCTCGGGGCTATAAATGGTCGCGCGGATTTCGGCGTTTCTCACCCGCTGCGTGCGCACGCCCTGGATATAGGGGGCGGGCCACAGCGCTGGAACTACACGCCCGGCGCGGCGAATCAGCGGGTTGGTTGGATCCCACAAAGACATGAATGCTGCGCCCGCGCGCAGCTCCGGCCGGATATACACCGCGGCGGCCTACTTCTCAGTCAGATGCTGCGTAGTGAGGTAGCCGCGGTCCATGCGGGCAACGAGCACCGAGCGCATATACGCCGCCAGAGCCCAGAGAAGGGCGAAGATGATGAAGATCGTGGCCACGGACCAGTGGACCATGAAACCAAGAACAATGCCGATGACGTGGAACACGATCAATACCCCGACGATCCAGGGCTTGTTCATGAACGGGAAGGACGCTAACAGCAGCACCATAAATCCGATGACTACGCCATAGTTGAACGGGGTCCACAGGGTGCCGTCGTAGAGCTTGTACAGCATCGGCAGCGCCAGAACCAAGGTGATGAGTTCCAGCGTGAGGGAGCTGGCCACCACCATGCCGCCGAATTGCTTGAGGGGATCCTTGGCCGGCGCTTGGCCTAGTCCGAGCGGGCCAATCTCCTCCTCAGGAACAGGTTTGCGGGGGCTCATGCGGGCTCCTTTCCAAAGAGTGCGCGGGCATCACCTGCTGTGACTACAGAGCCAGTGATCACGATGCCGGATCCGGACTGCACGTCGGCCTCCTCCGCCAATTCCACAGCCTGGGTATAGGCGCTGGGCAGTTCGGGCTCGACGTACACGCGCTCTTCGCCGAAGATATCGCGGGCCAGCTCCGCCAGCTCATAGGCATCGCGGGCGCGCGGAGAGGTGTTCTGCGTGATCACGACTTCCGTAAGAACGGATTCCAAGGCCGTGAGAATGCCGGCGGCGTCCTTGTCGGCGAAGATGGACACCACGCCGATGAGGCGGGCAAAGTCGAAGTCACGGTCGAGCGCTGCGGCTAGGGCCTTGGCACCATGCGGGTTGTGGCAGGCGTCCAAGAACGTGGTGGGGCTGGTGCGCACGCGCTCCAGGCGTCCGGGGGAAATGGCCTTAGCAAAGCCGGTGCGCACGGAGGCGATGTCGAGCTGATTGCCTGACGACGCCCCGAAGAAGGCCTCCACCGCAGCCAACGCGACGGCCGCGTTCTTGGCTTGGTGCTCGCCGTGCAACGGCAGGAAGATGTCCTCATAGAGGCCGCCGAGACCTTGGATGGTGAGCTGCTGGCCGCCGACGGCAATGCGGGATTCCAGCGCGGCGAACTCGGAGCCTGCGCGGGCCACGCCGGCGCCGACGTCGACGGTGCGCTGCAGCAGCACGCGCATCGCTTCGGGGTCTTGTTCCGCCAGAATGGCGATGTTCTCCCCCGGCGTGAGCACATCATCGGCATCGTGCTCACGGGCTTTGATGATTCCGGCCTTTTCACCGGCAATCTCGGTGATGGTGTCACCGAGGTAATCCGTGTGGTCCAGGCCCACCGGCATGACCACGGCTACCTCCGCGTTGACCACGTTGGTGGCATCCCACGTGCCGCCGAGGCCGACCTCGACCACGGCGACGTCGACGGGCGCATCGGCGAAGGCCGCGTAGGAAATACCGACGAGCACCTCGAAGGTGGACATGGGGATGTCGGAGCGGGAATCCACCATTTCCACATAAGGCTTGATTTCACGCCAGATGCGCACGAAGTCCCGCGGGTGGATGGGGTGGCCGTCGATGCCGATGCGCTCGGTCACCAGCTGCAGGTGCGGGCTGGTCACTAGCCCAACGCGGCGGTGGAAGGAGCGCAGCAGCGAATCGATCATGCGCGCGGTCGAGGACTTGCCGTTGGTGCCAGCAACCTGGATGACGTGGAAGGAACGCTCCGGATTCCCCAGGAGATCCATGAGCATCTCGATGCGCTCGAGGCTGGGCTCAATGATGGTCTCCGGGGCACGCGCGTTAAGCTCCGCAGTCACCTGGGCCAGCTCCGCGAGCTCCTCCGGCGTGGCCTGCTCGGGCGCTGCCTCCTCGTAGTCTTCCTCACCACCGAGGTTCAGAGTCAGGCCAGAGTCGGTGATTTCGACCGGCCCGCCATCGGTGCCCTCCGCGAGGGCATCGACGACCTCAAATTCCTCGCGGTCTTTCTCCTCCGCCACTACTTGAGCCCCTCCAGACGTGCGGTGATGCGCTCGACTTCTTCCTGGGCCACCTGCTGGCGAACGCGGATCTTCTCCACAACGGCCTCCGGCGCCTTGGACAGGAAGGCCTCGTTACCCAGCTTCTTGCCGGTCTGGTCCAGCTCCTTCTGGGCCTTGGCCAGATCCTTCTCCAGGCGCTTGCGCTCTGCGGCGACGTCGACGGCACCGGAAGTGTCCAAGGTGACCTCGACGGTGGCCTGGGACAGGCGCACCTCGATGGAGGCGGACGCGGTGAAGTCCTCACCCGGCTCGGTAGTGTTGGCCAGGTTGCGGATGAGCCCCTCCTGCTCCTGCAGGTCGGCCGCGGCGAAGTCGAGGCGGCCCGGGACCTTCTGCGAAGGCTTGACACCCTGGTCGGAGCGGAAGCGGCGCAGCTCGGTGATGAGCTTGTCTGCGTCCTGAATGCGGCGGGCGGCGACCTCGTCCTTCTCGGCGCCGCCGTTGGTGTGCTCCTGGGTAGGCCACTGCGCGGTGACGATGGTCTCCCCACCGGTCAGGGCCTTCCACAGGACCTCGGTGACGAACGGCATGGTCGGGTGCAGCAGGCGCAGAACCAGGTCGAGCACGCGGCCCAAGACGATCTGGGTGGTGCGTCCGGTGGCCTGCTCCTCGGCGCTCGCCCCATCGAAGTCACGCGGGATCTGGGTCTTGGCAATCTCCAGGTACCAGTCACACAGCTCATCCCACACGAAGTGATAGAGCAGCTCGTTGGCCTTGGCAAACTGGTAATCATCCAGGTAGGAATCCACCTTGGCGCGGACCTCTTCGGAACGGTCGAGGATCCAGCGGTCGGCGTCGGTCAGCGCGTCGCGTGCCGGCAGCTCAGCCACGCCCGCGCCGTTCATGAGCGCGAACTTGGTGGCGTTGAAGAGCTTGGTGGCGAAGTTGCGGCCGGCAGCAGCGGCATCGACAGCCAGCGGCAGGTCCACGCCCGGGTTCGCGCCGCGGGCCAGGGTGAAGCGCAGTGCGTCCGCGCCATAGTCGCGCACCCAATCCATCGGGTCGATGCCGTTGCCCAAGGACTTCGACATCTTGCGGCCCTGCTCATCGCGCACCAGGCCGTGCAGGTAGATATCCGTGAACGGAACCTGCGGGCGGCCGTCCTTGCCCTCACCGAGCAGCTCCGGAGTGTGGGCGCCGGCGAAGGTGCCGAACATCATCATGCGGGCGACCCAGAAGAAGAGGATGTCATAGGCGGTGACCAACACGTTCGTGGGGAAGAACTTCTCCAGATCGGCGGTCTTTTCCGGCCAGCCCATCGTGGAGAAAGGCCACAGCGCAGAGGAGAACCAGGTATCCAGAACGTCCGGGTCCTGGACGTAGCCTTCTGGGGCTTCCTCGTCGGGGCCGACGCAGATAATGTCGCGCTGGCCGTCCTCGCCCTCCGGGCCGTACCAGATCGGGATGCGGTGGCCCCACCACAGCTGGCGGGAGATGCACCAATCGTGCATGTCATCGACCCACTCGAAGTAGCGCGGCTCCAGGGACTTCGGGTGGATGGTGGTATCGCCCTCGCGGACGGCATCACCGGACATCTTCGCCATCTTCTCCACGGCCACGAACCACTGCAGGCTCAGGCGCGGCTCGATGGGCTCGCCGGAGCGCTCCGAGTGGCCCACGGAGTGGACGTAGGGGCGAATCTCCTTGACAATGCGGCCCTGCTCGCGCAGCGCCTCGCGGATCTCCACGCGGGCTTCCTCGCGGGTAAGGCCATCAAAGCGCGTGCCGGTGTTCGCGATGTGTCCGGTGGTGTCCATGATGGTTGGCATGTCCAGGTCGTGGCGCAGGCCCATGGCGTAGTCATTCGGATCGTGCGCCGGGGTGATCTTCACGGCACCGGTACCGAATTCCATGTCCACGTAATCATCGGCGATGATCTTCAGGCTCAAATCATCACGGAAGGGGTGCGGCAACTCCTTACCCACCAAGTGGGCGTAGCGCTCATCGTCGGGGTGGACGGCGATGGCGACGTCACCCAGCATCGTCTCCACACGGGTGGTTGCGACGATGAGGTGCGGTTCGTCGTCGTTCAGCGAGCCGTAGCGAATGGACACGAGCTCGCCCTCGACGTCCTTGTAGACAACCTCGATATCGGAGACGGCGGTCTCCAGCACCGGGGACCAGTTAACCAGGCGGTTGGCCTGGTAGATCATGCCCTCGTCGTAGAGGGTCTTGAAGATGGTCTGCACGGCGCGGGAGAGGCCATCATCCAGGGTGAAGCGCTCGCGGGACCAGTCCACCGAGTCACCGATGGCGCGCATCTGGTTCTGGATGGTGCCGCCGAATTCTTCCTTCCACTCCCAGACCTTGTTGATGAATTCCTCGCGCTCATAGTCCCAGCGCTTCTTGCCTTCCTGCTCACGCAGGCGGGCCTCCACCTTGGTCTGGGTGGCAATACCTGCGTGGTCAGCGCCCGGCAGCCACAGGGTGGCATAACCCTGCATGCGCTTGCGGCGAATGATGGAGTCGATCAGAGTGTGGTCCAGGGCGTGGCCCATGTGCAGCTGGCCGGTGACGTTCGGCGGCGGCAGCACGATGGAATAAGGCTCCGCCTCCGAGGAAGCATCCGGGGTGAAGTAACCGGCGCTTACCCAGCCTTCGTAGAGGTCTTTCTCTACTGCCTGCGGCTCCCAGGACTTGGGAAGCTGGTCCGCGCGGTTGGTGCCAACGAGTTGCTCTTTATTCTGATCAGTCACCTGGCCAACTCTACCCTGTGCGTCAACTGGCACCAGCGCCGTGTCTAGAGTAAGGGCATGTCTCACAACCCTGGCCGCCGCGCCCGTCTCCGCACCCGCCATTTCGCCCGCTCTAAAGAAAACTCTCAGGCCTTCGCGTGCCTGACGAGCTATGACTGCATGACCGCCGAAATCTTCGATGAAGCCGGGGTGGATCTCCTGCTCGTCGGCGATTCTCTGGCCAACGTGGTCCTGGGCCGCGAAACCACGCTCTCGCTCACCCTGGATGAGATGATCCCCCTCGCCCGCGCGGTGGTTGCATCGACCTCCCGTGCCTTCGTGGTGGTGGACCTTCCCTTTGGCTCCTATGAGGACGGCCCCTCCCAGGCACTCGAGACCGCGGTGCGCGTCATGAAGGAAACCGGCGCGCAGGCCGTGAAACTGGAGGGCGGTGCGGAGCGCGCACCGATTGTTGCCGCGCTTGTCGCCGCCGGCATCCCGGTCTGCGCCCACATTGGTTTTACGCCCCAGCAGGTCCACGCCTTGGGTGGCTTCGTAGTCCAAGGCCGGGGTGCCGGTGCGGAGAAGCTTCACGACGACGCCCGCGCCCTCGCCGAGGCCGGCGCCTTCGCCGTGGTGCTGGAGATGGTCCCGGCAGCCCTTGCTGAGCAGGTGACCAAGGAGCTGCCTATCCCCACCATTGGCATCGGCGCCGGCGCGCAGACCGACGGTCAGATTCTGGTGTGGACCGATGCCTTCGGCCTGGGTGGTCCCAAGGCGCCGCGTTTTGTGCGCCGCTACGCGAATCTGCGCGGCGCACTGCTGGAGGGCGCGAAGGAGTACGTGTCCGATGTGAACGAACGCTCCTTCCCCAACGCCGAGGAGTCTTTCGAGGACTAATGTTTTGGCCATGCAGATCCTGAAAACTAAATCTGAACTCCGTGCCTTCCGCGCGGCAACGTCCGGCTCCGTGGGCTTGGTGCCCACGATGGGCGCGCTTCACGACGGCCACGCTTCCCTCATTCGCCGCGCCCGCGAAGACAACGACACCGTGGTGTGCTCGGTCTTTGTCAACCCCCTCCAGTTCACAGACCTGGGCGATTGCGAAGACTACCGCGCCTACCCGCGCACTCTCGAGGCGGATGCCGCGCTGCTGGACTCGTTGGGAGTCGATGCGGTCTTCGCCCCCAGCGTGGAGGAGATGTACCCGGGTGGTACCCCGCGGGTGTGGGTGCGCACGGGTGAGATGGGCTCGGTCTTGGAAGGTGCCTCGCGCCCCGGCCACTTCGACGGCGTAGCCACCGTGGTGAGCAAGCTGTTTCACCTTGTCACACCAGACCGCGCTTATTTTGGGCAAAAGGATGCGCAGCAAGTAGCCATCATCCGCCGCCTGGTGGCGGACCTCGACCTGCCGCTGGACATCATCAGCGTGCCCATCGTGCGCGCAACGGATGGCGTGGCCGAGTCCAGCCGCAATGCGCGCCTCAGTGCCGCCGAGCGTGAGCAGGCGGTCGCCCTATCCCAGGCGCTCTTCGCGCTGCAGGATGGCGCCTCGCTCAAAGAAGCCGAGGCCCAGCTCGCCACCTCCCCCGGCGTGACGGTGGATTACCTCACCGTGGTGGACCCCGCCACGCTCGAGCCCGTAGATACACAACACCGGCCCGCCTTGGCGCTGGTTGCAGCGCAGGTGGGGCCGGTGCGACTCATCGATAACTTGGTGCTGGAAGCTTAGCCCTTCAGCAGGTGGGCTACGGCCTCGCGCTCCTCACGCAGCTCCTGCACGGAGGCCTCGATGCGCTCCTTCTGGAAGTCACTAAGCTCCAGGCCTTGGACGATTTCCCACTTTCCGTCGCGGGAGACGGTGGGGAAACCTGCGACGAGCCCCTCGTCCACGCCATAGGAACCATCCGAAACGATGGCGGCGGTGCGCCAATCCTCGGTGCCATGGATCCAATCGTGCATGTGATCCACCGCGGCGGATGCTGCGGAGGCTGCCGAGGAGCGGCCACGCACGGCGATGATCTCGGCGCCGCGCTTGGCCACCTTCGGAATCATCTCCTCCTTGTACCAGGTCTCATCTACCTCGGCGTTGGAGTAGGTCAGGTCCGGGAACTGGGAGGCGGAGTGGTTGCCCCAAACGGCAACCTTGGTCAGCTCCGCGGTGGGCACGCCCGTCTTGAGGGACACCTGGCTCAGCGTGCGGTTGTGGTCCAGACGCATGAGCGCGCTGAACTGGCTCGGGTCCAGGTCCGGAGCACTGTTCGCGGCGATATAGGCGTTGGTGTTGGCCGGGTTACCCACGACGAGGACGCGAACGTCGCGTGCGGCGACGGCGTTCAGCGCCTTGCCCTGCACAGTGAAGATAGCGCCGTTAGCCTCCAACAGGTCAGCGCGCTCCATACCCTTGGTGCGCGGGCGGGAGCCCACGAGGAAAGCGGCCTTGGTGTCCTTGAAGGCCACCTCCGGATCATCGGTGACGGTAATGCCGCGAAGGAGCGGGAAGGCGGAGTCATTAAGTTCCATGGCCACGCCCTCAGCGGCACCAACGGCGTCCGGGATTTCCAGCAATGCGAGTTCAACTGGAGTGTCCTTGCCATAGACATCGCCGGCAGCGATGCGCCACAGCAGGGAGTACGCGATGTTGCCGGCGGCGCCGGTCACGGTGATCTTGACGGGTTGAGAAGCAGTCATGTGTGAATCCTTTCGGCTGGGTACTCACTTCCCCACCCTAGTCCCGTTTTTCGCCCCCATGGGGTGTGATTTTACCCCCGAAAGATGCGAGTTCTTTGCACTTGAACTCCATGGCCGTCTTTTTTCGGCATAGTGGACAACTGTACGCATATTCATCGACTAGACGGGACTTTCCATGAGCACTGAGACTGCAACGGTCGACTCCGGCTCTGTTGAGCACGTGATCGATGTTGCGATAGCGCAGTTTTCTGAGCACGGTTATGCCGATACCAAGCTCGAAACCGTGTCGAAGCTGTCTGGAATGTCCAAGCGCATGATCCATTACTACTTCGGGGATAAAAAGGGCCTCTACCAGCAGGCATTGGCTGCAGCTGCCCAGCGGCTCAACCCTCCGGAGGGCAGCTTGGAAATCAATTCCGCGGTCCCGGTAGAGGGCGTGCGCACTTTGGTGGACTGGATGTTCCGCCAGCACGTGGACAACCCGGAGGCCATCCGGATGCTGACGATGGAGTCCTCTCACAGTGTGCTGGAGTCCTCGCACGCGCTTGTCGACGTTTCAGCGATCTCCCTCCACCTCGACAGGCTGCTTATGCTGGGCCAAGATTCCGGCGCCTTCCGCCCGGGCATTTCTGCGAACGATATCTTCACTCTGATTTCGGCGCTGACGATGTACCGGGTGACAAATCACGCGATGATGAGCAATCTGCTCGACATCGATATGCACACCCACAACAACACCGAGGGTCTGCACCGCATGGCCGTCGATGCCGTGCTGGCCTTCCTCACGGCGAACATCCCCGACATTGGCTTTGAGTCCTACCTCAAGCAGAACGAGACCGAGCTGGAAGCCGAATCCGCGCCCTTGGACGTCTACTCCACCGAGGACGAAGGCGACGTGTCCCGGGACCTCTACGAGTAGAACCCTCTTCCCAGCACCGGGCGAGCAATAAAACCACAGTAAAGGAACCATTTACCCGCCGGCCCGTGCATAATCCCAGGTCACGATCTCGCGCCATAGCTAAATGGTCCCACTCATCTGGTTCCTTTGCCCCCCAGCACGAAGATGGCATCTGACAGACGGCGTTTTTAGGCCTGAAAACGCCTTTTAGACAGCGCAAGAGGCATCTTCAGCCGTGAAGATGCCTCTTATAAGATGCCGTTTAGGCGGATTCCTTCGCCTCATCCGAGTACACGAACTCCGGCTCGCCGCCGTCAGTCACGCAGTCCTGCGTGATGTGGACGCTGGCAATGTCCTCGCGGTCCGGGAGGTCATACATGATGGGAACGAGCAGCTCCTCCATGATGGCGCGCAGGCCACGGGCACCGGTCTTGCGCTCGAGTGCTAGCTCGGCGATTGCCTCCAGCGCCGCATCCTCAAAGTGCAGCTCCGCACCATCCATGCTGAACAGGCGCTGGTACTGCTTGACCAGGGAGTTCTTCGGTTCCACCAATACCTTAACCAGCGATTCGCGGTCCAGGTTGTCCACCGTGGCCACAACTGGCAGGCGGCCGATGAATTCCGGGATGAGGCCGAACTTCACCAAGTCCTCTGGGCGCACCTGGGAGAAGAAGTCGACGGATTCCTTCTCATCCTTGGTCTCCAGCTTGGCGCCGAAGCCCACGCCCTTCTTGCCCACGCGCTCCGAAATCACCTTGTCCAAGCCCGCGAAAGCACCGGCCACGATGAAGAGGATGTTCGTCGTGTCCAGCTGGATGAACTCCTGATTCGGGTGCTTGCGCCCGCCCTGCGGCGGAATGGCCGCCACGGTTCCCTCGAGGATCTTCAGCAGCGCCTGCTGCACGCCCTCACCGGACACATCGCGGGTAATCGAGGGGTTCTCCGACTTGCGGGAGATCTTGTCCACCTCATCGACGTAAATGATGCCGTGCTGCGCGCGCTCCACATCAAAGTCCGCAGCCTGCAGCAGCTTGAGCAGGATGTTCTCAACATCCTCGCCCACGTAACCGGCCTCGGTCAGGCTCGTGGCATCCGCGATGGCAAAGGGGACGTCGAGCAAACGCGCCAGGGTCTGCGCCAGGTAGGTCTTGCCGGAGCCCGTCGGGCCCAGCATCAGGATGTTGGATTTGGCAATCTCCACCTCTTCATCCTGAGTCTTCTTCCGACGGCCCTCCAGGCCGGCGGCTTCCTCAGCCTTGATGCGCTTGTAGTGGTTGTACACAGCCACCGACAACACACGCTTGGCCTGGTCTTGGCCGATGACATACTTATCCAGAAAAGCCGAAATCTCCGAAGGACGCGGAAGGCGCATTTCCTTCTCTTCGTCCGCCTCAGCCTGAGCCGCGCCGAGCTCCTCTTCGATGATTTCGTTGCAGAGCTCGATGCACTCGTCACAGATGTAGACGCCGCCGCCGGCGATAAGCTTCTTCACCTGCTTCTGGCTCTTTCCACAGAAGGAACACTTGAGCAGGTCAGCGCTTTCTTGCATACGTGCCATGAAGGCCTTTCAACTCTTTTCTCTGGGGTTGGGTGGAGCGATTTTACCGCAGTCCATTCCACTCTAGTAAACCACCCAGACCCGAGCGCTATTCCTCGCGCGGCGGCGCGCCACTGAATTTAAAACGGCAGTTAATGGACATAGACAGAGCGGTTCACTAACTTACATCGAAACCTCTCCATCAGCAGAAAGACTTTCATGGACATCCGCGAACTCATCGACCGCTCCCCCATGGGCGCGCGCGCCAGTGGCTCATCATCGCCATCGCCCTCTTCCTCAACACTCTCGACGGCTACGACATGGTGGCCATGGCCTTCGGCGCCGGACCTGTCAGCGAAGAGTTCGCCTTGTCCAATTCCTCCCTAGGCTGGCTCCTCTCCGCCGTGCTTATCGGTATCGGCCTCGGTTCCTTCTTCCTTGCCCCGCTAGCTGACCGCCTCGGGCGCACCACACTGATTACCGTCTCACTCATCATCGACCTCGTCGGCCTCGTTCTCACCGCCCTCGCGCCAACGTTTAGCCTTCTCCTCTTCTTCCGCCTCATCACCGGCATTGGCGTCGGCGGCGTCCTCGTCTGCGTCACCGTCCTCGTCAGCGAGTATTCCAACCTGCGCTTCCGCGGACTGGCCGTCGCCATTTATGCCTCCGGCTACGGCCTTGGTGCATCCTTCTGCGGTGTTATCGCATCAACCTTCGATAGCTGGCAACCCATCTTCTGGGTCGGCGCAACGCTCACCGTCGTGGCCCTTATCCTCACGGTTGCTGTCGTCCCCGAGTCCGCCGACTTCCTCGCCGCCCGCGGCCGCATGGACGCCGTGCGCACCATCACCGCCAAGCTCGGCCTCAAGAGCGAGGTCAGCGTCCGCCCCCGCACCACCCACAAGGCGTCCTACAAGGACCTCATCTCCCCACAGTTCCTGCGCACCTCCATCAAGCTCTGGCTGGCATTCAGCTTCATCATGTTTGCTTACAACTTCACCTCACAGTGGACCCCGAAGCTACTTACCGCCGAGGGCCTGACTGCTCAACAAGGCATCATCGGCGGCATCATGCTCTCCTTCGGCGGGGCTATCGGCGCCATCCTCTTCGGCCTATTCACCACGCGCATCGACGCCCGCCCGCTGCTCATCGCCTTCTGTCTTGTCTCCTCCGTCGTCCTCGTCGGCTTCATCAACTCCACCGCCGTGCCCCCCTCATGTTCGCCCTCGGTGTCGGCGTAGGCCTTAGCCTCAACGCCTGCATTTCCGGCCTCTATACCGTCACCCCGGAGGTCTACCCTTCCGCACTGCGCACCACGGGAACGGGCGCCGCCATCGGCATCGCCCGCGTCGGCGCCACCCTCGCGCCTATCCTGGCCGGCTACCTCCTCGAAACAGGCTGGACCCCGACGGGCCTCTACACCCTCGCTGGTGTTACCGCGGTGCTGGCCGCGCTCTCCCTCATCGGCGTGCGTGCCTACACGGCGACCACAAAGCACAGCACGCCACAACCGGTAGCGGCCTAGGCTGGGGCTCAGAGCCACCCTCAACCGCTAAGGAGCTTCACATGTTCGATCTTCAGGACCAGGTTGCCATCGTCACCGGCGGTGCCGCCGGCATCGGCCGCGGTATCGTCAGTGCCCTGCGCGAGGCCGGCGCGACCGTCATCATCGCTGACCTCAACGAAGAAGCCGCACACAAAACCGCCGAAGAACTCGGCGCGGACGCCCTGCTTGTCGACGTCACCTCGCGCGACTCCGTCCGCACCCTTTATGGGGACGTCGTCAAGCGCTATGGCCGCATCGACATTGTCTGTTCCAACGCCGGTGTCTTCCCCAACTGCCCGCTCGAGGACATGAGCGACGAGCAGTGGGACACCATGTTCGCCATCAACACGCACGGTACCTTCACCGTGGTGCAGGAGGCGCTGCCTTACATGAAGAAGGCGGGCTACGGGCGCATCGTCATCACGACGTCTATCACCGGCTCGCACACCGGTTACCCAGGCTGGGCGCACTACGGCGCTTCGAAGGCCGCGCAGCAGGGCTTCATGCGCTCCGCCGCCCTGGAAGTGGCGCGCGATGGCATCACCATCAATGGAGTTCTACCAGGCAACATCCTCACCGAGGGTTTGGAGGGCCAGGGTCAGGAGTACCTCGACCAGATGGCGCGCTCCATTCCCATGCACCGTTTAGGGTCCCCGCGCGATATCGGCAATGCCGCGGCCTTCCTCACCTCCCGCGAGGCAGGCTACATCACCGGCCAGACCCTCATTATCGACGGCGGCCAGATCCTCCCCGAGTCCCCCGAGGCCATCCTGCCGCCCTACGAAGCCTAGGCATGACCGAAGCCCCGCTATCTACTAGACAGCGGGGCTTTAAGCTTGCTCACTTAGGCGTTGAGCTTGCGGTAATCAAAGACGGTATCGATGAGACCGTATTCGACGGCTTCCTGCGCGGTGAGGATCTTGTCGCGGTCGGTATCGATGCGCACCTGCTCTGCGGTGCGGCCGGTGTGCTCGGCCAGGGTCTCTTCCATGAGGCGGCGCATGCGCTCGATCTCGTTGGCCTCGATCTCAAGGTCAGAGACCTGGCCCTGCGTGCCCTGCGTGCGCGGCTGGTGAATCAGCACGCGAGAGTTCGGCAGAGCGGCGCGCTTACCCGGGGCGCCAGCGGCCAACAAGACGGCTGCTGCGGACGCGGCTTGGCCCAAGCAGACGGTTTGCACGTCCGGGCGAACGTAGCGCATGGTGTCGTAGATAGCCATCAGCGCGGTGAAGGAGCCACCCGGGGAGTTGATGTACATCGTAATGTCGCGATCCGGATCCTGGGATTCCAGGACCAGCAGCTGCGCCATGATGTCGTTGGCGGAGGTGTCATCGACCTGGGTGCCCAGGAAGATGATGCGCTCTTCAAAGAGCTTGGAATACGGGTTGGTGGTCTTCGATCCCTGTGCGTTCTGCTCAATGAACTCCGGCAGAACGTAGCGGGAAGAAGGCATCTGAAGGTTCGACATAGTGATAAAGCTCCTTGTTCCCTAGTTGGTGATAGGACCGTTGACGGACTCGATGACGTGGTCGACGATGCCGTATTCCTTGGCCTGCTGGGCGGTAAACCAGCGGTCGCGGTCCGAATCCTTGGTGATTTGCTCGAAGGTCTGGCCAGTGTGCTCAGCGATGAGCTCAGCCATCTCACGCTTGGTCTGCGCGAACTGCTCAGCCTGGATGGCGATATCTGCAGCGGTACCACCCACACCAGCGGAAGGCTGGTGCATCATGATGCGGGCGTGCGGCAGCGCGTAGCGCTTGCCCTTGGTGCCACCAGACAGGAGGAACTGGCCCATCGAAGCAGCCAGGCCCATGCCATAGGTAGCCACATCGCACGGCGAGTACTTCATCGTGTCGTAGATTGCCATGCCCGCGGTAACGGAGCCACCCGGCGAGTTGATATAAAGCGAAATATCGCGCGTGGGGTCCTCTGCAGACAGCAGGAGGATCTGGGCGCACAGTTTGTTGGCAATCTCATCATCCACCTGGGTTCCCAGGAAGATAATGCGCTCGCGCAGCAGGCGCTCATACACGCTATCGCTCAGATTCATACCCGTAGACGACGAGTTCATTGAAATCTTCTCAGACATTAATGGTTCTCCTTCAAGTGAAGAATGCTTTAACTGGCCCCACCTTACCGGCATTCCTCTCAAACTTGGCCTCTGTTCGCTATGAGCGTTGGGGCGCAGCACCAAAGGCGCATACGGAAGCTGGGTTAACATTTGCTCATGTCTGTTTCCGAGCTATCCACCAGTACCCAGAACTATTTGAAAGCAATCTGGGGGCTAAAGGAATGGTCGTCCGAGCCCGTTACCGCCACACTTATAGCGAAACAGTTGGGACTCAAGCTCTCCTCGGTTTCCGATGCAGTGCGCAAAATGTCGAAGCAAGGGCTCGTGTCACACACGCCCTATGGCTCTGTGGAGTTAACCGAACTTGGCAGGCAGTACGCATTGGTCATGGTGCGCCGCCACCGATTGCTTGAGTCTTTTTTGGTTCAAGCATTGGACTACACGTGGGACGAAGTCCATAATGAAGCCGAAAATCTCGAACACGCGGTGTCCGACATGCTCATAGAACGTGTAGATAAGTTCCTTAATTACCCCACTAGGGATCCGCACGGCGATCCTATCCCTACGGTTGATGGACAGATCACAATCCCCAGTGCGCACCGTCTCACCGACAGCGGTGCGCAACCGCAAGTGACCGTGGAACGCATTTCTGATTCCGACCCACAACTGCTGAAGTTCCTTGAAGAGCGCGGCATTGTCACAGGGGCTGTTCTTAGCACGCGCGAGGGAGCGCCCTTTTCAGATTCTCTCGAAATACAGGTGGCCGGCAGCACTCAGTGGGTAGTGCTTGGACGCCCAGCTACCGACGCAGTGTTTGTAGCACACCACAGCCGTTAGACCTTCCCCTTTGCATTAATCCTACTCTCACCTGCCCTTTTCAAAACTACGTTGGGCCGTAGTTGCAACTACGCCATTGCGTAGTTAGTCTTTTCGAATATCACCTATCCCACTTATGGCTAAGGCCAGGATGAGCAGGATTGCTATGTCAGACTCACCAGATTTGGTGTATTTTTCTAGCGTTTCAGAAAACACAAAAAGATTCGTCGAACGCTTAGATAGACCCGCGGTGCGCATTCCACTGCGCCCCAAGAAAACCGGGATGATCCAGGTTTCACACCCGTACGTACTCATCGTTCCCACCTACGGCGGAGGCTCGCTCAAACGCGCAGTCCCCAAACAGGTCATCGACTTCCTCAATGACCCAATCAACCGCTCCTTTATCCGGGGCGTTATTACCTCAGGGAATACCAACTTCGGAAGTGCTTACTGCGTCGCCGGACGCATCATTTCCGCCAAGTGCCACGTACCGGAGCTGTATCACTTCGAGCTTCTCGGCACCCAGAAGGACATTGCCGCCGTAAAGCAGGGCCTTCAAAAGTTTTGGGAGCAGCAAAAGCAGCTAACGATGACACCCCATTAATCCCCCACAAGATGAAGAACACATCCGCATCACACAGATTGGACAACACAATGTGGCCTCTTGATGCCACCCCCACACAGACTATTGGCGCTACGCCCCGCACTGCTTCAGCAGACAATGCCGGCGGTGTCGGCAAGCGCAAAAGCTACCACGCACTCAACGCGCAGCTGAACTTGTTCGACGCTTCTGGAAAAATCCAGTTTGACAAGGACATTCAGGCAGCACAAGACTATGTCACGCACCATGTCGCTCCCCGCATGCATCAGTTCGATTCCACCAAGCAACGCTTGGAATGGTTGGTTGATAACGAGTACTACGAGCGGGATTTCCTTGAGCTTTATGATGACGCCTTTCTGTGCGCCATGTACGACAGAGCACATCAAGCTAAGCACCAGTTCCGCACCTTCCTCGGCGCATTTAAGTTCTTTACTTCATATGCACTGAAAACCTTTGATGGCTCCCGATTCCTAGAAGGCTACGAAGAACGTGTCGCCACCACAGCTTTATACCTTGCACAGGGCGACGAAGAGCTCGCAGAAAAGCTGGTGGATGACATCATGACCGGACGCTTCCAGCCCGCCACCCCTACTTTTCTCAACGCAGGCAAAGCCCAGCGCGGCGAAATGGTCTCCTGCTTCCTCCTGCGAATCGAAGACAATCTGGAGAGCATTGGCCGCAGCGTGAACTCTGCACTGCAACTATCAAAGCGCGGTGGTGGAGTGGCCTTGTTGCTGAGCAATCTGCGCGAATCCGGAGCCCCGATCAAAAAGATTGAGAACCAGGCTTCCGGAGTAGTCCCAGTCATGAAAATTCTCGAAGATAGCTTCAGCTATGCCAACCAATTGGGCGCCCGGCAGGGCGCTGGAGCCGTCTACCTGCATGCGCACCATCCAGATATTCTTCGCTTCCTGGATACCAAGCGGGAAAATGCCGATGAGAAAGTCCGCATCAAGACTCTTTCGCTGGGGGTTGTTATTCCAGATATAACCTTCCGGCTGGCCAAAGAGAACAAGGATATGCATCTTTTTAGCCCGTATGACATCGCTCGCGAGTACGGCGTAGCCATGTCTGACATGTCCATCACCGAGTACTACGACGAGTTGGTTGCCAATCCGCGAATTTCTCACACGACCATTAAAGCCCGCGAGTTTTTCACCACGCTGGCTGAGCTTCAGTTTGAATCCGGATACCCCTACATCCTCTTTGAGGATACGGTCAACCGCGCTAATCCCCTCAAAGGACATATCAATATGTCCAATCTGTGTAGTGAAATCCTCCAGGTCAACACGCCCTCGACCTACGGAGCTTCGGGTGACTACACCACCGTCGGCCAGGATATTTCCTGCAATCTAGGTTCCCTCAACATAGCGAAGGCTTTTGAATCACCGAACTTCGGGGAGACCGTCGAAACCGCGGTGCGTGCCCTCACGAAGGTTTCAGACCTGACGAATATCGAAGCTGTTCCTTCCATCGCTCACGGAAATGCTTCCATGCATGCCATTGGTCTGGGCCAAATGAATCTCCACGGCTTCCTTGCTTCACAGCGTATTCCTTATGGCTGCGCCGAGGCACTGGACTTTACAAATATCTATTTCCTCACGGTGACCTACCATGCGCTCCGCGCATCCCATGCACTCGCGGTTGAAAAAGGTCAACGATTCACAGGCTTCGAAGAATCCACCTATGCCACTGGCGCCTACTTTGACAAATACATCGACCAAGACTGGGCGCCAGCCACTGAACACGTAAAACAGCTCTTCCATGAAGCAGGCGTGCAGATTCCTCAACGCGAGGATTGGCTACGGCTCAAGAAACAAGTGATGCAAGACGGCATCTACAACGCCTACTTGCAGGCAGTTCCACCCACTGGATCAATTTCCTACATCAATGACTCCACCGCGTCCATCCACCCGATTGCCTCCAAAATTGAAATACGCAAGGAAGGCCGCTTGGGGCGCGTGTACTACCCCGCGCCGGAAATGACCAACGACAACCTGGAGTATTTCGATGACTCCTACGCCGTGGGATACAAAAAAATCATCGACACCTACGCCATGGCCACCCAACACGTGGACCAAGGACTTTCCCTGACCTTGTTCTTTACCGCTGATACGACCACGCGAGACATCAACAAGGCACAAATCTATGCCTGGAAAGCCGGAATCAAGACCTTGTACTACATCCGTTTACGCCAACCTGCACTCCAGGGAACCGAGGTCGAAGGCTGCGTTTCCTGTGCTCTGTAGGAACACGGTCCTCCCCTTGTCTACAACCATTCACTCAGAAAGAAGGAAGCTATGTCTTCAACATCGAACAGTGCTGAACTAACCAGCATTTCAGTTACCCCGCCGAGCTACCGGCATGATCCTTCAGCCCGCATCCGCGCCATCAATTGGAACCGGGTGAGCGATGACAAGGATCTTGAAGTGTGGAACCGTCTCACCGCCAATTTTTGGTTGCCAGAGAAGGTCCCGCTTTCTAATGATCTCCCGGCGTGGCAGAAGATGACGCCCGAGGAACGCAACCTCACCATGCGGGTGTTCACGGGACTCACCACCCTGGATACTGTCCAGGCCACTGTGGGAGAAATCTGTCAGATTCAAGATGCCCGCACCGAACACGAGGAGGCCGTGTATACCAACATCGCCTTCATGCAGTCAGTCCATGCCCGTTCTTACTCTTCAGTGTTTTCTACCCTGAGCAGTACAAAGGAAATTGATGAAGCATACCGCTGGGCGGTGAATAATGACCTTCTCCAGGCACGCGCCAAGAAAGTGCTCGAGCACTATTTTGGGCCGGATCCACTCAAACGCAAGGTGTCATCGACGCTGCTTTCCTCATTGCTTCTCTACGCGGGTTTCTATCTTCCCTTGCACTTTTCTGTCCACGCCACCCTGACAAATACGGCAGACATGATTCGCCTCATTCTGCGTGACAAGGCAGTGCACGGCTACTACTCGGGCTACAAGTACCAGCGCGGTTTGGAATCCACGACCCCGCTACGGCAGAAGGAAATGCATGATTTCACTATTTCCTTGCTCGAAGAGCTTTATGCCCTAGAGCTGGATTATTCCGGCGAGCTATATGAGCCGTTGGGGCTCATGGATGATGTAGCTGTATTCGTTCGCTATAACGCCAATAAGGCGCTCATGAATTTGGGCTACCCGGACTACTTCCCACCTGAAGAAACGGAAGTGAACCCGGAAATCCTCGCTGCCCTAGCGCCCGGAGCAGATGAAAACCATGACTTCTTCTCTGGATCTGGTTCCTCCTATGTCATTGGTACTGCTGAAGAAACGAGTGATGATGACTGGGATTTCTAAACCGTTTCCACGACCAGACCAAGGAAGCTGGCTTGAGACCATCGCGCTGTTTGAAGCCATCCGCGAAGGAAACCAACCAGCAGCCATGCGGCTTTTGGATACGTCCGCCGCACGGGAGGCCGTCCTCGGAGGACTGTTAGGACTCATCGAACTGTACTTCCGCCATGAAGAAGAAGACAAAGTGGATAACTTTCTTACTGCCGCCCACGCCGCCGGGCCACCGCCTGCCTTTGGCTGCAAGCCTTTTCTCCCTTGACCACACGTACCTACGCCCAACTAAGAAGAAAGGACTTCCTATGACCACCCCACGCATTAGTGTTATCGTCGGCAGCCTGCGCCGCGGCTCATTTGCGCGCAAGATTGCACACGAAGTGCTCACAATGATCCCTGAAAACTACCAGGCAGACATCGTTGAAATCCGTGACTTGCCGCTCTATGACTTCGACTACGATGACCCCGCCGTCACGGACAAGCCCACTCCGGCTGAGTACACCACCTTTCGCGAGACCATCAAGAACTCGAGCGGGATCCTCTTCATTACGCCAGAGAACAACCGCACTATCCCTGCCTGCCTCAAGAACGCAGTGGACATCGGCTCTAAGCCCAACTCAGATGTGGCGTGGAAGAACCTTCCCGCAGGTATCATTAGCCACTCTGTAGGCCGTATGGGCGGCTACAGTTCACAGAAGAACCTTCGCCTCGCCCTGTCCTACTTCGATATGCCGCTTCCGGGTCAGCCCGAAGTATTTCTGGGTCAATCCCCCACCCTTTTCGAAGAGTCCGGACATCTCAATGAACGCACCGCAGACTTTGTCAAGGATTACGTTATGCGCTTCCTGCAGCTAACCGACAAGGCCTTTAGAGCCACGAACGGCTAGCGGTATCCCCAGCCAACACCCATCACGCCCTCTACGAAGTACTCAAAGACTCCTAGAGGGCGTTCACAATGACACAAACCCCGGATTCAGGCTCATCCTTGAGTTACCTGAATCCGGGGTTTCACGCGCGCTCGCCACCACACATGTGGCAGCGGCGTTTTACAAGCGGGAGATTACTTCTCCTCGGAAGCCTCAGCCTCGTCCTCATCGATCTCACCGAAGTACTGGTCAACATCAACCTTGTTGCCAGCCTCGTCGGTGACCTCGGCGCGGCAGATAGCCATAGCCAGGGCCTTGCCGCGGCGCACGTCAGAGAACAGGTTGCCCAGCTGGTTGCTGGACTGCAGCTGCTGGATGAACTGGTTCGGGTCCATGCCGTAGGACTGGGCGGTGAAGAGGATGTGGTCGGTCAGCTCCTGCTGGGACACCTCCGGCTCCTCAACCTCAGCGAGTGCGTCCAAGAAGAGCTGGGTGCGCACGGATTCCTCAGCGGACTTGCGAGCGTCAGCGTCGAACTCCTCGCGAGTGGTGCCCTGCGCCTCAAGCAGCTGAGCCAGAGCCTTCTCGTCGTGAGCCAGCTGACCCATGACCTGGTGCAGCTGGGCGTGGACCTGCTCGTCCACCACGGAGGCGGGGAGCTCAAAGTCAACGTCGGCAAGCGCGGCCTTGAGGACCTCATCGCGGATGGCGGCAGCCTGCTCGGACTTCTTGGACTCCTCGACACGGGTCTTGGTGTCCTCGCGCAGCTCGTCAATGGTGTCGAACTCGGAGGCCATCTGTGCGAACTCGTCGTCGAGATCCGGCAGCTTGCGCTCCTTGGTCTGCTGGACGTGGACCTTCACGGTGGCCTCGTCGCCCTCGTGCTCACCGGACTGGATGGTGGTGGTGAACTCGTTGTCCTCGTCGGTCTTCATGCCGCGCAGAGCGGTGTCGAGGCCCTTGATCAGGTTGTCGTCGCCGATGCGGTAGGTCATGCCCTCGTGGGAAGCCTCATCCAGCTTGGTGCCGTCAACCTCGGTGGTGATGTCGATGATGGCGTAGTCACCAGTCTTCATCTTGCGCTTGGTGTCCTTGAGCTCACCGAAGCGGGAAGCCAGGTCCTCGAGCGCCTTGTCGACGTCCTCTTCGGAGGTCTCCAGTGCCGGCACCTTAACGGAAATCTTGGAGAAGTCCGGCACCTCGAACTCAGGGCGGATATCTACCTCAGCGGTGAACTCGACGAAGTCGTTGTCCTCCAGCTTGGCAATGTCGATCTCCGGCTGACCAATGACCTTGAGATCGTTTTCGGTAACAGCCTGCTCGTAGCGGGACGGCAGCATGTCGTTGACTACCTGCTCGAGGATGGGGCCACGACCAAAGCGGGCGTCGATAAGCTGGCGCGGAGCCTTGCCCTTACGGAAGCCCGGGATGGAAACCTGCTGCGCGATCGCCGCGTAGGCCTGAGCGATTTCCTTGTCCAACTCAGCGAACGGAACGTTGACGGTGAGCTTGACGCGGGTATCGCTCAGCTTGTCTACGGTGGTCTTCACGAGAAACTCTCCTGATTGTGATCGTCTAAAAATGTAATGAAGGGGCCTGGATGCGTGTCCAGGCCCCCATACGTCGGGGCGACAGGATTTGAACCTGCGACCCCCTGCTCCCAAAGCAGGTGCGCTACCAAGCTGCGCCACGCCCCGTATGGAAAGCCTCTGCGCCCGGAAGCTCCGAACGCAGCTGCGCTTCATACTGGGGCTAGTGTACCGATAGCCGCTTGACTATCCCAACACCGGCCCCATTTTATGTTCATTTATGCATGTCAAAGGATGTTTCACCGCTTAGAAGTCGAAGTCGAAATCAAACATTCCGCCATCGCCTCCGTCGCCACCAAAGAGGCCATCGAAGAAGCCACCATCGTCGCCTCCCCCGGCATCGCCAGAGCCCATATCACCGGCTCCGTCCAGGGCACCGCCGTCCATGCCTTCAGCGCCGCCGAGGTCTCCACCCCAGTCGCCGCTTTCAGCCGCCGCGGCGGAGTAGCCGACGCCGGACATGCCCGCGAACATGGCGTTGAACATCATGGAGTAACCCACCATCCACACGCCGGTGGTCAACGCATCAGCCCACCACGGGCGCGAGTACCAACCGGCCGGGACCGGGCGCCCAGCCACGACACCGCCCGGGTAGTAGTTCGGGGTTTGTGCAGATGCGCTTGGCGACGCCGTCAGCGTCTCCCCGTTCGCTTCTACCGTGCGGGTCTCCGTCACCTTGCCGGCCTGGCGCTGGCCCTCCAGCGGTGGCAGCTCCGGGCCCGAATCCATGCCCATAATCTCGCGCGCGGCTGCCACATAGTAGAGCCCCTCCAGTGCAGATTCGCGCGCCAGGTGCGCCTGCTTCGCGGTCGTTGCCTGGGAGATTGCCGAATTTGCTGCGGTAAAACGTTCGGAGGCATCCGCCATGGCCTGCTGGGAGGCAGTATCGGTACCGCTTAAGTTCATCACCTGACCACCCAGGCGCTCGGTCCACCGGCGGGCATCCGCCATGGCGTCCTCAAAACGCTGGGATTCTCGCAGCTCCTGCTGCTTCTTCCCGTTACGCGAGGACAGGAACCATGCGCCGCCACCGACGACGAGGATAAGGAGCAATAACGAGCTCACGAAAGCACCACTTTCATTTCAGAGTTGAATTGCGTGTCGAACTATGTGTTGTTTTGCTTGTACGCCTACCCAAACTAACGCGTTTTACCCCGCTTAAGTTCCCATTTTTCTTTCAGCGCCCGCGTGCGCTAAAGTAGTCCGCACGCCGATTCAACAGCTTTCAACGTTGAGACTTTCAAAGTCAAGACTTTGAAATTTGAAGATTGCCGGTTGTGGGAATGTCGTATAGTGGCTAATACCTCAGCCTTCCAAGCTGAAGACGCGGGTTCGATTCCCGTCATTCCCTCCAAGAAAAAGCCGCGCTAACCACCTAATTTCGGTAGTTGGTGCGGTTTTAATCGTTTTCTGCACGGATGACCAAGCTCTGCGTAGAGTGGGCCGCATGACTGTACCTAATATCAAATTGCACGATGGAAACTCCATCCCGCAGCTCGGCTTCGGCGTCTTCAAGGTTGACCCCGACAAGACCGAAGAGCTGGTCCTCAAAGCCCTCAAGGTGGGCTACCGCCACATCGATACCGCTGCCATCTACGGCAACGAGGACGGCGTGGGCCGCGCGATTGCCAAGTCCGGCATCCCGCGCGAGGAGCTGTTCATCACCACGAAGCTGTGGAATGACCGCCAGACTGACGCAGCCGCGGCCCTCGACGAATCTTTAGAGAAGCTGGGGCTCGACTACGTCGACCTCTACCTTATCCACTGGCCCTGTCCGGACAACGGCCACTACGTCGAGGCATGGAAGCAGCTCATCGAGCTGAAGAAGGCCGGCAAGGCAAAGTCCATCGGTGTCTCCAACTTCGAACTTGAGCACTTGGACCAGCTGGAAACCCAGACTGATGAAACCCCCGTGGTCAACCAGGTAGAGCTGCACCCCTACCTGCAGCGCTGGCGCGAGCTCGATGCCTTCCGCGCCCACCAGGTGCATATCGAAGCCTGGGGCCCACTAGGCCAGGGCAAGACGGATCTCTTCGAGCAGCCGGAAATCACCGAGCCCGCCGAGAAATACGGCGTCTCCCCCGCTCAGGTGATCATCCGCTGGCACCTACAAAATGGCGTCATCGTGTTCCCGAAGTCCGAAAACCCGGAGCGCATCGCGCAGAACTTCGATGTATTCGGCTTTGAGCTTGATGATTCCGAGATGGCCGCCATCACCGTTCTCGACCTTGGGGAAGAGGGCCGCGGCGGCACTCACCCCAAGGACATGAACTAAGCCTCCGGAAGCTCCGGCGGAATGTTGGTGCGCTCGTACTCGGCAAGAATGTCGATGCGGCGCTGGTGGCGCTCAGCACGGGACCATTCCTGATCAAGGAAAGCGTCCACGATGGCGAGTGCCTCCTCCTCAGAGTGCATGCGGCCACCGATGCCGATGAGCTGGGCATTGTTGTGCTCGCGGGCCAGGCGTGCGGTCTCCGGCGACCACGCCAGGGCGCAGCGCGCGCCCTTCACCTTGTTAGCGGCGATCTGCTCGCCGTTGCCGGAACCACCCAGCACGATGCCGAGCGAGCCCGGATCGTTGACGGTCCGCAGCGCGGCCTCAATGCAAAAAGCCGGGTAATCATCCTCGGCGTCGTACTCATGGGCACCGCAGTCAATGACGTCGTGGCCCTGTTTCTTCAGGTGTTCGGCGATGACGTTCTTCGTCTCGAACCCTGCGTGGTCTGCTCCTAAATAAACGCGCATGGCCCACATCTTAGCGGTCAGCGGGCACGCCCGCCGACCCGTTTTAGCAATACCTCAAAATTGATATGGTGGGGCACGTCTACTCCCCTAGGAAGGACCCCGCTATGCCCATGACCACACGCGTCTGCTTTCTTTACGTCGGCGCAATCCTTGTCGGCGCAGGTTTATTCGCCGCCGGTTTCTTCACCGACAACGTCTTCATCCTGCCACTTCTCTTGGCAGCAGTGATGACGCTGGCCCACCTCGGCGTGGGTCTGTGGTGGCTCCTGCATAAGCCACGCACCGCCGGCGGAATCACCGCCGGCGTCCTAGCGATACTTGCGGGCGCTTCGTGGGCCACGTGGCTAGCCGCCGAGTGGGAGGAATACCAGGCGCAGAGCTATCTGCCCATCATTAACATCGCGGGACTTCCCGCTTTCGTGCTCACCCCTATCGTCCTGGTCTGCGTCATCGTGGCGGCAATGCGCAACCGCACGCGTTAAACCTGGGGTTCTTCGGTGCGGGAGCGCTTGAGCTCGAAGAAGTACGGGAACTGGGCGAGGCGCACGGAGGCATCGAAAAGCTCGCCAGCTTCCTCGCCGGTGGGAACGCGGGTAATGACAGGGCCGAAGAAGGCGGTATCGCCGAACTTCACCACCGGGGTGCCGACCTCATCGCCGACCTCAGAAATGCCGCGGTTGTGGAACTCGGTGAGCTTGTCATCCATCTCTTCGGTGTTGGCCACGGAGGCGAAGGTGGCGGGGAGGGAGGCGTCGTCAAGCGCCTGCTTGATGATGTCGTCGTAGGCTCCGTAACCCTTCTTGCCGCCCTGCCCCTCCGTGTGGATGCGGGTGCCCACGGCGGTGTAGAAGGCGTCGACCTTGTCCGGGGCCTCCACGGCAATCTTGGCCGCCACGCGGGCAGGGCCCCAGTTGGCCTCCATCATCTTCATGTACTCCGGGTCCAGGTCACGGCCCTTGTTGAGCACGGACAGGGACATCGGCTCAAAAGTCACCTCGATATCGCGGACCTTCTCCACCTCCTTAATCCAGCGCGAGGTCAGCCATGCGAAGGGGCATGAGCAGTCGAACCAGAACGTCACTTGTTGAGCCACGGTAAATCTCCTTTGTTTCTGTGGTCTTTGGCACCCCACCCTAGGCGTGTGACTACGCTGGTGCAGAGACTTTAGGTACAGAGAAAGAGGAGATGCAGTTTATGACCTCGATTAACCTCACCCGCGAGGAAGCCCAGCAGCGCTCCGACATGGTGGAGGTAAGCCACTACGACGTCGCCTTGGACCTCACCGGAGAGGAGTATTTCACCTCCACCACGGTGGTGAAGTTCCGAGTTAAGAAGGCCGGTTCTACGTTTATTGACTTGCGCGGTGACGAGCTTCTCGAGGTCCGCCTCAACGGCGCTCCCCTGCCCACCAGCGCTTATGACCCGACGTACGGGATCCCGCTGTCGGGTTTGCAGGTGGCGGAGTATGAGCTGAAGGTCGTGGCGAAGATTCGTTACTCCCGCACCGGCGAGGGCCTGCACCGCTTCGTTGACCCGGTCGACGGCGAGGCTTACCTCTACACCCAGTTCGAGACTGCCGACGCCAAGCGCGTCTTCGCCTGCTTTGACCAGCCGGATTTGAAGGCTACGTACTCGCTAGCTTTTGAGGTTCCGGCGCACTGGACCGTGATTACGAACTCCCCCATCACGCGTTCGGGCAATACCGTGCGCGCGGCGGTGGACTACCCGCTGTCGACCTACCTGATTGCCCTGTGTGCGGGCCCGTATGTGGGCGTGACGGATACGTGGACCGGCACCTTGGCGGAGCACCCGGAGGGCTCACCGGCTAAGTCCGTGGAGGTGCCGCTGGGCATTTACTGCCGCCCCTCGCTACTGGAATCGCTCGACGCCGAGCGCTTGTTCACGGAGACCAAGCAGGGCTTTGATTTCTACCACCGCAACTTCGGCTTTGCCTACCCCTTTGGCAAGTATGACCAGATTTTCGTGCCGGAATTCAACGCCGGCGCGATGGAGAACGCCGGCTGCGTGACCATTCGCGATGAATACGTCTTTACGTCGCAAGCCTCGCACTACAAGTATGAGCGCCGTGCAGACACCATCCTGCACGAGCTGGCGCACATGTGGTTCGGCGACTTGGTGACCATGCAATGGTGGGATGACCTGTGGCTCAACGAGTCCTTTGCTACCTGGTCGGCGGCGATTTCCCAGGCGGAGGAAACCCAGTACGACACCGCGTGGGTGACCTTTGCCAACGTGGAGAAAGCCTGGGCCTACCAGCAGGATCAGCTGCCCACCACGCACCCGATTTCCACGGATGCCTCCGATATTGAGACCGTGGAGCAGAACTTCGACGGCATCACCTACGCCAAGGGGGCCTCGGTGCTCAAGCAGCTGCAGGCCTACGTGGGCCGTGAGAACTTCTTCGCCGGGGTGCGCCGCCACTTCCAGGAGCACCAGTGGTCGAACGCCACGTTCGGGGATCTGCTGCGCCACTTGGAGGAGGCCTCGGGCCGCGACCTGTCCTTCTGGGCGCAGCAGTGGTTGAAGACTTCAGGAGTCAACACGCTGGGCATGGCATTGGCGACGGACGAGTCCGGCACCATTACTCAGGCCTATCTCACCCAGCGCGGCGATACTCTGCGCACGCACCGCGTCGCTGTCGGCGTCTACGCCCTGCAGGGTGAGAAGGTGGTGCGCACCGAGCGCATCGAGATGGATATCGATGGCGCTTCCACCGAGATTCCGGAACTCATCGGCCGCAAGCAGGCGGACATCGACTTCGTGCTGCCTAACGACGATGACCTGACTTACTGCCTCATCGAGCTGGATGCGGGTTCCCTGCAGTTCCTGTTGGAGAATATCGACAAGTTCGAAGATCCCATGGCCCGCACTCTGTGTTGGTCCACCGCGTGGGAAATGACCCGTGCGGGCTCGATGCGCGCCCGCGATTTCGTGGCGCTCGTGGCCCGCGGTGCGGCGGCGGAGACCGAGCTCGCCGTGCTGGAGCGCATCCTCTCCCAGGCCGCTATGGCCCAGTCCACCTACGCCGACCCGGAGTGGGCAAAGGAGGACACACAGCTTGCCGACGCCCTCCTTGACGGCGCCCGCTCCGAAAACGCCGAGCGCTCCATCGTCTTCACCCAGGCGCTGGCCGGCATCAAGCTTCACGACGCCTCCCGCGCCTTCTTCCAGGAGCTCCTTAAGACCTCCTCGGATGCGGGCCTGCGCTGGAAGGCGCTCACCGCGCTCATCGCCGATGGCTCGCTTGCCGACGTCACCGGCCCCGAGGCCGCCGGCGCCGCCATGACGGCGGTGGCTGAGGAACTCAAGCGCGATAACACCGCGACGGGCTACCAGGCCTCACTTAAAGCGTTGGCCGCGGTTAATACCGAGGACAACAAGCGCGCGGTGTGGGACGAGATTGTCGCCGGTGAACTGGGCAACCGCGACTTGGAGTCGAAGCTAGCGGGCCTGACTTTCGTGGGTTCCGATGAACTCCTGCCGAGTACTGAGTTCTTCGACGTGGCGGAAAAGATTTGGTCCGCGCAGTCCAACGAGATTGCCTTGACCACGGTGACCGGGTTGTTCCCGCGCTGGGATGTCAGCCAGGAGACCCTCGACCGCGCCGACGAATTCCTCTCTCGCGACCTAGCCGGTGGCCTGCGCCGCACGGTGACCGAGCAGCGTGACCGCCTCGCCCGCGCCCTGCGCAACCGCGCCGTCGACCGCGGTTAGCACACGCGTCTAGCCCCTCCCCTGAGGGGCTTTTCTCATGCCAACTCCACGCCCACAGCCACCTTCCCCACCCATGGTGCTCATTCCTCCATTTTCGGGTTGGCCTTTCCCACACCACCTGAGCTGGGTGTTTCTTCGCTCCGGTTGCGGGGCCCACGGTGCTGTTTTAGTCTCTGTGCCCATGGGGGATATCGAAACCTACATCCGCCTACGCAATTCGGGGATTGCGCTGGTGGAAAACATTCCTGGCTCACCCGATGAGCTCCGCACGCTCGGAGCTTCTGCTTCCGATGCCACTGAGCTTGCACGCCTTAACCAGGTTTATTTCGGCCCCACCCGCTTTAGCGGCAAACAACGCAAAGCCCGCCACGCAGCACTTCAACAACGCCACAGCCTAGGCACCCTCACACTCATCGAGTCCTACACCGCAAAAGTCAAGAAAACCCTCGACGCCTGGAACCTCAGAA
>NZ_KV799885.1:0-294 GCF_001810085.1 Corynebacterium sp. HMSC072A02 | reverse complement strand
TGCGCATCACCTACCGGGAACAAGGCCCCAACACTCTCTCCATCACTGACGACGCCACCACGATTGCCAACATGCGCGGCGTACTCGAATCCACCAACACCACTGACCTGCTTCAAGCCGCCAACGACATCTTCTTCAAAGAGGGCACCGGTTCTAAGCCTGCGGTGCGTACCCAAGTCATCGTCACGTTGAACGAGCTAGACCAGATCATCAACGGCGACGGGGACGAAATAGAGCTCAACCTGACTAACGGTGGGCGCATGACCGGGGCAGAATTCCTCACCTACAAGTTTG
>NZ_KV799884.1:15690-16004 GCF_001810085.1 Corynebacterium sp. HMSC072A02 | reverse complement strand
TAAAAGAAGCGGAACTAAACCCAGGACGCTTCAGTTAGACCACCGACATAACTGGGCTGAAGGCGGGCCAACCCATCCGAAGAACCTGGCATGTTTATGCCAAGGACATCACAACATGAAAACCGATGGCACCCTCAAATACTTGCTGGACCCCTACAGCGGGGATGTTATCTGGCTTTTCGCCGACGGTACCTGGACCATCAACGAAGCAGAAGGCCCCCTGGCACCCAAGCAAAAACGCTGGGCGCAAACAGTCGCCCAACACATCACCGCCACCAGGAAACGCGTGCGTGAAGAAGCCCAACACCTCAAAC
>NZ_KV799884.1:0-15590 GCF_001810085.1 Corynebacterium sp. HMSC072A02 | reverse complement strand
CGACAACGGCGAGGACATCCCCTTCTAAACCCCGTCGATTCAAACGACGACGATAACGAAGAACAGGGGCCTAGCCCTCGTCGAATCAAACGACGACACCACTCCAAACAACCGAAAGGACAAGAACCCAAGAACACACCCACCGTCGAAAAGAACGACGGGTAAAGCCCGTCGGTTGGGGCAGAAATACCGAAGCCTTCCTACACGGCTCTTGCGTGTTAGGAAGGCTTGGGGAGGGGCAGGAAGAATTATGCAGTCGTGTTGACCGGCTGTGTCTCGGGCTCGTCTGCGTCTTGGTCCTCGTTCATTATGTGTGAGACTCCGTTACCAGCAGCGTCCCACACGGCTTCGTCTTGAATGCCGGCGCGCTTGGCCACGATGGTGGCACACAGTGATTGGCCGGTGACGTTGACGGCGGTGCGTCCCATATCAATGATGGGTTCGATGGCCAGCAACAGACCCACGCCGGCGAGCGGAAGGCCCAACGTGGAGAGCGTCAGCGTCAGCATGACGGTAGCGCCGGTCGTGCCGGCGGTTGCTGCGGAACCAATGACGGAAACGAAGATGATGAGCAGGTACTGGGTGAAGGAGAGATCAACGCCGTAGAACTGTGCAATGAAGATGGCGGCGATGGCCGGGTAGACGGAAGCGCAGCCGTCCATCTTCGTGGTAGCGCCCAGCGGAATGGCGAAGGAGGCGTATTCGCGGGGCACGCCCATGGCCTTTTCCGTAAAGCGCTGGGTAACTGGCATGACGCCCATGGAGGAGCGGGTGACGAAGCCAAGGGAGAAGACGGGCCAGACTCGCTTGTAGAAGCCAACTACCGGGATCCGGTTGAATGCGAGCACGGCGGGGTAGACCACGAAAATTACAAGTGCAAGGCCCACATACATCGCGAGGACGAACTTGCCCAAGGAGCTAAGCGCGTCCCAACCATAGGTGGCTACGGCTTTGCCGATGAGAGCGGCGGTGCCAATCGGGGCAAGGCGGATGATCCACCAAAGGACCACCTGGATGACCTTGAGGAAGGATTCGGTGAAGTGTAGGAAGGGATCGGCCGCCTTGCCAGCCTTGACCGCGGCGATGCCCAGCACAAGGGAAATGACAAGGAGCTGAAGGGCACCGAAGCTGAGGGAGATTTCACCGTCGCTCAGCGAAGCGGTGAGACCGAAGAAGTTGGCGGGGACAAGTTGCTGGAGGAAAGCGGTCCAGGAGCCGATGTGGGATGGGTCGGCGGCGGTGGAAGCATCGACAGTTGTGCCTACGCCCGGCTTCATCACGAGGGCGACGAGAATGCCAGCCAAGACGGAGAAGAACGCCGTAATGGCAAACCAGACCAGAGTAGAGATCGCCAGCGAGGCGGCGTTAGCCACCTTGCGCAGGTTAGCAACTGAGGTGACGACAGCCGCGAAGATGAGAGGCGGGACCATCACCTTGAGCAATTGGACGTACGCGCCGCCGACGCCGGACAGGGTATCGGAGAGCCACTCAGACTCCATGCCGGAAGCGATAAAACCGAGAATGAGGCCGATGATGAGACCGGCGATAACTTGGGCGCCAAAGCCGGTGGCCCAAGAGGGCAGCGTGCGGGAGGATGCACGAGAGGAAGTGTCTGACACGAGATTTTCCTTCTAGACAGTGTTGTATAGAAATGGACCATTTAGTTCGGCACTCTCGTACCGATCGGTTCACTTGAACTTATAACACCGTACGCTGCCCAGAAATTCCCCCGCAAATTATGGGATGCGCTTGGTCCATTCATCGTTGAGGAATTTGGTGTCGACGAGGCGGCGGGCGGCGGCGAGGGAGTCGTCGGAAAGCACGGCGTCGACGGCGCCATAGCGGGTGGCGAACTCGCGCGCCATGGTCTCGATGATCTCCTCGCGGGGCACGCCGGTTTGGCGGCGGAGCGGGTCGACGCGCTTCTTTGCACTGGCAAGGCCCTTCGACGAGACCTTGACCTTGCCGATGCGCAAGACCTCCATCATCTTGTCCGCGTCGATGTCATAGCTCATCGTGGTGTGATGCAGTACCGCGCCCTTACGGCGCTTCTGGGCGGCGCCGCCAATCTTGCCGCCGTCCGAGGTGATGTCATTAATCGGCACGTACCATGCATTGACGCCAAGCTTGTTCAGTGCCGCGAGCACCCACTGGTCCAGGTATTCGTAGCTGGCCTCGTAGGAATAGCCGGCCACGAGCGATTCCGGGGCGTACAGGGAATAGGTCACGCAATTGCCACCCTCCATGAACATCGCGCCACCGCCGGAGATTCGGCGCACCGGAACAATGCCGTGCTTGTCGACGCCCTCCTGATCCAGCTCATTGGCATAGGACTGGTAGGAACCGAATACGACGGCACGGTCTTCCCATTCCCAAAATCGGAGCGTGGGCCCGCGCTTTCCTTCAGCAACTTCGTTGAGGAGAACCTCGTCAAGTGCGACATTTACGGGCGTGGGGAGAACACCTGGGCGCAGGATCTCCCAGTGGTGGTCGGTGAAATCGGTGCCACCAGACAGCGCGCGCTTAACGGTGACGGCAAGGTGGTGGGTGTCAAAGCCGTGGAGAGCTACGGGTGAATCGATTCGTGCAAGGGCGGCATCGAGGCAGGATTGAATTTCCTCTGTCGAGGTGGCGGTAGTGATGCCGATCAGTGCTGGGGCTAGTGCCTCGTAGGCTTCCTCAGGCTCGAGGAAGAAGTCACCGGAAACCTTCGCGGCAGTGACGGTGTTGTCGGTGTCTAAATCGAGGTCAACGACGAGCAGCTTGCCGCCGGGGACCTTGAGCTCAAAGTGCTTAGTGTGGTTCATAGTTGTCAGCGTACTCAGCGGCGCTGTTTCGAGAGGCAGGGTAGTGGCAGCTGGAAAACGCTGGGGCAAGCAAGTAGGTTTAAGGTATGTCACGTTTTAGCCCACTGAACTGGCCCGTCGTGCGCCAGATCCGGAACAAGGATGCCTTCGGTCGCGATGTGTCTACGCAGTCGGCTAAGAGCGAAGATCTGCGCGGACGCACCGTAGACGCGGACCGCGTGGTGCAATCGGTGTGCCCCTATTGCGCGGTGGGCTGTTCCCAGCGCGTCTATGTCAAGGATGACAAGGTCATCCAAATCGAGGGCGATCCGGACTCCCCAATTTCCCGCGGGCGTCTGTGCCCTAAGGGCTCGGCTTCTGAGCAGCTCATTAACTCCTCGACTCGCATCACCACGATCAAGTACCGAGCACCCTACGCCACCGAATGGCAGGAGCTCGATGAAGAGACCGCCATGAACATGATCGCGGACCGCTTCGTGGAATCGCGCGCAAGGCACTGGGAGGACGTCGATAAGCAGGGGCGTCCCCTTAACCGCACGATGGGTATCGCTGGATTGGGCGGTGCGACGCTGGATAATGAGGAGAATTACCTCATCAAGAAGCTGTTTACTGCCACCGGTGCCATTCAGGTGGAGAACCAGGCGCGCATATGACACTCCGCCACCGTTCCTAGTCTAGGAACTTCGTTTGGCCGCGGCGGCGCAACCCAACCGCTGCAGGATATGGCGAATGCGGACTGCATCGTCATCGAGGGTTCTAACATGGCGGAATGCCACCCAGTTGGTTTCCAATGGGTCGTTGAAGCCAAGAAGCGCGGCGCGCGCATTATTCACGTTGATCCGCGTTATACGCGTACGTCTGCCTTTGCGAACCGTCACATCGGTATTCGCGGTGGCACCGACGTGGTGTTGCTCGGCGCGATTATCAAGTACGTGCTGGATAATGACCTGTATTTCCACGATTATGTGGTGAATTACACCAACGCGGCGTCGATGATTTCGCCGGACTTTAAGGACACCGAGGATTTGGAGGGCCTGTTCTCTGGATACGACGCAGAGAAGGGTAAGTATGTCACGGACTCGTGGCAATACGTACAAAAGCCCGAGGGCTCCTCGTGGAACGTGGAGAAGGACATGACGCTGGAGGACCCGAACACGGTCTTCCAGATTCTCAAGCGCCACTACTCGCGCTACACCCCGGAGATGGTGGAGGAGACGTGCGGCATTTCGCCGGAGGACTTCTACTACTTGGCGGATTCCATTGCGCAGAACTCTAACCCGGAGCGCACAACGTGCTTTGCCTACGCTTTGGGCTTTACCCAGCACACTCTGGGTGCACAGTTCATCCGCACCGCGGCAATCCTGCAGCTGCTCATGGGTAACGTGGGCCGCCCCGGTTCCGGCATCATGGCGCTACGCGGGCACGCCTCGATTCAGGGTTCGACGGATATCCCGACCCTGTTCAACTCGCTTCCGGGCTACCTGCCCATGCCGCATGTGGACCAGGAAACCTGGTCGGATTACCTGGATTCTTTCCGCGCGGCGGACCAGAAGGGCTTCTGGCAATTGGGCGAGAACTACGCGGTCTCGCTCATGAAGTCCTACTGGGGCGATGCTGCTACCAAGGAGAACGACTGGGGCTTTAACCTCATGCCGCGCCTCTCTGGAGCACACTCGACCTATGAGACCTTGCTGGCCATGCTGCGCCATGAGGTAGAGGGCTACTTTGTCTTCGGTCAGAATCCGGCGGTGGCGCAGTCCAACGGTGGTATGCAGCGCCGCGGTCTCGCTTCCCTGAAATGGCTGGTTGTTCGCGATTTCCAAGAGATTGAGACTGCAAGCTTCTGGAAGGATTCGCCGGAGATTAAGAACGGCGAGCTGAAGACTGAGGACATTGCTACTGAGGTCTTCCTCATGCCGGCAGCTACCCACGTGGAGAAGTCTGGAACCTTTACCCAGACTCAGCGCATGGTCCAGTGGCGTTTCCAAGCGGTTCCGCCACCTGGGCAAGCGCGCAGCGAGGCGTGGTTCTTCTACCAGCTGGGCAAGAAGATTAGGGAGCGCCTCGCGGATTCGACTGATCCGCGCGACCTGCCAATCAAGTCCGTAACTTGGGATTACACCGAAGATGAGCACGGCGATCCGAGCTCGGATGAGATTTTGCGGGAGATCAACGGTTACTATCTCGACGGCCCGAAGAAGGGGCAGCTCTTGCCTGCCTTCACAGAAATGCGCACTGATGGCTCCACCTCCGGCGGTTGCTGGATTTACACCGGTGTGTATAAGGACGGCATCAACCATGCCGCGAAGAAGGTTCCGGGTTCGGAGCAAAACGAGGTTGCTCTCGACTGGGGTTGGGTCTGGCCGGCCAATCGCCGCATCCTGTACAACCGTGCTTCCGCAAAGCCGGATGGAACTCCGTGGTCGGAGCGCAAGAAGTACATCTGGTGGGATGAAGAGCAAGGAAAGTGGGTTGGCGATGACGTGCCCGACTTCCCGTTGACGAAGCGCCCGGACTACGTGGCGCCTGTCGACGCCATTGGCCCCGATGCCCTTGATGGCGATGATCCGTTTATCATGCAGGCCGACGGCCTGGGCTGGCTGTTCGCGCCGAAGGGATTGTCTGACGGCCCGCTGCCGACTCACTACGAGCCGCAAGAATCACCAGTACACAATGCGCTGTACAAGCAGCAGCAGTCGCCGACGCGCCTGACAATTAAGCGCGAAGACAACCTCTCTCGCCCGGAGCCGGGGGAGCGCGGTGCTGATGTTTTCCCGTTCGTCTTCTCCACCTATCGCCTGACGGAGATGTATACCTCGGGTGCGATGTCACGCCGCCTGCCTTATTTGGCGGAGCTGCAGCCGGGACTCTTCTGTGAGGTGGACAAGGAGCTGGCCGCCAAGCGTGGATTGGTCAACGGTGAGTGGGCCACCATCGTGTCCCCACGCGGTGTCATCGAGGCACAGGTTCTGGTAACGGACCGCATGGAGATGCTTACTATCAATGGTGAGGACTTCCACCAGATCGGTCTGCCGTATCACTACGGAGAATCGGAGACCACCGAGGTAGCCGGCGATGGCGCCAACGACCTGTTGGGCCTGACCCTGGAACCAAACGTATTCATCCAGAATTCCAAGGTGGGCGCGTGCGATATCCAGCCGGGCCGCCGCCCGCGTGGCGAGGCACGTCTTCAGCTCTTGCGTGAGTACCAAGAACGAGCGCACCTCACCGTGGACTCCGGCAACCGGATCCTGGATGTTGCCGATGCCTTCAGCACTGAGAAAGCAGCTACCGAGGACAACACGGGTGATGATGCGACTGCTGGAAACGTCGCCGACTATGAAGGCAAAGAAAGCTAAGGAGGACCAATGGCTAATCTTTTGACCGAAAAGGCTGATAAGCACGGCTATGAGTCCTATCAGCGCATGGCTTTCTTTACGGATACCTCGATTTGCATTGGCTGCAAGGCCTGCGAGGTGGCGTGTAAGGAGTGGAACCGCAACCCGGTTGAGGGGTACGCGGTCACCGGTGACTCTTATGACAACACTGGTTCGCTGGGCGCCAATACTTGGCGCCACGTGGCCTTCATTGAGCAAAGCAACGAGCGTATTCAACAGGCTCGCGAGGAGGGACGGAAACTTGTTTCGCTAGGCATGCCCAAAGCTTCCGCCCCAAGCGTGACCCCGGATACCGATGATTTCCGGTGGTTGATGTCCTCCGACGTGTGCAAGCATTGCACCAACGCTGGATGCTTGGACGTGTGCCCGACAGGCGCGCTGTTCCGTTCCGAATTCGGCACCGTCGTGGTCCAGGATGATGTGTGCAATGGTTGCGGGACATGCGTGGCCGGTTGTCCGTTCGGCGTGATTGAGCGCCGCGATGACGGCGGCGTGACGCTGAAGGCGGATAAAACGGCTACCGTGGACTACCAGGTTCCGGACCACGCGGGCGTAAACGTGTTGGCAAAGCTGAAGCAACTCGAGCCGCAAGGTCCGGACCATACGCCGGGACAAGCCATGCCCATTAAGAATCTGGGCGTGGCCCAGAAGTGCACCATGTGCTATGACCGCCTGAAAATTGGTGAGCAGCCTGCCTGCGCCAAGACCTGCCCGACGGACTCCATCCAATTCGGCCCATACGAGGAGATGCTTGCCGCAGCGCGGGAGCGTGTGCGTGTCCTCCACGAGCAAGGCCTGACCGAAGCCCGCCTCTACGGAGCAAACTCGCACGATGGTGTTGGGGGAACGGGATCAATCTTCTTGTTGCTGGATTCCCCAGAGGTTTATGGGCTGCCGCCGGATCCGCGCGTGCCCACGGCGGATTTGCCGCAGATGTACAAGACGGCTGTGAAAGCCATCGGCGGCATGGCGCTGGCTGTGGCAGGAGCATTCATGATGGGAGGCCGGAAATGAGCGAGTTTGATGAGTACCGTCCTCCACAGGAGCCGCGTCGGCGTCGTGGCGGTGGAAAGAAGCGTCGGCGTGGCCGCGTCGGCGCCGGCGCACAGGATGGTTCTAAGGAAGAACGCATGGCGGAGGACTTTGAGTTCTCCTCCTATTACGGCAAGCCCGTGGTCAAGGCCCCGCCGTGGGAGTGGCCCATCGGCGGCTATTTCTTCCTCGGCGGCGTGGCCGGCGGTTCTGCGATGTTGGCCGCCGGTGCCCAGGCCACTGGGAACGCACCGCTGAAACGCTCGACGCGGTTGACGGCTTTCTCCGCGGCGTCGGTAGGTTCGGTCTTTTTGGTGCTGGACCTCGGCCGCCCAGAGCGCCTGCTCAACATGTTCCGCGTCTTCAAGGTGACCTCGCCGATGTCCATCGGCTCGTGGATCCTGGGCAGCTTCGCTTCCGCCGCGGCCCTGCCCGCGGTCGTGGAAGCGGACGAGCTGGTCGGTGGTGTGCTGCCGGAGCCGCTTCGCCGCCTCCTCAATAAGGCCGCGGGCCCAGCAGGCGCTGTCGCCGGCGTGCTTGGCGGACCGCTGGCGGGTTACACCGCGGTGCTGCTGGCTAATACCTCTAACCCGACGTGGAACGATGCGAAGAAGCACTTGCCCTATGTCTTTGTTTCCTCGGCCTCGGCAGCGGCGTCGGGTGCTGTCATGGTCTTTACCCCGGTGGAGAATGCGGGCGCGGCACGAGCGCTCGGTATTACTGCCGCAGCGGCCGATCTGGCCGCGACCCGTGTCATGGAAGCGAACATGGAGCCTGAGCCTCTTCGCCCGCTGCACGAAGGCACGCCCGGGAAACTCATGAAGGCCTCTGAGGCGCTCATCGCCGCGGGTGGGGTGGGAACCGTAATCGCGTCGGCGACAAAGTCGCGCGCGGTGTCGGTGGTATCCGGCGTGGCGCTCATGGCGGGATCCGCGTGCACGCGCTTTGGCGTGCTCAACGCTGGGCTGGAGGCGGTGAAGGATCCGTCGACAAGCATTGGCCCCCAAAAGCGGCGCGCTGAAGCCCGCCGCAGGGCAGAGGGCCTCAGCCATTCGACGGTGACTAGCGGATAGAAATCCGTGCATCGCCCGGCACAGTCCGGCCAATGACTGGGTAGCCGGGAACCTCGCCGATGACGAGGAGTCCACCGGATGTTTGGGCATCGGCGAGGAAAATCAAGTCTTCCTCGCTCAAATCTGTGTCGAGGTGGGGGCGCACCCAATCCAGATTGCGGCGCGAGCCACCCGGGATGAAGCCATCCGCCAAGGCATCCTTGGCACCTTCAATCGCAGGAACAGCTGAGAAGTCCAGCTCTGCGCCTATACCGGAGGCGCGGCACATCTTGTAGAGGTGGCCCAACAGTCCGAAGCCGGTGACGTCGGTAGCCGCGCGCACGCCGGCCGCCACGGCTGCCGCAGAGGCATCCCGATTAAGCGCGGTCATGGAGTCCACCGCGGCTTGGGAAACCTCGCCGGTGGCTTTGTGCTTGTTGTTGAGGATACCCACGCCAATCGGTTTGGTCAGCGTGATGGGAAGCCCTGCTTCGGCGGCGTCGTTGCGCAGGATTTTATCCGGGTGGACGATACCCGTGGCTGCCAAACCATAGGTGGGTTCCGGTGCAGTGATGGAGTGACCGCCGGTAATGGAGATGCCGGCCTGAGATGCCACGTCCATGCCGCCGCGCAGAACCTCGCGCAAAATGTCGAGACCAAGCACCTCGCGTGGCCAGCCAACCAGGTTGATGGCGGTGATGGGGGTGCCGCCCATGGCGTAGACGTCGGAAAGCGCATTGGCAGCAGCCACGCGGCCCCAGTCATAAGGGTCATTGAGCATCGGCGTGAAGAAATCCGCGGTAGAGATGACCGCCAGGCCGTTGGGGATGCGCACGGCGGAGGCATCGTCGCCGTCGTCAAGCCCGACCAGCACGTTGGGGTCCGCGGTGCCCACGAGGCCCTCCACAGCAGACTCGAGTTCTCCCGGGGGAATCTTGCAGGCGCAACCGCCACCGGCGGCAAAGGACGTAAGTTTAATGTCAGTCATAAGTCCTACTTTAGCCCCGTGTAAGGTGAGCAGACGGAGGCGTACGTGTCCTGGTGGGCGCCCCGGTCTTCAAAACCGGTGAGGCCGAGCATCTCGGTCTGGCAGGTTCGATTCCTGTCCGTCTCCGCCATGTGCGCAGCTAGGAGGAACTTTGATGACTGACCCCCGCCGCTTTATCCCGAAGATGGATGAGATCCTCCAGTACCCGGCGGTGCAGGATGCCCACCACCGCCTGGCGCCGCACTCGGTGCGCGGGATCATCGACGCCGTGCTTGCCGACGCCCGCTCCGGCTCCCTCGCCCCCTCCCAGATTGAGGAGGAGCTGGCCACCAGGCTCGATGCTGTGCAGCCATATTCCTTGCGCCACGTCATCAACGCCACTGGCGTCATCATCCACACGAACTTGGGCAGGGCTCCTTTACCGCCGGCAGCGGTAGATGCGCTAGTGTCCGCGGCATCGTATACGGACGTTGAGATGGATCTGGACAGCGGCCTGCGCTCACGAGATAGGGGCCGCGCGGCCGTTGATGCGGTATTGGCTGCATGCCCCGGCGCGGAGGATGCGCTGATAGTGAACAACGGTGCCTCCGCGCTGCTGTTGGCTACGGCGGCCTTGGCCCCTGGCAAGGAAGTCATCATCTCCCGCGGTGAGCTCATCGAGATTGGCGCGGGATTCCGCTTGCCCGAGCTCATCGAGTCCACGGCCACCCGCTTGCGCGAGGTCGGCGCTACGAACCGCACTCACCTGGCGGACTATGAGCGGGCGATGGGGGAGGACACGGGAGCCATCTTGAAGGTGCATCCCTCCAACTTCCTGATCAGTGGGTTCACTTCTTCGGTATCGGTTGCTGAGCTTCGTGCGCTCACCGACTTGCCGCTCATCGTGGATATCGGTTCGGGGTTGCTTAGACCAGATGACGCGCTGCCGGCAGAACCCTCCGCCAGCGAGGCTCTTCGCGATGGCGCCGACGTTGTCCTCTTTTCAGGGGATAAGCTGCTCGGCGGCCCGCAGGCCGGGGTGCTCGTCGGTACAAAGGAAGCGATTACTGCGTGCAAGAAACATCCGTTGGCGCGGGCGGTGCGCATCGATAAGCTGCGGCTCAACGCGCTTGAGGCCTCTCTGTCCACGCCCTCCAACGCCGTGCAGGACGCGCTCCACATTGATCCGCAACGCCACCGCGAGCGCACGGAGAAGGTGGCAGCGGCAGTTGGCGGTGAGGTCGTCGAACACGCCGGACGCGTCGGCGGTGGTGGGGCTCCAGAGGTGCCGCTACCGGGGTGGGCCGTGGCGTTGCCAGAGGAGTTGGCGCGGCCGTTGCGGTTGGGGCAGCCTCCTGTGGTGGCGCGCGTGAATCAGGGACGCTGCCTGGTGGATGTGCGCTGCGTGCCGGAGGTACAGGATGCAGAACTCATCGCGGCATTGCGGGCGGTGATCTAGGTGTATGTAGTGGCCACTGCGGGGCACGTGGATCACGGCAAGTCGAGCCTGGTCAAGGCGTTGACGGGGATGGAACCGGACCGCTGGGAGGAAGAAAAGCGGCGGGGATTGACCATCGACTTAGGTTTTGTGTGGACGAGGCTGGACTCGGGCGCGGACGTCGCATTTGTCGATGTGCCGGGGCACGAGAAGTTCTTGGGCAACATGCTGGCCGGGGTGGGGCCGGCATCGGTGGTTCTCTTTGTGGTGGCGGCCGATGAAGGCTGGCAGGCACAGTCCACAGACCACCGCGATGCTCTGCGCGCTCTGGGAATCGAGCACGGCGTGGTGGCGCTGACTCGTGCTGATAGGGCTGATACTGCCCGCCGGGCAGAGGTAGCCGCGCAGGTCAAAGCAGAACTGGCTGGAACAGCGCTTGCCGACGCCCCCATTGTCTACGTTTCCGCAAAGACCGGCGAAGGCGTGGAGAAGCTGCGTGCCGAATTGGATAGCGTGCTTGCTGCTATGCCCGCGCCGGATCCGCAGGCGCGCGTGCGATTGTGGGTGGATCGCGCCTTCAGCGTGAAGGGCGCTGGAACCGTGGTGACGGGAACGTTGGCGGCCGGGACGGTTTCGGTTGGCGATGACCTTGAGCTCAGTGGGCAACGCGCCACGGTGCGTGGGGTGCACAGTGAGAACAGGGCAGTGGACAGCGCTGCACCCGTCACGCGCGTAGCGCTCAACCTGCGCGGGGTGGCCGCGGACCAGGTTCATCGCGGAGATGCTTTGCTTAGCCCTGGGTGCTGGCGTGTGCTCGACACCGTGGATGTGCGGCGAACGTTCGGTACTAACATGAGCGAGCTTCCACAGAACCTCGTGGTGCACATCGGCACCGCGGGAGTGGGAGCGCGGCTGCGGCCTTTAGGAGGTGAGTTCGCGCGGTTGACTCTGGAAAGCCCGCTACCGCTTACTTTGCTCGATAGGTTTGTGGTGCGCAGTCCGGGCGGGCGGCACGTCGTGGCCGGTTTTGAGGTGGTGGATGTACACCCAGCTGAATTGAATAGGCGCGGCGATGCCAAGAAGCGCGCTGTTGAGCTAGAAACTTTAGAAGCAACGAACCCGGCCCAATGGCTCAAGCGCTGTGGCTACGCGGAGCTGCATGGTCTTGTGCGCGATGGCTTTTCGGTGACAGAGAAGCCAGCGGGAGTCATTGAGTTCCGCGACTGGTGGATCGCCGCCAGCCAGGTCACTGCGTGGAAAAGGTCTTTGATTCAGACTGTGGAAGCCCACGCCAAGGCGAATCCGCTCTCTCCGGGGCTGACGAAGGCAGCGGCCATGGATGCACTGGGACTGACCGAGCCGGCCTTGTTAGGCCTAGCGGTAGCAGCTGCCAAGCTCGAGACAGTTGATGGCGTGCTGCGCATGCCCGGGCAGACAGTCGACCTTGGCCCCGCGGAGAGGGGAGTGGCGGAGCTCGAGCGGCGACTGCGCGAGGACCCCTTTGCTGCCCCGGAAGCGGAAGACCTCAAAGAGCTGGGCTTGGGCCCGAAAGAGCTGGCCGCTGCCGAACGCGCTGGGCGCCTGCTCCGGCTGGCTAACGGTGTGGTGCTTCTGCCTTCAGCTCCGCGCGAGGCACTCGCCGTGGTCTCACAGTTGGAACAGCCCTTCACCCTCTCGGAGGCGCGCAAGGCACTTGGAACGACGCGCCGGGTTGCCATCCCGGTGCTGGAGCACCTCGACGCTACGGGTGCGACGCGCCTAGTCGACGGAAAGCGATTCGTGCGCGCGGCAGGGGCAAAGGAACCAAAGTAAAGGCACCATTTGGGGCCGGTTTTCGGGGAAACCCCAGTTCAGTGTATTAGGTTAAGCGCATAAGGTGCCAGTTAAAAGGTGTCTTTGGGGGACGTGAAGGCGCGTGGACCGGCCGGCAGCGGTGAGGTAAGGGGATCGGCCGGGGCAGTGAACTCCCAATCGGCATTGGGGTTGAGCACTGGCGGGATGGCAGGCTTGTTCGGGTCGATCGGCAACGGCGGGACTGCGGGGGCGAAGAGCGCTTCGGGGTCTATTGGAAAGTCCACTGCGATGCGGCCCGCGCCAGCATAAGCACGGGCGGCAAGGGAGGCACTGGTTTGTGTGGCGGCCGCGAACGCGGCGGCCAACGCTGGGGCATCGGAGAGCTCCGCGCACGGTCCGAGGACGAGGTTGTCGTGGGTGGCGAGGACGGTGTCGTCGAGAAGCACGAGCGTCACGAAGAACTGTTCCGTACCCATCGTGCGGAGCTGATATGCGGTGAGCTCGCCTTCCGCGACGCGAACAAGCGCGCCCTGTCCGCCGTTGAGCAGCGCGGTACCCGCCGGTTGGTTGTTGGCGGGAACCATCCACGGGTCGAGCCCCAAGGCGAGGGCGATCTCCACCTCACCGTCGACAATGTCGACGGTGGCATGCGTCGCCGGGTTCATCGCCGCCGTGCGCAGTCGATTCAGGGCGGGATACTCTGCGGACTCCTCGCCATCGAGTGAACCCAAGAAACCGAAAGCTGAATGTACGCGCCAGCCCCCGGTGGTGGGGTCGGGGAGCAAGGAAACGTCGACGAGCGCAGGCTCCTGCGCCAACCCAGGGATGCTCAACGCGGTGGAGAAGTTCACGTGCTCAAGAACCGCGACGTGCTCGACACCAAAATAAGAAGGAGCTAGCGGATACAGCGCCATAGTTGTGGCAGTCACCTCGTGGGTCAGATGGGAATCGACGGACTTGTCTCAAGCTTACGCAGGAGCCGGATCTCCGATACGGTCGATAGAAGACTTAAACAACAACATATCGAATAAGGAGTGAAGACCCATCACGGCTGATTCTCGTAGTTCGGTGAACAATACCGATCAGAGCAAGAAGCGTACGCGCGAGGCTAAGCGGATTCTTAAAGATATTATCTATCCGCACAACATCCATCCGGCCTTGGTTCCGGGCGTGTCCATCGAAGACCAAAAGGTGAAGTATGGGGTGGACAAACCCATTTTGATCGTCGTGGGCGGACTCATTGTGGCATTCGTTGCCTGGGGTGTCATCGCGCCCGAGCAGGTTTTCACTGCCTCCTCCGCGGCCTTGGATTGGGTCATGCGCAACCTGGGATGGATCTTTACCACGCTGGCAACATTCCTTATGTTCTTGCTCCTCATCCTCGCTTTTTCCAAATACGGAAAAATTCCCTTGGGCGTGGATGGAGAGAAGCCGGAGTTCTCTACTGTGAGCTGGGCAGCGATGCTCTTTGGAGCCGGCATCGGCATCGGAATTATCTTCTTCGGCCCCTTTGAGCCGCTGAGCTACTACCTGTCACCCCGGCCCGGCGCTTATGAGGCCGCCAGCGATGAAGCCGTCATGGGTGCGATGGCTCAAGCAGCGATGCACTGGGGAATCAATGCGTGGGCAATCTATGCCATCGTCGGACTGTGTGTGGCCTACGTGTCCTACCGCCGCGGGCGAGTGCCGTTGATGAGTTCTATCCTCATGCCGCTTTTTGGCAACCGCGAGACGGACTCCATGCCCGCGCGCATCATCGACGGGCTAGCAATCATCGCCACACTTTTTGGCACCGCGGCAACGCTCGGTATTGGAGCTTTGCAGATCGGTCGCGGCGTGGAAATCGTCAGCGGCTGGTCAACCACGGGCAACACGGCGGCGCTGGTCATCATCATAGTGCTGTCCATCGGCACGATCTTCTCCGCGGTCTCGGGTGTATCGAAAGGAATCCGCTGGCTATCCAACATCAACCTTGTCTTGGCGCTCGGGCTCGCGGTCTTCTTCTTTGTCGTGGGGCCCACCGCCTTCCTGGCCAACATGCTGCCCGCCGTCATCATTGAGTACCTCGATGAGATGCCGAGCATGCTCTCCGCCAACATGGGACAAGGCGAAGAGATGGTGTCGTTCCTGTCCTCGTGGACCACGTTCTACTGGGCCTGGTGGGTGTCCTGGGCGCCCTTCGTTGGCGTGTTCGTGGCCAAGATCTCGCGCGGGCGTACCATCCGCCAGTACATTGTGGGCGTCTTGCTTATTCCTTCCGCCATCATCGTGTGTGCTTTCACCATCCTGGGCGGAACGACAATCTGGCTGCAGCGTCGCGACGGAGATATTGCGCCCGATGGAACGATTGACTCCATGCCGCCTGCAGAAGATATCTTCTTCACCGTTCTGGATCACCTGCCGGGGTCGCAGATCATGGCGCCGCTCGTGCTCGTCATGCTCATCGTCTTCTTCATCACCACGGCGGATTCCGCGTCCATCGTGAACTCACAGCTCACGCAACGCGGCAACCCGAAGCCGAAGCCCGGGGTCACCATCTTCTGGGTCATGTGCATGGCGGGAATCGCCGTAGTGATTCTTCTCGCGGGCGGCCGTAATGCGCTGCAAGGCCTCCAGAACCTCATCACCGTGACTGCATTGCCTTTCGCGGTCATCATTGTGCTCATGTGCATCGCGTTGATTCGGGAGTTGCGTCACGACCCCGCCGCGATCCGCACGTTCTATGAAGAACAAGCAGTGTCCAATGCCATCATCCACGGCGTGCGGGACCACGGCGATAACTTTGCGTTGGCCATTGAGCCCACAACGGATGATTCCGCCTACGCCACTGGTGCAGACTTTGATTCCACCGCGGTTGAAGTCACCGAGTGGTACGCGCGCACGGATGAAGATGGACACGCCGTGGGCTATGACTATGAGACCGGCGAATACACCGACGACGACCCGACAGTCAAGGACGGCGAGTCACTTGCGCTACCGCCAGAGGACAGCACCGACAAGCTATAGTTTCCCACTATGGATCTAGCCACCGTCGCCTTTGCTTTCAGCCTCGTGCTGTTGTCTGGCTTGTCCTGACTTAGGCCATGGGTGGGTGAGCAACGT
>NZ_KV799883.1:0-293 GCF_001810085.1 Corynebacterium sp. HMSC072A02 | reverse complement strand
GGTAGCGGTGTCTTACTCAGGCGTTGTTGGTGGTTATGTGTTGGTGGTGAGGCGCATGTTTGGTCCTTCGAGTGTGATGATCTCGGCGCCGGAGACGAGTCGGTTGAGGATTGACTCGGAGATCACGGCGTCGGGGATGGACTTGTACCACTCCAGTGGGGTGAATTGTGAGGTCACTATCGTTGAGACTTTGCCTTCTCGCCCGGCGAGGATGTTGAGAAGTTGGTGCGCGGTCGCGGCATCCACAGGTGTGGTCAGGAAGTCATCGAGGACCAGGACGTCGACGTCGTGGA
>NZ_KV799882.1:0-354 GCF_001810085.1 Corynebacterium sp. HMSC072A02 | reverse complement strand
CGAGGTTGTCCATGCTGAACTGGTCTGCACCGCCGAGAAACGCGCCGGTGGTATCCCGGTCGGTGATTGCAGGGGCGGTGGGCTGGTTGACTGTGGTGCTGCGCGGGGCCTGGTCTAACCCGCGGGGCCGGGTGGCGTGTTCTTTGCGTATGGCGGCCATCATGTTTTTGACCGCGGTATATGACACAGCCCGTCGGCTGCCGTCGTTGGCCATCAGGCGCTGGCATGCCTCTTCCAGGATTGGTTTGTTGCCGTGTTTGCCCATCGACAGCACGTTTCTACAGGACTGGTACGCCTGGGCCGGGATGGCTTTCGCCGCGATGAGTTCTTCGATGACCTTGCGTGTTGCCGGGC
>NZ_KV799881.1:0-359 GCF_001810085.1 Corynebacterium sp. HMSC072A02 | reverse complement strand
TTTTTCCGTTGAGGAGGTCGTTGACTACTTCCCGATGGTGAAATGGGCCGATGGTGAGGTAGAGAGGAACCAGTCACCTGGAAGAGATCGATCCAGTCGCTGGTGTGCAATCTGGGAGGTAGGGTCGCGGGGTCGATTCCTCGCGAGCGCAACCATGATTGTGTCTCTGAACGTGATGAAAACAACCCTGCCCTTCGGAGAATTTCCCCTATCCCGCGTCCCCGGGCAGTGAAAACGGTGTGCACCATCGCCTGAAAGGCTTTGCGCTGCTCTATCGGAATCTTCGGGTCACCCACCCGGCGGATCACTAAGATCCCCCCGTCAACGTTTGGCTGTGGCCGGAAAGCAGACCTTGGTAC
>NZ_KV799880.1:0-2375 GCF_001810085.1 Corynebacterium sp. HMSC072A02 | reverse complement strand
TAAAAGAAGCGGAACTAAACCCAGGACGCTTCAGCCCTGGATTAGCTTATCCAGGGCCTGTGGATTCAGGTTTCGTGCAACGCAGCAAGAACTACTAGTCGGCGAGAACTACTAGTCGGGGAGCGCTGCTAGCCAGCGTGCGTTGCTAGTCGGCGTGCGTTGCTAGTCGGCGTGCGTTGCTAGCCAGCGTGCGTTGCTAGTCGGCGTATGCGAGGCGACGGGAGCCGTCGACATGCGGGTACAGTACCCACGCAGCGCCAGCAACGAGCGCGAATGTGAGCGTGACTCCCCAGGCTGGCCATTGCGCGAGAGGTGCGAGCATGAGCGCCAGCCACCAAAGCATTAACGGCACGAGCATGCTTATCGACGGCACCGTACTTACCCGCTTCTCTTCCGCGAATGCCCTCATCTCGCCCCGGTAGGGGTGGAGCAAAGTGATGGCGACAGCAAGGGCAACGCATCCGAGCGCGATGAGGAGTTTGGGGCCGATCGCGAGCTGGGAGACCATGACTGCGATGGATCCGGCGACGCCCACAGTTCCCATGACTCTGACGATGAGCGGAGTGGGGATTGGGGTGGTCCGGGTGCGGACGTCGTAGGCGTATATGGAGGTGGACGCTACCATATGACCTGCGATAGAAAATATGTTCGATAATTTCAATTGACCTTGGTTCGCCCGCGGAGCATAATCAGCTTCCGTGAGTGGAACAAGTGTTCGCAAGACGGTCGCGGAGGTGGACCTGGCGGCATCGACGGTATCGACGGGCTCCAGTGGTTCTGCGCACGCTGAACAGATCGCCCAGCTCCGCTCCAAAATGGCGCAGATCGGCGGTGCTGTCCCTGGTGGTGATGGGGATGGTACCGGCTTCGCACAGAAGATCACAGGCAGCGAAGATGTGGTTTCGCTCGGTGAGCAGTTTCGATTTCTGCTTCCTGGCGGTGGTCTACCGCGCCATGCTGTCACACATATGAGCGATACACCGGCGCTGGTTGCGGAGATGCTTCTCCACGTTGTGGAAGCAGGTGGTCACGCCGGTGTGGTGGGGTGGCCGGAATTGTCTTATGCCGGAATTGACCCGAAGTATCTGGGCCGCATTATCGCTGTGCCGGATCCAGGGGTGGACCCTTTGGGTGTTGCCGCGGTGCTCACGGAGGGGCTGGACTTGGTTGTGTATCGCTCGCCAGTGGCGCTTGCTCTCTCTCCGGTGCGGTGCCGTCCACTGTTGGGCAAGCTGCGCAAAGGTCGGGCAGCACTGATGATGGTTGGCGCAACGGTGCCGTCTCCTGCGCTGACTGTCACGGGCGATATTCAGGCTTTTCATGGCATTGGTCGTGGTACGGGCCGCATTACTGGTGTGGATATTCGGGTGCGGGCGCAGTCGAAGGGTGGGCGTCCGGCGTCGGCAAGCATCACTGTGGGGCAGGCTGCTGTGGAAGCGTCAACGCCTTAATCCCGCGTCAATCGATTTCAGTCTGGCAAGGACTGTTTCTTGTGACGGCGATCCGATTCGAAAAATGGCGTTTTTCATACGGGTACAAATGGAATCTCACTCGTATGAAGAAGACGATTATTCGGCTACCAGCTACACCAACCGGCGACCCTAACTGGGACTACATGGAGCGCTTCATGAAGGGGTTGCCGTTTTCAGCTGCGCTTGCTGACGGGGTGGATGTTTAATGCTCATCGGCTACGCACGTGTCTCCACGTCGAAACAAGGGCAGTCTCTCGACACCCAGCGTGAGGCGCTCATCGACGCTGGCTGCGATGAAAACCACATCTACACAGATACGATCTCGGGCACGAAGTGGCAGCGCCCCGGCCTTGATGACGCGCTGGCGTATATGCGCCCCGACGACACGCTGGTTGTGACCAGGCTCGACCGTCTTGGTCGCAGCCTCGCTGAGACGGTGAATACTATCGCTGACTTGGCGGAACGTGATATCAACGTGAAAGTGCTCGAACCCGCGCTGGACACGTCGCGTCCTGCTGACAAAGTGGTCATTAACGTCATGGCCTCTCTCGCTGAGTGGGAAAGAGACCTGCTGATCCAGCGCACCCGTGAAGGCGTAGCGCGCGCCCGCGCCCAGGGCAGGGTCGCCGGGCCGAAACCGAAGCTCACTAACGAGCAAGCCCAGGTTGGGGTTGCCCGCAAATCGTGGACACGTAGTGGAGCTACCTAGTGGTTAGGCAGCTATTTCTTTTCTGCTGTTGATTGCGCCGGCGTGGTTCTCGAAGTCGACGGGGCTGACCATTCCGAGTGCAGAGTGCCGGCGCCGACGGTTGTAGACGACTTCAATCCAGTAGGCAACGGCCTTGCGTGCAGCATCACGGGTTGTCCATCGCTTACGGTCGTAGAATTCAGTCTTTAGCGTCG
>NZ_KV799879.1:391-20396 GCF_001810085.1 Corynebacterium sp. HMSC072A02 | reverse complement strand
GGGGGGGGTTCGTCTTTCGATGGCCGAGGATTTCACGGATCTCTATGTGCTTAACCTTCGCGGTAACCAGCGAACAGCGGGCGAGCAATCTCGTAAAGAAGGAGGAAAGGTCTTTGGCTCGGGGTCCCGCAATACCGTGGCCATCACGATTGGTGTGAAGGATCCTTCGAAGCATGGTTTTGACCTGCACTACCGAGACATCGGCGACTACCTCTCAGCGACAGAGAAACTTGAGATCGTTGAAAACTCAACCGTGGAAAACATGGAATGGCAACAAATCACGCCGAACAAGGTTGGCGACTGGCTGAATCAACGTTCGGAGGAGTTTGAAACCTGGCCAGTTATTGGTGAAAAGGCGGGTGGTTCACTAAAGGTTTTCGACGTCTTTTCTGCCGGTTTGAAAACCGGTCGAGATACATGGGCCTATGCCCAAACCGACGGCCAACTGGTCTCTAAGCTGGGAGTCTTGATTGGTACATACACTGAGGCAACAGCTTCACTTCGAAAGTGGCTGAGCGAGCAAGGGATCACAAAGCCTCAAGAAAAAGATGTAACGGTTTTCTTGCAAGCGCATCCACAATACGCAAATACAACAAAGGCGTCATGGAATCGCACACTCAAAAACTTGGCTGCAAAGGGTACCGAAATATCTGTGCGGCAGGAGCGCATCTACGCGTCGCAGTATCGCCCGTTCACCAAGAAGCGGGTGTATTTTGAGCCGTCGCTCAATGACATGACGTATCGGCTGCCTTCGCTGTTCCCGACTCCGAAGCACCGAAATATAGGTTTTGTCGCGGTTGGTGCGGGTGAATCAGTTGAGTCGTCCGTGCTTGCTACTGAACTTCTTCCAGACCTGCATGTTATTGCTACATCACAGTACTTCCCCACGCTTCACCTGGGCCGCCGTCGAAGCTGACGACGGTGGGCTGTTCGGTGAGGGAGGCGTCGTTAAGCAAGGCGAAGCTAGCGTCTACGGCTCGATTGGTGAAGTCATCGACGGCTACGTGCGCGTGGACAACATCACTGATGAGATTAAGACTCTCTATCGTTATGTGCTGGGAGCGGACATCACGGGTGATGACATCTTCCACTTTGTCTACGGCAAGCTGCATGACCCTGTCTACCGCACGAAGTACGCGGCTGACTTGAAGAAGATGCTGCCGCATATTGAAACACCGAGTACGCGTGTGGAGTTCGATAAGTTTGCTGCTGCTGGCCAAGAGCTGATGGATCTGCACGTCAACTACGAATCTGTCGAGCCGTGGCCTCTAGATATCCAGGTCAAGGGCGATGAGTCCGACCGTGAGACGTGGCGAGTGCTCAAGATGAAGTGGGCCAAGCGCAAGGATCCGGAGACCGGTAAGAACGTCAATGACGTGAGGAAGCTGATCTACAACAAGCGCGTGACCATTGCTGGCATTCCGGAAGAAGCTGACGAGTACATGCTGGGCTCGCGCTCGGCAGTCGCGTGGCTGATTGACCGATACCAGGTCAAGAAAGACAAGGCTTCGGGCATCGTCAATGACCCGAACGATTGGGCCGACGAGGTAGGCAATCCGCGCTACATCGTGGACCTGATCGGGAAAGTCGTGCGCGTGGCCATGGAGACGGTACGGATTGTGGATGGATTGAATTCCAAGTAGTCGGGAGCCAAATTTGTCCGCCAGATGTATGGTAATAAGGAGTCAAGTGGTGTTTGTAAAGCGAGTAGGCTCTTTGCCTATGCCACACTGATGGGGGGACGCACACGAGACTTCTCGTGTATCTGTTGGTGCACGCGCAGTCTGGTGGATAATAGAAAGTGAAGGGTAGAAACATGCACCAGGACAAGGGCGAAAGGAGCTGGATATGGCGCGCGTCAACGATGTAGCTCGTTACATTCTGGAAAACGTTGATTCTGGTGTAAGCACTATGAAGCTCCAGAAGCTCGTTTACTACGCCCAAGCATGGAGTCTCGTGTGGGATGAAAAGCCCTTGTTCAATTCCCGCATAGAGGCATGGGCTAACGGTCCTGTTTGCCGTGACCTTTATAAGTGCCACCGCGGAGAATTCACTGCGAGCACTGACATGTTTCCCGGTGACTCTACTCAGTTAACTGTAGATGAGAAAGACACCATTGATGCAGTCTTAGCTGCTTATGGTCACTTGAACGGTCAGCAGCTGAGCGATTTGTCTCATAATGAACGTCCGTGGCGCGAGGCGCGCGTGGGCGTTGCCGATGGCGCTCCCTCTATGAACGAAGTCAGCCTAGAGGTTATGCAAGACTTTTACAGTGCCATGCAATCTGCGGCTAGCGCATAACGATGGGCAGCGGAAAGCGTAAGAAAAAGAAGCTTGCGCGCCAAAGGAATAACGCTGGTGGAAAGTACGTGCCACCGCTGGTTGCCACGGCTGACGATAAAAAGGTTCCGGTGAGCGCAACACTAGATGCCTCATATAAGAACGAATTAGTTCGTTGGACGGCTAGGGAGATAGACGAAGTTCCCGGTGCTGGTGACGGGCGCCGGTGGGATTTGAGTGCCAACGAGACAGTGGAACTACTAAAGTTCCTTGATGATCTAACTAAGAAGACTTGGGCGGAGTGTGAAAACGAAGGATCCAAGGGGCACCGACGCAACCATGATCACGCAATAAACGAATTGAGTAAAGCTGCGCAGAATCGACTACGACAGCTGGACCAAAATGAAGAACGAGTCTTCCGTTTTAGATTGAGTGGTGCCTGCCGGTTGTGGGGGTTCCGCTCAGGAAGCCTGTTTCGTGTGCTCTGGTATGACCCGGAGCACAAGGTTTATCCGGTCAAAAAGCGACACACATAACTGGAGCGGCTCCAGTCTTCCGATTGCTGACAATTCTGTTGAAGCCCTTAGTCCTGATGACCGGACCTTTCGGAGGGGCGTCGCCAAGCGTTGCCCGTTCCTTCGCTGCACCGGTTTATCGGGACGGCGTTGGTGATGGTGTTAAAACTGTGGCAAACGAGTTTAAAGTTTCGCGTGTTGCATCTGTGACTGATGTTGTTAAAGCGGTAGTGTGGCGCGCATGAGCCATGCACGTCGCCTTGTTACCGCCGCCGTTACTGCCGTAGCGGCCGTGGCACTGTCCGTATCCACCGCCGTTGCCATCCCGTCCACCGCACCTTCTGGTGTGGATGTTTCCGGCAATAACCACGCGTCCCTTCGCGGAATCGATTGGGATGCCGTGAAGTCCGATGGGCAGTCCTATGCCTTCGTCAAGGCCACTGAAGGCGTTGGGTTTGTTAACAACCACTTCGTACGCGATGCCAATGCTGCCGCAGCTGCTGGACTGAAGGTCGGCGCTTACCACTATGCGCGCCCGGCTGGTGATGCCAAGCAGCAGGCGGCCAGCTTCGCCTCCCAGATTGCACTGGTGCCGACGCAAACCCTGCCGCCGGTGCTCGACATTGAGGTCGATGAGGGCCTGAGCACTGCTCAGCTGGAGGAGTGGATCGACACCTTCATGACTGAGGTGAAGACCCTAACCGGCCGCACGCCGATGCTGTACACCTACAAGTACTTCTGGATGGGCCAGATGGGCAATTCCACACGCTTCTCCGAGTACCCTCTGTGGCTGGCCGCCTACCAGGACACCGCGCCGGACCCAGTCGGAGGCTGGGACAAGTTGGCCTTCTGGCAGCGCTCCGGCAGCGGCCGCGTTGCCGGTATCGAAACCGATGTTGACATGAACCTCTTTAACGGTACTGAGGCACAGCTGCAGTCCTTCTCCGGTGGCAATTACATCGACTTCGGCGGCATCTTGGATGACATGGTCATCCCGGGTATTGACCTAGGCGACGACGCCGGCGTGCTGATCGCTGGAATCCTGGCTCTGGCAGCGGGTGCTGTGGCCGTGCCGGCCGTCGCCGATGCCGCCAAGAACGCGGGGCTCGATGTCGATGCGACCGGTCTTATCAAGCAAGCGGAAAAGCTGCTTAACGACGGCGTTATTAGCGCCGATGACCTCAAAGACATGTCCAACAATGACGCTAGCGTTGGTGACTTGGCCATCTTCTTGGACAATGCGCAGCACCTGCAGGATGTTGATGCCGATAATGTCAGCCAGCAGGACGTGGAGAACGCCGACCGCGCCGCGCGCAGTGCGGGTCACGCCGCAGGCGTTGCGGTGCCGAATCTCGACTCCAAGCAAGTGGCGGATCTGCTCAATAGTCTGCGTTAATCGCTACGCGGTGATGGGGCGTCGTGGCGCGGATTAGCCCCCTTAAAGAAGCGGCGGGTCCAGGACTCGTCGCGGAAGTGCGCGGGCACCGCACCGGACAGCAGTGGTTTAGCAAGCGCGGCGGCTTGCGGGGAGCCGTCGCCAGGCAGCTCGGTGTCTGAGCCGATGAGGATGATGTTGCCGTAGCGCCGGCCTTTGAGCATGGGAGGGTCGGCAATAACGGCGACGTGTGCAAAGACTTCTGCCATTCCGGCGAGTTCTGCCTTCGCCCCTTGCAGGTCGGAGTGGTCACCGCAGTTGGCAACGTAAAGCCCGCCCGGAGTGAGCGTGGCGTGGGCGTGCTGGAAGAACTCTTGGGTGGTGAGAGGCTCCGGCGTGACGGCGCCGGCGAAGACGTCGCGGATGATGACGTCGAAGCGATTCGGAGGGAAGCCTTCCGTCACCGCGCGTGCCTCACCGGCGCGGATTTTCACGCGGGGAGCGGCAGGGATATCGACTAGCTCACGGATGAGCTCGGCCAGTTTCGCGTCGAGCTCCACCACCGTGTTGTGGGAATCCGGCCACAGGTCTGCGAAGTAGCGGGGGAGAGAACAGCCACCGCCGCCCAGGTGGAGCAGGCGCTTGCCAGGCGCTAGGTTTTCTACCGCTGCAGCAATCCAACGCATGTACTCGAATTCGAGGGTGCGTGGCTCTTCGGGGATGAGGTGTGAGGAGGGTACGCCGTTGATGTTGAAGATGAAGGCGCCATCGCGGAACGGGTCGGCTTCGACGACAAGCTCCCCCGTGGAAATCTCGTAGGTGCCCGCGATTGAATCGGTCTTGTTGCGCTTTCTTCCCATAATGCCTTTTAGCTTAGGGAATAGAGCGTGAGTTCAGTGTGTTGGGGTATGGGGTACACCGCGACTAGCCTAAGTGGACGAAAGAAGGAAGAAGGGGAAAGCATGCGAGTATTGGTAGCCATGTCCGGCGGCGTCGATTCCTCGGTCGCAGCCGCACGCGCGGTGGAGGCGGGCCACGAGGTCATTGGTGTGCACCTGGCCCTGCACAAGGATGCGCAGCAGACTCGTGAGAAGGCGCGCGGCTGCTGCTCCTTGGAGGATTCCGCCGATGCCCGCCGTATTTGTGACAAGCTCGGCATTCCTTTCTACGTGTGGGACTTCTCCGAGGAGTTCAAGGAAGCCGTTATTGGTGACTTCGTTGACTCCTACGCCCGCGGCGAGACCCCGAACCCCTGCTTGCGGTGCAACGAGAAGATCAAGTTCGCAGCTCTCCTGCGCAAGGGCATGGCACTCGGCTTTGATGCGGTGGCCACGGGCCACTACGCCACTATCGATGACGACGGCTACATGCGCCGCTCCCTGGATGAGAATAAGGACCAGTCCTATGTGCTGGGCGTTATTACCAAGGAAGAGCTGGACCACTGCTTTTTCCCGATTGGTGATACCCCGAAGCCGCAAATCCGCGAGGAGGCCAAGCGCCATGGTTTCTCCACGGCGGCGAAGCCGGATTCTTATGACATCTGCTTCATCCCGGACGGCAATACCCAGGCCTTCCTGGGTCGTTCCATCGGCCTGCGTCCAGGCATGATCGTGGACACCGAGGGCAATGAGCTCAAGGAACACGATGGCGCGTGGAACTATACCATCGGCCAGCGCAAGGGCTTGGACATCAAGACGCCGACTGCCGACGGCTCCCCGCGCTACGTCACCGACATCGACGCGGCCACCGGCACCGTCACCGTCGGGTCGCGCGCAGACCTGGCCGTGACCCGTATCGAGGCCGACCGCCTGAAGTACCTGCACCCCGCGATGGAAGGTGACTTCGACTGCGAGGTGCAGGTGCGCGCCCACGGTTCCGTCGTTCCCTGCCACGCTCACGTGGACCGCGAAGCCGACCGCATGACGCTGGAACTGAAGGAGCCGCTCTCCGGCGTGGCTCGTGGCCAGGCTGCCGTGCTTTACCTACCGAGCCCGGACGAGCTAGGCGATATTGTCCTGGGCTCCGGCACCATCTGCGGAACCGAGTAGCTTTAGCGAAGCACGCAGTCAGCGATGAGTCGATCGAGTGCCCGAATATCGACTTTGGGCCCGATGTTGATTTTGAAGTGGCCAGCTCGTGTCCAGAGCTCCAGTTCAGCATTTACGTCTAGGAGCTTCCCTGCATTCTCCGTCGACCACATATTAATGGAGGAGTAAGGGAGAGAATAGATTTCGACTTTCTTTCCAGTGAGACCTTGAGAATCTCGGATAATCAATCGGTGGCTAGTGAAGACCGCTGCGTCTCGGACAGTTTTAAATGCGCAGATGGGCTTTTCGTTGGCTGCGAGAACTGACGAAATATCGCTCGGAATCTCGCAAGGAGAATAGAAGGTCCAGCCAGAAAACTGTTCAAGTGCCACGGGAGTATCCTTTACTATCTGCGACTTAGTGGTTTGTGAATTGCATTATAGATGTCGCAGTAGTCTTTGATTCGGTATTAGAAGAAAAACATTCGGGAAGGAGAACGGATGACGGGATTTGCCCTTGGCCCCATGCCCGGCACCTCCATGGCGGAGGCCGCGGACATCATCATGGGGGAGACCGAACTTCCTGCCATCCCGCAGCTGCCCGAGCGTGGCCTCGGTTCCGACGCGGTGGGCCGCACGGCCAGCATGCTGGAGGCCATCTCCATCGACCGCGGCCCGCGCTCGTGGCGCATGACTGCGCGCCCGCAGCTGCTGACCCGCCGCACGTGGGACCGCTTGGAACGCGACCTCGACGAGGTCCAGGAAGTCTGGGGCGAGACCGTGCCTCGCGTCAAGGTGCAAGCACTCGGCCCCTGGTCGCTTGCGGCGAGCATTGAGCTTTCCGATGGTCACCGCGTGCTCACCGACCGCGGGGCCTTCACCGAGCTTGCCGACGCCCTCCGCCACGGCCTCCATGCACACGCCGAGGACGTCGCTAGTCGCTTCCACGGGGAGGTCGTCGTCCAGCTCGACGAGCCCCTGCTTGCCGATATCATCGCCGGCCGCGTCCCTGGCACCACAGATTTCGATACCATCCCGGCGGTCCCGGATGAGGTCGCGCTCGACCTCCTACAATCCTTCGAAGCAGACTACCTACACGCCCCACCGCTGTGGTCGCTAGCGCCTGCTGCCACGACCTTCCTCACGGATTTCCGCGGTCTGGAGACCCCGCGTCACCTTGATGGCTTGGGCGAACACCTTAACGCGGGCCACCGGATTGGTCTGGGCATTGAAGGTTCCGATGCCCGCGCGGAGGCTATCGCGTTGGCCCAGCACCTCGACCGCATCGGCATGCCGCGCGACCTGCTCGTCGACCGTTTCGACGTCTATCCCGTCAAGGCCTCCGCCAGATCCCTGCGCTCGGTTACCGAGACCGCCGGCATCCTCACTCGCGATGCCGGTGACCTTTAGTCAACCCGCCCCAAGCTATCCGTCGCGGTGAAAAAAGACTCCATATACGGGATGACGAACTGGAGCTGGCCGTGGGCGGTGGGTTCGATGAGGTCGGCGTCGATAAGCCGCTGGCGCGTGGCCGACAAGGACCGCACCGTCCGGTCCTGGTGCGCGGCGATGTTCTTGATTTCTGCCGTACCGTCCTCCATGACCGCGCTCATCGCCTCGAGGAAGAGGCGCTGGGCCGGTGGAAGCGAAAGGGTAGCAGGCTGGTGGACTTGGGCACCCAAAACCGAGATAGCCTCGGCTGACACCGCTGCGACGTCACTCTCCTCGATACTGCTCCCACCCTCGCGCTGCGCCTTTCTCCAAGCCAGTGAGCCCACCAGCTGCACCATGTAGGGGTAGCCGCGCGACAGACGCACCGCCGCTGCTACCGCATCATCGGTGAATTCAAGCCCGGACTGTGCGGCGGTCTCGGTGAAGGCCACCTCGGCGTTCGCGGGGGAGAGCGGGCCCAGAACGAACCTTTGCGCGCGGCGTAGGAAGGTCACGCCCGGCAGGTCCAGCAGTCGGTTGACTCCCTGCGGAAGGCCCGCGGCGACAATAGCGACATCGAGCTCATCGCGCACCAAGTCTTGGTAGGTCACGGCCAGGGAAGTTAGGTCCTCCGCGTATGCGTCCTGTACCTCGTCGATGGTCAACAGCACGCCAGTGCCTTTGAGCATGCCTAAAAGCTCGCGCAGGCGGGTGTTCAACGTGGGTTTGTAGGCTTCCTCAGTGTTGTGCTGGATGCCAATGGTTGCCACACCACCAATGCCGACGCGGTTGACCTTGTGCTTGTCCGCCGGGGCCAGCTTGTCCATGATGCGCGGGATGGTGGTGTCAACGAGCTCGTCAACCATGGAGCTGCGTCCCGAGGCACGCAATGTGATCCACCCGCGACTAGAGGCGATATCTTCTATCTCGTTGAGCAGGACCGTCTTGCCGATACCGCGGGCGCCGCTGATGATGAGCGAGCGGCCCGGGCTGCCTGGTTGGGAGTCAAGCGCTGCGCGGAAGGTGTCGAGCACTGCCGTGCGGCCGACCCAGAATAGCGGTGGAACGCCGAAGGTGGGGCGGAAGGGATTCTCGTGCGGGGACATAGCTTCATCCTAGAGTATTGGGAGATTTGGGAGACTTTTATAAAGGTGGAGATTTGGGAGACTTTTCTGAGGGTGTCGACTAGAGAGACCAACGATCTCCCTAGTCCTCTATGCGTCTCGTCCGGCGCGGATTGCGGCGACGACGTCGAAGTCTCCCTTCATATCGATAGGTGCACGACGGGAGAGTTTGGCCGCCTTTTCTTCGATGGGCTTTCTGTTGGCAGTGGATGGGGATGACGCGGCCATAGTGAGGATGTTGCGCACGTAGTCTTCGAGGGAAACACCAGCGTTAGCGGCGCGGTGTTGAAGAGTTGCGATGGTTGTACTGTCTACGTCTGGGATTTCAACGGTGCAGGTAGGGGAGGAGCTCATAGTGCTATCGTACGGGAGCTTCTTGACCAGCGTCTGCGTGGCTAGAAGGCTGCACGGCCTGCCAAGCTACCGCGCCGATGTGTAGCGAGCAGGCTGCGACAAGGGCGTACCACCAGCCAAAACTGACCGAGGTATGCCAGGGCATGACGTAGCCGATGAAGAGTATGGCGAGGATCGCAATCGTTGCGGTGACGAGGCGATTTGCCGTGGAAAGGGGCTTTCGCAGGGCCTTCCATGCGGCCCAGAGCTCCGAAGCGGTGATGACGGCGAGCGCTACGGTGAGGAACATGCTTACTCCTTAGGATGCGAGCTCGTCGAATAGAGCTTGGGCAAGGTCTTCGGTGCCGGCGAGGGAATCGTTGTTGGCGAAGGCGGCGCGTTTGGTTTCCGGATCGATGATGAGCATGGTCGAGTAACCGTAGGTGCCGCCGTTGTGCCAGTACCCAACATTGTCCTCGCTGGGAGGCTGCCAGCCGTAGTCGATATCGCCGTTCTTCATAAACCACTCAGCGAATTTGGCCATGTCACTCGCCGTGGAGCGGATCGCTCCCGCGGGTGCGGAGCCTTCCATCTCCCACGGCTCAGCGTGGCGGCCGGTGGGGGTTAGGCCGCGTGGAGCGTCGGCAGGCACAGAGCCCGGCGTCATGAGGTAGGTCTCCGTCATGCCGGCCGGTTTGAAGATGCGCTCCTTGAGCATCTGCTCATAAGGCTGTCCAGCGGCGGTTTCCACCATGTGGCCCAAGAGTCCGTATCCAAGATTGGAATAGGACTCTTCGCCGCGGCCCTTCAACTTAGACTTCGTGGCTGCATCCATGATGTCCTCGGTGGTTTCGCCCTCATAAGGGTTGGCGCCGGTAATGGCCGAAATGAGGCTGCCTAGAACATCGTTGCTGGCCAGCCGAGGAAGGCCAGAGGTGTGGTCGAGTAGCTCCCTTACGGTGACGTCGGCGACGGGTGCATCGCCAATCTCGAGGACTTCGCCGACGGTCGTGTCGGGGCTCAGCTTCCCCTCTTCAACGAGCTGGTGGGCTAGCTCGCCGGTAAACATCTTGGTGACGGAGCCAATTTCGACCTCCGTGTGCTCGTCGCTGCCCAGTCCTGCGAAAGTGGCCTTGCCGTCCTGGAGGGTGAAGGCGGTGAGGTTGTGGAAGCCGGACTCTGAGTGCTGTTCCAGCTGGGTGGCTAGGGCTTCGTCGCCAGTCTTGTCTTGTGCCAGCGTAATCCTTTGTGGGCCTGCGACAAGCAGGACGGCGGCAACGGCAATAGCAGTGATAACGGCTAAGACAATTTTGCGCATTAATGGTCCTCGCTTGCGGTGATAATAGTGAGCAGGGGAATGACGCGGGGCGGGCGGATGGAGTATTCGCCGCCAGACTTCGTGGTCCAGCCCACATGAGTTAGAGCGCTCAAGTGGTGGTAAGCGGTGCCAGTGGAGGAGACGATGTTTTCTTCGACAAGCTCGGCGGCGGTGGCGGGTGCGGCGAGGAGGCGGCGGAGGATTTCGCCGCGGACGGGATGGGCCAGCGCGGAGAGGCGCTCGAGATTCTCCGCCCAGCTCTCATCGGTAACGAACGTGGTGGGGCGCTGCCATTGATAGGCGTACGAGCGCTTGCCGACGTTTATGTTGCCGCCAAAGATGACGGAACCGTCGGGAAGCTGCTCGTTGGGTGCGAGGGCGTCGACCAGCCAGTAGGTCGAGTCTTCTTCAGTGGTGGTGGGTGTAGGTCTGGCGTCGGCAGTGTTCGTGCGCCCCTCGAGCGCGGCGACGCGCGCTTCAAGCTCGGCGAGGCGTGCTTCGACTGTTGTGTCCATGGTTTCTAGAATTCCAGAAATCTAGAAACCTGGCAAGGATTAGTTGAGGATTGGGTACTGGAGTTAAGAAATCATCGGCCACGCGGTGGAGACATCCGAGGCATCCCGACCGCGTCCTTCCAGGTACTTCTTGAAGGACTCGCGGTCCTTGTACCACTCGACGGCCTGGTATTCCATGAGCTCGTTGGTGTCCATCTGTGCTAGCTCGGGGAAGTGCTGGCGCACTTGCTTCCAAGCGACGCGGGCGGCCGCGAGGGCGTCGGCAGTAGCCTCATGCGCGTTGCTCAGCTCCACGCCGTAGTGGGCGGAGACCTCCTCCAAGGTGCGCTTGCCCTTGCGCCACTTGTCCTTCACCCGGTCGATGACGAAAGGATCGAATACCGGACCATTGACCGTGAAATCCCCGGTCAGCGCGCGCAGTACGGAGAGATCGTAGGAGGCATTGTAGACAATGAGCGTAAGACCTTCCTCCCAGGCCTGGTAGATGGCATCGACCGTCTCCTTGAGGACTTCGTCGTGCGGGCGACCCTCCGCGCGGGCCTTCTCAGTAGTGATGCCGTGAATCTTGGCGGCCTCCTCGGGGATCTCCACGCCTGGGTCAGCGAGCATCTCCCGCTTATCTACCTCGCGCCCGTCGATACGAACCAGGGCAGAGGTGACGATGCGGGCTTCTTTGGGCTTTACGGAGGTGGTCTCGAGGTCGAAGGAGAGCATACGGGTGGCGTCGAAGTTCATGGACAACACTCTAGCGCCCGGCTCGGACATGCACTGTGGAAGTCCTGCAGAATGACGGACGAACCCTTGCAGAATGACGGACAAACAGCTGCAGAATGACGGACGAACCCTTGCAGAATGACCAACTGCAGGTAGAGTGTTATTTATGGAACGGTATATTAGGCGCGGCATGGAAGGTTTTGCCCGAGAAGCATTGACCTTCTCTCCCGTTGTCCACGTCACGGGCGCACGGCAGGTTGGCAAGTCGACGTTGACAAGGCATCTCGGCCTTGAACGTGCGGTATATGTAACGCTCGATGATCCCGCAGCCCTTTCACTAGCGGAGGAAGATCCGACGACCTTTGTGCAGCAAGGCGGTGACGCAACGCTGATTATTGATGAAATCCAGCGGCTTCCCGAGCTCACCCTGCCGTTAAAGGCTGAGGTGGATAGGAACCGCCGGCCAGGTCGATTCATCATTACCGGTTCCTCAGATTTTGCCCGGGGAGTAGGTAAGAAGGATTCCCTTGCAGGAAGAATTATTGATCTCCATTTGCACCCACTGAGCCAACAAGAAATTTGTGAAACGGTCAGTGACGGCGCCTTTGTAGATAGGCTCGATGAGCTCCTCGGATTGCCTGTGCGTTCGGTTCCTACGGAACAAGTAGATCGAGCTGGCTTGGTGGACAAAGTGCTGAAGGGCGGCTATCCGGTTGCATTAGATCTGCAAGATCGTATGCGCCGAGCTTGGTTCGAGTCTTATGTTTCACATGTCACGGTGATTGAAGAAACCCTATCCCGGGAAAGCGCACAGCCGGGAAGGTTGCAATCGTTGTTGCGACTACTCGCAGCACATCAGGCGGGGGAGTTAGTTCCGGCGAAGCTCGCACGTGAAGCGGAAATCCCAGCGTCCACTGTCCGCTCCTACCTCGATACATTGTCAAGGCTGTTTCTTTCCTCACAGGTGAAAGCATGGAAATCAAATCTGACGTCGCGAGAAATCTCCAAGCCCAAAAGCTGGGTCACTGATTCCGGTCTGGCTTCCTGGTTAGCGGGGCAAACTCGAGACATGCTCATGAATCCGCTGGTGCAGTCGCACCTAGGGCACTTGGTCGAAGGGTTTGTCCTTCAGGAGCTTTCTGCCCAGCAGGGTTGGGCTGAAAACCAGCATCAGCTGCTCCACTGGCGTGATAGTGCCGGGATGGAAGCGGATGTTGTCATCGAATTCGCCGACAATAGCATCGCTGCGCTTGAGGTTAAATCCGGTGCGACAGTCAAGGCAGGACAGGTTCGGCATTTGCGTGCACTGAGCGAGAAACTAGGGCCCCTTTTTCGTGGAGGATTTGTCTTGGCTCCGATTCCCTATGTGCAGCCCTTGGGGGACAAACTATGTGCGCTGCCGATGTCATATTTGTGGCGTGGATAGGCCGTTTGGCCTGGTACATGCTGTGTCCGGTAGCCCCGCTACACTAGTGACTCGTGAGTGATGCAGTAGATATCCAACGCGAATGGTCCGAGCTTGCCCAAGAAGTGCGCAAGCACCGCGAGCTGTACTACAACGGTGAGCCATCGATTCCGGATGCGGACTTTGACGCGCTCTTCCAGCGCTTGCTGGCCTTAGAGTCAGAACACCCAGAGCTGCAGACCCCGGATTCGCCTACCCAGCAGGTGGGCGCTGCCCCGGAGGGCGCCGTTGACATTGAGCACCTGGAACGCCTGTACAGCTTGGACAACGTCTTTAGCGCCGAGGAATTGCAGGATTGGCTGGACCGCACGCCGGCAAAGGCCTATCTCACCGAGCTCAAGATTGACGGTTTGTCCATCGATTTGGTCTATCGTGACGGCAAGCTTGCCACGGCCGCCACGCGTGGTGATGGTCGCGTGGGTGAGGACATCACTGCTAATGCGCGTGTTATTCCCGATATCCCACGTGAGCTGACGGGCAGCGAAGAATACCCGGTTCCCTCCCTGGTAGAGGTCCGCGGCGAGGTGTACATGCGCCCGGATGAATTTGAGGAAATTAACTCCGCACGCCGCGAGGATGGTAAGCCCACCTTTGCCAACCCCCGCAACGCGGCCGCGGGCGGACTGCGCATGAAGGACCCGGAGGACGTCAAGAAGCGCCGGCTCCACATGGTCTGCCACGGCATCGGCGCGCGCGAAGGATTCCAACCAGCCTCGCAACACGACGCCTACCAGGCCTTGGAGGCATGGGGATTCCCGGTGTCGCCTTATACCCAGCGGGTCACCACCGCCAAGGAGGTTCAAGAGCGCGTGACCTACTGGGAGGAACACCGCCACGATGCTTACTTCGAGATGGACGGTCTCGTCATCAAGGTCGATGACCTGGCCAGCCAGCGCTCCTTAGGCGCGACCTCACGTGCGCCACGTTGGGCCATCGCGTATAAGTACCCACCGGAGGAGGTCACCACCAAGCTGCTCAACATTGAGGTCGGTGTCGGTCGCACCGGGCGCGTGACGCCTTTCGCCATCATGGAACCAGTCTTTGTCTCCGGCTCGAGGGTTTCCATGGCCACCCTGCACAACCAGTTCGAGGTCAAGAACAAGAACGTCCTCATCGGGGACACCATTGTCATCCGCAAGGCCGGCGAGATCATCCCTGAGGTTCTCGGCCCCGTTCTAGACAAGCGCGATGGCAGCGAGACCGAATGGGTCTTCCCGGAGAACTGCCCTGCATGCGGTACGAAGCTGGCTCCGCAGAAGGAAGGCGACCAGGACTGGCGCTGCCCGAATACCCGCAGCTGCCCAGCGCAGCTGGCGGCGCGTCTGGAGTATTTGGCCTCCCGCAAGGCGCTCGACATTGGTGAGCTGGGGGAGAAGGCTGCTGCGGATCTGATTTCCTCCGGTGTGCTCAAGGATGAGGCGGACCTCTTTGATCTCGATGAAGAAGCACTCCTTAAATCCTCGGTCTACACCACCCAGAAGGGCGCGCTCAACGCCTCGGGCAAGAAGCTGCTGGAGAACCTCAAGACCGCCCGCCAGGCTGAGTTCTGGCGAGTGCTCGTAGCGCTGTCCATCCGCCACGTTGGCCCCATTGCCGCGCGTGCGTTAGCCACGCGGTTCGGCTCCATGGAGGCGCTGCGCGCAGCATCGGTGGAGGAGCTGGCGGATACCGATGGCGTGGGTGGCATCATCGCGGAATCCTTTAAGCAATGGTTCGAGGTGGACTGGCACGACAACATCGTGCAGAAGTGGACCGCCGCCGGGGTGACCATGGAGGAAGCATCCAGCGATAAGCCCGCGCAAACGCTGGAGGGAATCACCGTGGTGGTGACCGGAACCCTAGAGAACTACAGTCGCGATTCCGCTAAGGAGGCCATCATCTCCCGTGGTGGCAAGGCCTCCGGGTCGGTGTCGAAGAAGACCAACTATGTCGTCGTCGGAGAAAACGCCGGTTCAAAGGAACAGAAGGCCCGCGACCTTGGCTTGACCATTTTGGATGAGGAAGGCTTCAACCGCCTCCTTGAAACGGGCGAGGCATGAAGTTAGCCGCCTTCGACCTGGACGGCACTATCTACTTTGATGGGCACATGCCCGAAGACGTGCCGGAGGCGATTGTCGGTTGGCGCGCTGCGGGCAACCTTGCTGTCGTGGCCACGGGCAAGTCTCCTCATTCTGCTCGGCGTGCACTAGAGCCTTTTGGCGTTGACTTTGACTACTACCTGCTCTGCAACGGCACCGTCATCATGGATGGCTCTTATGAGTTGCTCTACGAAAACCATGTACCGCCCGAGGTGGTTCGTGCCGTGTATGAGCGGGTGCATGACACACCAAAGCTCGACCTCTATTGCACACGTTTGACAGGCCCGGACGGCTACCTCGTGCGCAACGTGGCGGGCGTGCACAACCCCATCATCAGTGAGCCCGTGCCGGTCCCGCCGTCACGCATTGAGGAAGAGGTCTTCCCGCTTGTTGCCGCCTGGACCCCGGGCAACCCAGACCTGCAGAGGAAGATCGCGCAGTGGGTCACGGACCGCTTTCCGGTAGGTACCGCGATGAACCGCAACTTCTTCGACATCATGCCGCTCGGTCACGACAAGGGCTTTGCCTTGACTTGGCTGCTTCGTCACCTGGAAGTTGAGCGCTCTGACATTGAGCTCATCACCTTCGGGGACGGGCACAATGACCTGCCCATGCATGCGCTTGCCGACGTCTCCCTCACCTTCCCCTGGGCGCAACCCGACATCCACAAGGCGTGCTCAGCGGTTGTGGACTCAGCCTTTGAAGGTCTAATACACTACGGTTCATGAAGATTGCGGCTTTAGACATGGATGGCACTGTTTACGTCAACGAAGACATAACAGAGGCCACACAAAAAGCCATCGCTGAGTGGCGTGCCGCAGGCAACTTGGCCGTCTCCGCGACGGGCAAGTCCATCGCCAATGCGCGCAACACACTCGAACCCTTCGGCGTGGAGCTGGACTACCACGTGCTCTACAACGGGACAGTCATCACCGGCGGCGACTATTCCATCCTGCACGAGGAGCATCTGCCGAGTGAGGTTGTGCAGTCCATTGTCGCTCGTTTCACCGGCCTGCCGTTGAATATCTACCTCACAGGCTTGTCTGGAGCCGACCAGGTAGCGTGGGATGGCCTCGCAGGACGCGAGTCCTCCATGGTGGCGAATACGGAAGTGGTGGATCCGGGGGACGTCGCCAAGCGCAGCACTGTGTTGTTGTCCCTGTGGATCCCTGGCAACCCTGAGCTGCGCCGCGAGGTGGACGAGTGGGTCCGCGAGAATTGTGCCGTCGAATCATCCTTTAACTGCGATTTCTACGACATCATGCCACCTGGCCATAACAAGGGTGAGGGCTTGACGCGGTTGCTTGATCATCTCGGCCACGAAAAAGCTGAACTCTACACCTTCGGCGATAGCTTCAATGATCTCTCGATGCACTCTATCGCCACCGAGTCCTTCACGTTCCCGGGAACGCAGATCACCGAAGAGGTGGACCACGTGGTCCCCGATGTCGCCGCGGGACTCAACTCGTTGCTTGCCCGCTAAGTAAGAAACGCACCCAAGATGGCACCCAAGTCACCCAAGTGCTCAACTTCGGAGGCGAGGTAATCGGGTCCACCAACGCGGCCCATCACCACCACGTAGTTCGTTCCCACGAGGGGAGCAGCGGCCAGCGCGGATTCGATGAGCGTCCAGGATTCCGGAATCCACGTGTCCTTTTCAGGGTTGAGCACGCGAGCCGTTGTGATGTTGAGGTCGGTGGGGATCGAGCCGTCGTCGGCAGGCGCGGCGTCCGACGCGGCGATGCGGCTGATGTTCTCGTCGTTCGCGATGACAATGGCCCAATTGGACGTCAGCGCCTTGGGGATGGCGGCGCAGACTTCACTCATTGCGGCCGTCACGTTGCGTTGTGCGGCAACCTTGGCCAGCACGTGGATTTGCCCGCGGCGGTCAACGCGACCGCTGAAGGGGCGAATGGAGTCGACCTCGACTCCTTCCACGGTCTGTGCTGCCGTGATGATCTCATCCGCCATGGTGGACTGGGGGAGATCCAAGACGATGTCATCCATGACCGTACCGTCGGGGAAATTCTCCACAATGTCGACGGAGCGGATATTTGCCTCGATGCTGCCCATCGCGTTGGCAAGGAGGCCAAGGCTGCCGGGGGTGTCAGGGAGAAGGACACGGACGAGGTACGACATATCGTTCTTTCTGGGGAAGGTGAATAAGTAGGGAGGGGATATTTGGCTTTCTAACTCGATCGATGTTACCCAACCTGTCGAATACTATTCAATAGTATGAGCTTCACTTAGGGGAGGAGTGGTGGTGGCGCGGCAACAGCTGTGCAGTACCATGGGTGCTTAGCTATCAACCGTCTCAATGAATAAAAGGATGGAGTTCGCGTGTCTGATATTTCGCGTGACGAGGTCGCGCACTTGGCAAAGCTGTCGCGATTGGCCCTGAGCGAGGAAGAACTGAAGCAGTTCGCCGCGCAGATCGACGAAATCGTGGACTCGGTGTCCGCGGTGGGCAAGGTCGAGGCTGAAGGTGTGGAGCCAATGTCGCACCCGCACTCCGTACATGCTCCAATGCGTGAGGACGTTATTGTGCGCACCCTCACTGCCGAGCAGGCCCTGGACCAAGCGCCGGCAGCTGAAGATGACCGCTTCATGGTTCCGCAGATTCTGGGTGGAGGAGACGAATAAGAATGGCACAATTCATTGCGCCCACCGAGGGCATTACCGCACTGACCGCCGCCGAGCTGGCTGAGAAGATTCACTCCCGTGAGCTCACCTCCCGCGAAGTTACTCAGGCATTCTTGGATCGCATCGCGGAGACCGATGGCGAGCTCAACGCCTTCCTCCATGTTGGCGCGGAGGAAGCACTGGCGGCTGCCGACGCCGTCGATAAGTCCCTCGACGCCGGCGAAGAACCCGCCTCTGCCTTGGCTGGCGTGCCGCTGGCGCTCAAGGATCTCCTCGTTACTACCGACGCCCCCACGACCGCTGCCTCCAAAATGCTGGAGGGCTGGGTGTCACCTTATGACGCCACTCTGGTGACCAAGCTGCGCGAGGCAGGTATTCCGATTCTGGGTAAGACAAACCTCGATGAGTTCGCGATGGGCTCCTCCAATGAGAACTCTGCTTATGGCCCTGCACACAACCCCTACGACACCGAGCGCACCCCGGGCGGCTCCGGCGGCGGCACTGCTGCGGCTCTTGCCTCGGGCCAGGTTCCGCTGGGTATCGGTACTGACACTGGTGGCTCGATCCGCCAGCCTGCTGCACTGACCAACACCGTTGGTGTCAAGCCGACGTACGGCACGGTGTCGCGTTACGGCCTCATCGCAGCTGCAAGCTCTCTGGACCAGGCAGGTCCGACTGCCCGCACGGTCCTCGATACCGCACTGCTGCACGAGATCATTGCCGGACACGATTCCTTTGATGCCACCTCCGTGGATAAGCCGGTTGCCCCGGTAGTCGCCGCCGCTAAGGAAGGCGCCAATGGCGACCTTTCCGGCGTCAAGGTTGGCCTGATCAAGCAATTCGAGCGCGACGGCTGGCAGCCGGGCGTGATGGAGGCCTACCACGCCGCGGTTGAGCAGTTGAAGAACCAGGGCGCGGAGATCATCGAGGTCGACTGCCCGCATTTCGACGACGCACTGGCTGCGTACTACCTCATCATGCCGTGTGAGGTGTCCTCCAACCTGGCCCGCTTCGACGGCATGCGCTACGGCCTGCGCGTGGGCGATGACGGAACCCACTCTGCGGAAGAGGTTATGTCTCTGTCCCGCGCTGCTGGTTTCGGCCCTGAGGTTAAGCGCCGAATCATGCTGGGTACCTACGCGCTCTCCGTCGGATATTACGACGCCTACTACCTTCAAGCGCAGCGTGTGCGCACCCTCATTGCACAGGACTTTGAGCGCGCTTTCGAACAGGTCGATGTCCTTGTTTCCCCGACCACGCCGACCACGGCCTTCAAGCTGGGGGAGAAGGTTGAGGATCCGATGGAGATGTACAACTTCGACCTCTGCACCCTGCCGCTGAACCTTGCCGGCGTGTGCGGCATGTCTGTACCCTCCGGCTTGGCGTCTGACACCAATCTGCCGACCGGCCTGCAGATCATGGCTCCGGCGTTCAAGGATGACCGCCTGTACAAGGTTGGTGCCGCCTACGAAGCAGGGCGCAAGTAGCGCACAGAACTGCACCTTGTAGTGCTCCTCAGCCGGTGACCTTTCACGGAAACGTGGGAGGCCGCCGGTCTTCGTCGTTTTCTTCGACGGTGGGTGTGTTCTTGGGTTCTTGTCCTTTCGGTTGTTTGGAGTGGTGTCGTCGTTTGATTCGACGAGGGCTAGGCCCCTGTTCTTCGTCATCGTCGTCGTTTGAATCGACGGGTGTTTTCGCCTTTTTCGTCGTTTGATTCGACGACCCAGGTTTTAGAAGGGGATGTCCTCGTCGCCGGTGTTGGTGTTGGTTTGGGTTTCGGCTTTGGTTTCGGCCTTGGCTTTGGCTTGTTGTTGTGCGTGGTAGTCGTCGAGTTTTTGTTTGAGCTGTTGGGCTTCTTCACGCACGCGTTTTCTGGTGGCGGTGATGTGTTGGGCGACTGTGTGCGCCCACCGTTTTTGTTTGGGTGCCAGGGGGCCTTCTGCTTCGTTGATGGTCCAGGTACCGTCGGCGAAAAGCCAGATAACATCCCCACTGTAGGGGTCCAGCAGGTACTTTAAGGTGCCATCGGTTTTCATGTTGTGATGGCCTTGGCATAAGCATGCCAGGTTCTTCGGATGTGTTGGCCCGCCTTCAGCCCAGTTGTGCCGGTGGTCAAGCTGGGTAAGAAAGGCAGGTTGTTCACACCCGCCGACTCGGCAGGTCCCGTCGCGGCCTTCGACGTGTTTGC
>NZ_KV799879.1:0-291 GCF_001810085.1 Corynebacterium sp. HMSC072A02 | reverse complement strand
AGGTGTGTAAGACTACGGTGGCTGGTGGTTGTATTTCGCCGCTTAAGAGTTTGATGACCGCTTCAGCAACAGTGATTCCTTCTTTTGCGGCGGTTGTGTGGATGAAGGCATCGAGTTTAATGCCGGTATCTTCAGTAACTTGGAGTTCCAGCCAGGCAGAGGTTCCGTTGGAAGAAAAGCGGTAGGTGTCTTTGGGGCGGGTGTCGCGAAAAGCAATGGAGTCATCCAGGGTTTTACAGATGTCGCGGACTTTGCGTCTGATTTGGCTGCGGGTAGGAAAAGCCTGATTCG
>NZ_KV799878.1:21997-22291 GCF_001810085.1 Corynebacterium sp. HMSC072A02 | reverse complement strand
TCATCGTCACCCTCAACGAGCTCGACCAGATCATTAACGGCGAGGGTGATGAAATCGAGCTCAACTTGACTAATGGTGGGCGCATAACCGGGGCAGAATTCCTCACCCACAAGTTTGCCGAAATAGGGTATGCCACCATCGTGCACCCCATTGAAGGACCCATCGACACCTTCCGGCTAGAGCGTGGAGCAAACTTCAAACAACGCCTTACCCTGCACGCTGAATTCCACACGTGTGCAAGACCAGGCTGTAACAAGCCCGCTGATTACTGCCAAGTCCATCATTTGGTGCCCT
>NZ_KV799878.1:0-21897 GCF_001810085.1 Corynebacterium sp. HMSC072A02 | reverse complement strand
ACCTGACGTTCTTGTGCGCCTACCACAACGGGATTAACGACGATGACCCACAAAGGCCTACCGGACGTGGCTACATGTACCGGCTCAACACCGGGGTCAGCTTCATCCCACCCTGGGGCACACCAATCACCGCAATGCCCGAATACCAAGAAGCAGTAGCCAGACTCAACGCCGAACAAGCAGGACAGCCACCAGACCCACCACCCGACAACAGTTAATGTCCCAGACATCGAGAGGACAACGCCAACCACCGATCCCGCCAACCGAAAGATGGTTGACGGGCAGATCGGTGATCCTTGACCCCCTTCATATACCGGCAGGAACAACGCGCATTTAAGCCCTTAAAGAACGAGACCCGCCAACCGGATGAGGGTTGACGGGCCACTTGGGGTGGGTGAAGCGTCGTCAAGCGCGTGCGGCGCTGAAGATAGCTAGGCATTCACCGACTGACCACCCAGAGCCGAGTCAAGGATTCCCGCACCCACGAGATAGTTGGCCAAATCATTCAAGTCCGCTTCGTTCCCGTTGGCATCATAGCCGTCCATGACGTACTCGATAACCGCGTTGCCATCCTCAAGTACTTCAGCAATCACGTACTCATCTTCCTCACTAAAAGCACCAATCTGGGAGCCGCGGGCCGAGGTGAAGTCCTCGACGGTGCCGGCCAGCCCAACGCTTTCAGTATCGCGGATCGCATCCTTGTTCTCTGTGTACTGAGCCACGAATTCTCTGTCCGGACCATAGATGCAAGAAATCGTCGGAACCCACTGAACATCTAGGCCCAGATAGTCCGCCTGCCCGAAGAATGACGTGTCCTTATAGCACTCGTCCGAAAGGTCAATGAGCGGAGCGGGCACCGGGGCAGAAACCTCGGAGGCGCGGATCCTGTCAACCTCATCGGAGTCATATGTGCTGTTCCAATAGGCATTGTCGGAAGCACTTGCGTCTTGTGGCGCATCATCAAAATCGGCAGCAACATCTTTGAAGAAAGAAACTGCAGCAATAATAGCGACGACTGCGATGATGGCGAATACAAGAACAACCGCCAGAACGATCCACAATGCTTTCTTCGAGCTTGGCTTCTTTTCGGGCGCCTGTGGCATCGCCGGTCCGCCGGCGTGAGCACCTTGATTTTGATTGATAAAGCCAGGCGGTGCTTGGTTGTGCTGCGGGTTCTGGCCAAATCCACGGGGCTGCTGCTGCGGGCTACTGAAAGGGTTCGTCATGCCGATCAATTTAGCTGAGACCTACATCACATTACTGCCAACAGTGCAGGATGCTAGGCCCATTCCCCGCACTGACTTTTCTATCTGGCAGCGAAGCGAACTAAACTTCCTCCCGATGAATACTTTCGCCGACCTCGGCCTCCCCCGCGATGTTGTCCGCGTCCTCGACAAACAGGGCATCACGACCCCCTTCCCTATCCAAGAAGCCGCGATTCCCGACGCCCTTTCCGGCAAGGACGTCCTAGGCCGCGGCCCCACGGGCTCGGGAAAAACCTTCACGTTCGGCCTTCCCATGCTCACTCGACTTGCCGAATCCGGGGTCTCCCGACCGGCGCACCCACGCGGTCTCGTGTTGGCGCCAACGCGTGAGCTGGCAACGCAGATCCAACAACGCTTGGAAGAACCCGCAGCCGCGCTGGGGCTGCGGGTATTGGCGGTTGTCGGTGGTGTCAACATCAACAACCACATTCGCTCATTAGCACGCCCGGTTGACCTACTTGTTGCTACACCGGGCCGCGCACAGGATCTCATCGACCAAGGCAAGCTTTTCTTCGACCAGATCACCATCACTGCGCTCGACGAGGCCGACCAGATGGCGGACATGGGCTTCCTTCCCCAGGTACGCAAACTGCTCAATCTCACCCCACCAGACGGCCAACGCTTACTCTTCTCCGCCACCCTCGACGGTGAGGTCAACAAGTTGGTTAAGCAGTTCATGCACGACCCCGTAACCCACTCCACAGCCCCCGTCGAGGCCGCCGTGGACACGATGGAGCACCACCTCATTTTCATCGGCACGCGCGAAGCACGCAACGACGTCGTCCTGCGGCTCGGTGCGCGCAAGGGCAAAACCATCATGTTTATGCGGACCAAGCACGGAGTCGACAGGCAGGCGAAGAAGCTGCGCAGAGTCGGCATTAACGCACTGCCGCTTCACGGCGATAAGGGCCAAGGTTCACGTACCAAGGCGATTGAGGGATTCGCCGACGGAAGCGTACCCGTGCTCGTCGCCACGGACATCGCCGCGCGCGGTATCGACATTGCGGATGTCTCCCTCGTCGTCCACGTAGATCCACCCGCCGAGCACAAGGCTTACCTACACCGTTCCGGCCGCACCGCCCGCGGCGGTGAGTCAGGAACCGTCGTCACACTCGTTACCGACGAGCAGCGCGACGAGGTGGCCAAGCTCATTGCAAAGGCCGGAGTGGACCACACCGACCTCGACATCAGTGACCGCGCCAACCCCGCCAGCAGCCCCGAACTTGCCCAGATGACCGGTGCGCGCAAGCCGAAGGGCGAGCCGCTCGGGCCACCGAACCAACAGCAGCCTAAGCAGGAAGCACCGGGGCACCGCCGCCGCGGCCGTAACAACCGCCGCCGTCGAGGCAGTGCTGGACAACGATGATTCTCGCGCCCAAGGATTGGCAAGCCCGGATGCGACAGCACGAGGAGGAAGCAAATGAGTTCCTCGCTCGCTATCGCCACCCAGGCTCGTATCACCCTGTCTACGACTTCCTTTTCGAGTACTACCCCGTCCGCCCCTCTCATCTGCGCCGTTGGCACCCAGGCGTAGGGGTCACCCTGGAAGGGAACGCTCCGCACAGCGAATGGCGCTACTACCGCCGCACTGCCGAGGGCATCACGATGGACACCGAGGCCTTCCTCGAACGCCGCGGCGGAACCGTGCGCTACATCCTGGAACTTCTGGAAAAGACGGCGCACAATCCCACCCAATTTGATTGTTTTGGCCTGCATGAATGGGCCATGGTGTACCACACCGATTCCCCTCGCCATGACCTGCCGTTGCGGTTGGGAGCGGAAGGGACGAACGCAGTCGTCGACAAGCACCGCATCAAGTGCACGCACTACGATGCCTTCCGTTTCTTTACTGAGCCCGCCCGCCCGCTTAACCTCACGGTGCTGACCCGTGAGGACCAACCGGACAACGACCAGGCTGGCTGCGTCCATGCGACTATGGATTTATATAAATGGGCGTGGAAATTGGGCCCGTTGGTGCCAGGTGACTTGTTCCTCGATACCTTCCGGTTGGCGGTGGCCGCGCGCACGCTCGACATGGAGGCCTCGCCATATGACTGCCGCGAGTGGGGCTTTGGGGTTGTCCCCATCGAAACACCAGAGGGAAAGTCGGAGTATGTGCGGCGCCAACGCGCGCTTGCCGACGCCTCCGAGCCACTCCGCGCGCGGCTTGTCTCCCAAATTAGAGCAGCGCTGAGCGCTACAATGAGAGACCATTGATGTGACCCGTCGGGGCGCCCTGACTGCCCCGAGACCCCAGCGCGGAAGGAAAAAGATGGCCCGGCACTCGGATGGAAAGAATAACTATGCAATCGCACCGTGGGTCATCATCGTGGCCGTCCTCGCGGTTTTGGCGTTGGTTATCGGCGCATTCTTCCTCTTCCGCGGAGGGGAATCCGATTCGAGCGAGCCAGTAGCGGCGGATAAAACCACTGAGTCATCAGCCGTACAGAAACCGACGAGTGAAAGCGCTAGCACTACGTCTGCATCGACCACGCCCTCGAAGTCAGAACAGCCGTCCAAATCGGCATCAGCCGCGCCCAGCACTGAAAACAAGGAAGATCAAGGGGTGGCGCCGAATACGTTGTTCCTTCTTGATACCTCCGACAACCTTGCGCCGTACTTCAATGAGGTAACCGAGGGCGTGGCGGAGGCGGCGTCGGCAGTCGGCGCGGAGGGGAGCCAGGTGGCTCTCTGGAACTATTCCTCACCCATTTCAGCCACGGCCACCGTGGGCTTCCGTCAGAATGTAGCCTATGGCGACGCCGAGAACGTGGCCTTCGCAGTACGGCAATTCGGCACTGGTGGCGTTCCTCAAACTCGCAGCGCCGTGGTCGCGGCACTGGATAACGCCACGGACCAAGAGGCAGAAACGGGCAAAGACGCCCGCGTCGTGCTCGTTACTACCGGGACCCAACAAGATATAGATGACGCAAGCTTTACAGAGGCAGTCAAAGCCGCGCGCGGTCAGGGCGTTAGCTTGAGCGTGGTGCATATCGGTGAAGGTGAAAAGGACGCCGAGCTCGAAAAGCTCGCTGACTCCTACAAGACCATCTCGGACCCTTCAAATGCCCAAGAGGACAAAAAGGCCATCGCCAACGCCGCCGGGGCACGATAACCGGGACATTTCAGGCGCATCGACGCCGCACATCAAAAAGCCGCCGCTTCCTCTAGAGCACTGACGTGAGCTGCAGTGACTAAGAGGAGCGGCGGCGGATGGCTTCCTTAGGAGGTTTTGCGCTTGCGCCGAGCAGCCAGTTCGTCGAGGCCAAATACAACGTCGACTTCTTCGTCCTCCACAACGCGCTCGGCCGGGAAGGAAGTGATGGTTCCGGAAAGCTCCTTCAGGATGCCTGGGACAGCGATGCCAAACACGCCCTGTCCACCGGCAAGAAGGTCGATGACTTCGTCGTTCGAGCGGCACTCATAAACCGTGGTGCCGTCGGAGACGAGGGTGAGCTCAGCAAGATCGTTAACTCCGCGATCCCTCAGGGATTCCACCGCGAGGCGGATATTCTGCAAAGAAATGCCGGTGTCCAAAAGGCGCTTGACAATCTTAAGAACCAGCACGTCCTTAAAGGAGTACAGGCGCTGGGAACCAGAGCCGCGAGCAGTGCGAATCGAGGGCTTCACCAGGTCCGTGCGCGCCCAGTAGTCCAACTGGCGGTAGGTAATGCCGGCTACCTGGCAAGCGATGGGCACGCGGTAGCCCAGCTCCTCGTCGGGCCCGACATCAAAAAGGGATTCCTGAACGTAGTCGTTGGCTGCGAAATCTTCGAGCGGCAGTGCGCTGGACTCGGGACGGTTATTCTTACTGCTCACGTAATTACTCCAGTGATACTTGAGGGGAGTTCTATTTTTCTATTAAAGGGCACGTCAGCGACCGCGTCAAGAGTCGTCCTCCGTGAACCTCTAGTAGAACTTTAGACTTTTTGAGTCACTTTGTCATCATTAGTCACACGCGTGTCATTAAAAAATTCAGTGGTAGCACGACTAAAGCGACGCCACAAAGGGCGCCGCTTCTAATGTCTAGCTGGGATCAGGGCTTAGGGCTGAATTATGTGGAAGGGAGCTTAAACTCCCCTTTTACTCCTCTTCACCATCTTTGCCGCCGAGCAAATCTTCCTCGGAGATTCCGGAATCACGCATCATCTGCTCGAAGTCATCGTCCTCCAGCGCGCTCTGCTGGGAATGGCGCTCCTTAAACTCGCGCATGCGCTTCTCCGGGAACGTCTCCGGGGATTCTGCCTCGCGTTCTAGGCCGTAATATTCTTTAAGGTCCTCATCGCTAATGTAAATGGCTACCTCGTCGAGCACATCCTTCTCAAAATGAATGGGCAACCCATAGTGATCTGCGAGGACAAGAGCGTCGCACAAGCGGGCATCGTGCTCTTCACCGGTTCCATCCAGGAGATCAACCATGAAAACGCCCTTACGGTACTCGGACACGCAAATATGCTCGATGCCATCTAGCTGATCCGCAAAGGCGATGAGCAGTTCATACGTGCTTGGGCGCGCATTAAAGTGCCGCTCGAGTACTTGGAGGACACGCGCGCCGTCGATGGGTGAGACCCACACCGGCACGTGCCGGTCCGCCTCCGCCCAATAGAAAAGAGCACATAGGTTATTTTCGGGGCCAACGGGGTGGATACCTAGAAATTTCAATACTTCAGTGTTCATGGAATCCACTTTTACACACATTCCTTGCACATGGTTGGCGGGCCGGTTAAGTGGCGTAGAAAAGTCGGCGCCAAACTTACGGAAATAAAAGCCCGTATGATTTAAGGCCGGAATTCGTCACGAAGCTCGGTCTTGACCAACGTCCCGTGAAGCGACAGAACAAGGGCCGCCATCTGCTGAGAAAGCTCCTCGGCCTGTTGCGGGGCAGTATCAGACTTCGAATGCGCCACCGGCGTTGCCACCTGCGAAATCATGTCCGCCTGGCGGCGGGCAGCATTGCGCAGCGACTTCAACTGTCGCGCCTCAAACCCGAAGGATTCCAGCGCCACGGCCGCGGACACGATGGACACGTCATCCGTATCAAAGAAGCCCGCCGGATCCGGCTTAATCAGTCCCACAGAAACCAGCTTGGCGATGTTTTCCTGCGTGGTGCCTGCTTGGTCGGCCACATCGGCGTCGGTAAGTCGAGTGACCACCGGCGCGCGCAGCTGCTCGGCGCTGATGAGGGCCTCGGCCTGGGAGGACACGATGGCGGTAACTTGCCCCGAATCCATCGCGTCTAGCTGTTCCCGAATAACCTTGAGCGGCGTATAGTGATCGCGCTGCGCGGTCAGAATATAGCGAAGACGATCAAGGTCCTTCTGGTAGTAGCGGCGGTAGCCCTTCGCGGTGCGCTCTGGAGTAATCAGCCCCTCAGATTCCAAGAAGCGAATTTTCGACACCGTCACATCCGGAAATTGCTTCTGCACGTGCTTCAGCGTTACACCAATAGACATCGGCTTCTGCTTAGCAGGCTTGGTCTTCTTGACCACGGAAGACGCTGCTGCGGCAGCGGCGGTGGACTTCTGTGCGCTCACGATAGGACTACTACTGCTTTCTTCACGATTTCACTATGACAAAAGGGGAGCTCAGGAGGAAGCTTCCCCCGGCCTTCTCCCCTAGTTCTTTAGGACAGGCACTGCCTTATTTCGGGGCAATGAATACCAAGCGGAATTTACCGATCTGGATTTCATCGCCCACTTCGAGTACCTGAGCATTGCGCGGCTCGCGGTTCACGTAGGTTCCGTTGAGCGATCCGACATCGACTACCTCGAACTGACCGTCCTTCGCGCGGAACTCCGCGTGGCGACGAGACACGGTGACGTCATCGAGGAAGATATCAGCCTCTGGATGGCGGCCGGCGGTGGTGGTCGGCTGATCAAGCAGGAAGCGAGCGCCTGCATTGGGACCGCGCTTGACGACGAGCAGTGCCTGGCCCTCAGCCAAGTTCTCAGCGCCAGCAACGGAGGCGTCAGAACCCGCCGCGGTGCCGTTTTCCATCTCCTTGAGAAGATCTGCGCGGAAGACAGAAGTAGTTTCTGCCTGCGGTTCCGGCGTTCCGGTATTCTCGCTCATTTTTACCTCCGAAGGGTCGGATCAATGTTGACTCATTCCATATTAGCGACTCCGCCGCCCGCGCGAGTCGCCTCTCCGCAATTTACATCAACGGAAAATGTTTCCTATGCCCTTGAGCACGGAGTTTCCGCCCCCTGATAGTGGGTTATCGGAGACCATATAAGTCCACGTTGCGCTCGGGCGGGACAGGCCGTGATCCTCTAGATGGGCTCCATCTGAATCGATAAGCACGGTCTTAAAAGTATCAACGGCGTCATTAACCGCGCGCTGCGCTAGGTCTTTAAACTCGCGCACCGCGATGCGGTGGTATTCGTCGATTGGCGTCTCGCGGGCGATGGCACGTAGGTGAATAGATTCCCGCACATCATCCATCAACTCCAGGTGGTCGGCCCATGCCTGGTCGAGGTGGAAGAGCATAATCTCACGGGCCGCCCGCTCGCGCGCTTCAGCGGAGACGTCACGAAGCTCAGCGGCACGCTCCGGTGCCCGCTCAGCCAGCTCCTGCCAGGCTTGGTCGGTATCGAGCAGCCTGGCTCGCCGCTCATCAATGATGATGCGCTGATCTGCGAGCAGGTGGTTGTACTTCCAGGTCTGCGCGTGAATCTCTAGAAGCTGCCCTTCGGTCACGCGCTGACAGTGTGCAATGAAATCACGAACCCTTTTGGATTCGATGAGCCCGTCGGCATCGGGGCGGGCGGACAAGGATTCATCTTCCCCACCCTGTTTAACCACGTCATCTTCTAAAGAAACGAAGAAGACGGACTTGCCAGGATCTCCCTGGCGGCCAGCGCGCCCGCGCAACTGGTTATCCAAACGTGAGGAACGGTGCCGCGAGGTGCCGAGCACCGCCAGGCCACCCCTCTCGACGACGGCATCGCGGTCTGACTCATCAGCGCCACCCAGCTTGATATCCGTGCCGCGGCCCGCCATCTGGGTGGAAACGGTGACACGGCCGACGTCGCCAGCCTCCGCCACAATGCGCGCCTCGTCCTCGTCATTCTTCGCATTAAGGACGTTAACCTCGATCCCCCGTTCGCGTAACGCAGCGGCAAGATCTTCGGATTCGGCGACGTCGTGGGTGCCCACCAAAACTGGTTGGCCGGTGCTGTTGATCGCGACGATCTCGTTCACGATGGCCCGGGACTTCTCATCCACCGAGGCATAGATGCGATCCGCCTCATCGAAGCGCTGCAGTTCCTTGTTTCTATCGATGACCGAGACGTGGAGGTTATAAAACTGGCGCAGCTGATCGGTCGCCTCCACAGCGGTACCGGTCATCCCGCACACCAACGGGTAGCGGCGCATGAGTTCCTGGAGCGTAATGGTGTCGAGGATGCGCCCTCCTTCCGATACCTCCAAGCCTTCCTTGGCCTCCACTGCGGCCTGCAGGCCATCGGGCCAGCGCTGCAGTTCGGCAACGCGGCCGCGGGAGGCGTCGATAAGCTGCAGCTTTCCGTCCGTAATGATGTAGTGAATATCGCGGATCAGCAACGCCTTTGCGTGCAGCGCCAAGTTCACCTTGACCAGTACGGAGCCGATATTCTCCTCGGAGTAGAGCGAATCAATGCCTAATTCGCGCTCGACTCGCGCCGCTCCATCGTCGGTCAGCGCCACCGTGCGCCCATCCTCCGCGATGACATAGTCCTGCTCCTCACGCAGGCGCGAAACCACGTTGGTGATGTGGCCTGTGGACTCCTCACCCGGGCGGTTTCCGGCGAGGACGAGGGGAACGAGGGCTTCGTCGACAAGCACGGAGTCCGCCTCATCCACCAACGCAACATCTGCGCGCGCCTGTACCGTCTGCTCGCGGGAGGTGATCTGGTTATCCCGCAGAACGTCGAATCCCAGCTCGTTGACGGGGGCATAGATGATATCGCTCAGGTAGGCCGTGCGACGCTCCTCTGGGCCTAGCTTCTCGGTGACCGAGGCCACCGTGAGGCCGAAGAACTCCACGAGCGGGCGCATCCACTCGGCATCGCGCGCCGCTAGATAGTTATTGACCGTCACCAGGTGGACGCGTTTTCCGGTCAGCGCAAAACCAGTCGCGGCCATTGCGCCCACCAGGGTCTTTCCCTCACCGGTGGCCATCTGGATGACATCACCCTCAAGCAAGCGGAGAACGGCTTGGGACTGGACATTAAATGGGCGCATGCCGAGCTTGCGTTCGCTGGCCACGGCCAGAGCAGCGAGGAAACGCGACTTATCCGCAATCGCGCCATCCTTCACACATTCCCGTGCGGTGGTGGCAACCTCTGCATCCGATAGGTTGGCAATTTCTTCCACCGCGGAATCCGCAGCCGTGACGACGGCTTTCGACTTTTTATTGTTGCGCTCGGACTGCGCGCCCATTGCCTTCCAGAACCAATCGAATGCGCCCATGAGCACTCCTCCATCCTTGTGCGTCATACAGGTCTTCTATCGACTTTAGTCAACCCCGGTTCGCAGGCGTGCAGTTGCCCTTATATCCTTGTGGGCATGCAATCCGTGAACGTGTCGCTCCCCTCCAGCACCGGTACCACGATGGCCGGAACCATCGATTTCCCAGACTCCCCTCCGCAAGCCTTCGCCATCTTTGCGCACTGCTTTGCCGGCTCGCGCCATACCCCCGGCGCTGCCCGCGTGAGCAAGCAGCTGACAAACTTTGGCATCGCCACCCTGCGCTTCGACTTCCCAGGCTTGGGACAGTCCGAGGGAAATTTCGCTGATACCTGTTTCAGCCAAAACGTTGCAGACATCCAGGCCGCCGCCGAGTGGCTGGCCCAGAACTACTCCGCACCGCAGCTCCTCATGGGGCACTCGCTGGGCGGCGCCGCTGCCCTCGCGGCGGCCAACGGCATTCGTTCCCTTAAGGCCGTCGCCACCATCGGTGCTCCTTTCGATCCCGCACATTCAGTGCTGCATTACGCCGACAAGATTGGCGAGGTCGACGCCAATGGCGAGGTAGAGGTCACCTTGGGCGGCCGCGCGCTAACCATTTCGCGCCTTTTCCTCGAAGACCTTGCTGATACCAACCCGGAGGAGTACCTTCCGCGCCTACGCAAGCCCCTGATGGTGCTGCACTCCCCCATTGATCAGACCGTTGGCATCGACAATGCGCAGAACATTTTCCGCACCACGCGCTACCCCAAGTCCTTGGTCGCCTTGGATAAGGCTGATCACCTCGTCACCAAGCAAGGCGCCGCCGCACGCGCTGCCGACCTGATTGGCCCGTGGGCGGAGCAGTTCATCGTTCCGGAGAACCTTCCCGCGCCGGTCGCAGATGACTCCGCGGTGGCAATCCCAGCTGTGGGCACGAGGATGGGCGTCGTAGTACGCCACAACGACCGTTCTGTGACCGCTGACCGCACGAAGAAAAGCGGCGGCAAGGGCCAAGGTTTTACCGCTGAAGGCCTCCTCATGTCTGCACTGGCTGTGGCAAGCACCCAGGCCATCAAGGCAGCGGGCAAGGCACAGAAGATCGACGCGAAGGCTCTCGAAGCTGTGTCCGTCAGCATTACCCAAGAGTCCGAATCCCGATTTACACGTACGGTGACACTTCCTGCCTCCCTTAGCGCGGATCAACAACGCGCGCTTGGCGACGCCTCCGCATCCACCACCATCGACTCCCTCCTCGCCGTCGAGGTGACCACCACCGTGACAACCGCGGCACAATAGATTCACATGATTGTTCTCAACCCTCTTGATCCGGCTGCCCGCTGCCCCTGCGGATCCGGCTTGACGTTTGGCGAGTGCTGCTCGCGCTACCACGCCGGCACGCCCGCACCCTCGGCCGAGGCGCTGATGCGCTCGCGGTTCAGTGCTTTCGTCACCGGCGACGAGGACTATTTGCTCCGGACCTGGGACCCAAAGACCCGCCCTGAGCGCCTCAACCTCGCAGATAACGGCATCCGCTTTTACCGCCTCGATATTATCGATACCGTCGCCGGCGGCCCCTTGGACGATACCGGCGTCGTTGAGTTCGAAGCCTTCTATAAGGGCGCCGCACAAGGCTCTCAGCGGGAACGCTCCTCTTTCCGCAGACAAGACGGGCAGTGGGTATATTCCACCGGCGAGTTCTAGAGCCTTCAAAACCCGCGTTAACCTGGGATTTGTCGAAGCGAATACCGCTGGTGTAATCTGTAGCAGTTGCACCAAATGGTGCGGCGGCGGACTATGGCGCAGTTTGGTAGCGCACTACACTGGGGGTGTAGGGGTCGCAGGTTCAAATCCTGTTAGTCCGACAGCATTCAGGGACGGTTTCGTGAAACGACCTTAAATCGTTTGCGAAACTGCCTCCGTGAGATAAACCCACCTCCTTCGGGCGGTGGGTTTGGTCGTTTTCGCTCTGATCCGGGTGTTGACCAATAACAAACACAGCATGGTTCGTCCCCTCTAAAACGACTTCTAGCCCGGAACCCCATATCGGTTTTCCGAGCTAGATGGATAAAGCTATTTAGTTGGTCTTAAGCTGCCTCGCGCGCAGGCGGCGCGTTCGGGCTTGCCTTCTCGCGCGCCGGATCGCGCGGCGGCTGAGGCTCACGGCCTTCAGGAAGCGGGGTCTTTTCATCTCGCTCCACCCGGCCAAGAAAGCGACGGATCATGGAGGCATTGGCCGCAACCACACCAAGAGCCGTATAGAAGAAGGCCGCAGCAAAACCACGAACCGGCCTCCTAGTGTGGTCACCAATAGCAGCACCACCACGATTGTTCTTCACGTAGTCATTACGAGTTTCAATCACATTGCGCCAGGTACCGTATATTTTCTGCCACTCAGGTGTCTTGTAGGCCGGGCCAGTTTGTCGGTAGCCATTCACCGAGACGGGTTGTGCACTGTGGTCGGCAATAAGGTGCCTCTGAGACAGAGCAGTTCCCCAAATGGCTACAATCTTCCCAAACCTGTGTAAATGTTGGAAGGAAAGTGAATGCCCAAAGTAACGCGACAGATAGCACTGGCAACAATTGCTCTTCACACCACTCTTTTGGTGGGATGCGGCAGCTCGGACGAGACACAGAACGAGCCTTTGAGTCAGGAAGGCAACGACACTGCACGGGAGGCGCAAACGACGACAGATTATTCGTCTTCCTCAGAGTCAGAACTCGATTCAACAGACGAGCCAACTATCACCGACGACTGTGAGTCTGAGGACACAGCACAAATTCGCCTGCATCGTATTGAACTGGAAAATGGCGCAGCAGGGCACCCTAGTGGAGCCAAGACTGTGAGAGCCTTCTACGAGGGTGATCCACTGGCGGGAGGACAGGTGTCTTTCAATCTTGTTAGCGGTGAAGCAGTACGTGGTGTGAAATTCCTTGATGGTCAGCAAATCTCAAATCACGTCATGGTGTTCGACAACTATGAGAACCAAGAAATCAAAGTGCCCGTCATTCCCGAAGAAGGCCAAATAGCTTTTGCCATTCCAGCATCTGCTGGTGATAAGTTCACCGATAATTGGACATTCTCAGCAGCAGTTGAAGGCAGGGACGTATCAACCTGCACAGCAAAGGGCACTGGAGAATAGACGAACCTATCTCGAATGCCTCAGCGTGTATGCCGAGAGCTTGAGTACCTTAGCAGCGGAATATAGGTTAACGACTTAGCCCCAGCCCCAGCCTCCGGCTGGGGTCTTTTTCTGTCTCCCCTATCGAAGGGACGTGCTAGAAAAATCGTGGCACTCACGGCCTGAATGTCACCTATCCCGGCTAGTGTTATGAGGCGAAACAATCTAGATCGAACTCAAAAGAAGGACACCCGCTGTGAGTACCGCTGACCTCAATCAGTCCGCCGTGTGGGCCACCGCCAATAAGTACCTGCGCTCCGTCGTTGAGCAAGAAGACTATGGCGACTACATCCTGCCGTTGACCGTGCTGCGCCGCCTGGAATGTATTTTGGCTCCCACCAAGGACAAGGTTCTAGACCTGGCACACAAACTGCATGACGACGGCATGAGTGAGGCCTACATGGATTGGGAGATGCAGTCGCAGTTTGGTTTGTCCTTCTACAACACCTCACGCCTGGATCTCGTCCGTATCGCGGAGACGGATGATCACGTCTATGACTCGCTCATGGACTATGTTGGCGCGTTCTCGCAATCAGTGCGCGACATCTGGGATGCGTTCGACTTCGCGGTGAAGATGCGCACTCTTGACCAGGCTGGTCGTCTATGGCCCATGGTTAAGCACTTCTCCACCATCGACATGTCCGTTGAATCACTGCCCAACGCACAGATGGGTGACCTGTTCGAGAACGTAATGTACCGGTCGTTTAATACCAAGGGCAAGGCTGCGGGTGCCTTCTACACCCCGCGTGATGCTATCCGCCTCATGGTAGACATCCTGTTTGCCTCCGACGATCTGGGATTGACCTCCCCTGGTGCTTCGCGCACCGTGTATGACCCGACTGCGGGCACGGGCGGTATGTTGCTGGTGGCCGAGCGCGCATTGAAGGAACTCAACCCCAACATTGAAGTCAACCTCGCAGGCCAAGAGCTGATGCCCACCGGCTACGCCATTGGCAAGGCCGACCTGCTTATTCAGGGCGGTGAGCCGGATGCGATCCGCCACGGTGACACACTGCTGACAGACCTGTATGAGGGCGAACAGTTCGAGTACATCCTGTCCAACCCGCCGTTTGGTTCTGATTGGGAGTTGCAGGAAGCCTCGGTCAAAGAACAGGCCAAAACTCCAGGTTCCCGCTTTAGCCATGGCTTGCCTAAAAAAGACGACGGCCAGATGCTGTTTCTGGCGCACGTGGCTTCCAAGCTCATGCCCGCAGGTGAAAACGGGTCTGGTGGACGCGGCGCGGTTGTCTCCAACGGCTCGCCTCTGTTTACCGGAAACCCTGGTTCCGGCCCGGATAGGATTCGCGCGTGGTTGCTGGAAAACGACCTAGTAGACGCGGTTATTCAGCTCCCTACAGGAATGTTTTACGGTACAGGAATCTCCACCTACATCTGGATTCTGGATACCAACAAGGAAAAACACCGAAAGGGCTTTGTACAGCTCATTGATGCCTCCGAGTGCTGGCAGCTCACCGATAAGACCCTTGGGTTTAAACGTCGTGAAATGAACGAAGCAGATCGCGCCAAGGTATTGAGTGCCTACAACACATTTGAGGATTCTGACATCTCCAGAATCCTGACGGCAGAAGACCTAAGCTTCAAGAACGTAAAGGTCTCACGACAAGCCCGCCTTCGTGTAGCGGTAACGAAAGAGGCCATTGATGAAGTGCTAAAGAGCAAAAAGGCTATTGCAGCACACGCTGATGTTATGCGCGACATTGATGGAGTCAAGTTCAACAGCCTCACTGATGAAATCAAGAAGGCAGCACAGGAACGCGGCGTAAAAATCCTCTCCGAAGTTATAGATAGGATCATTAAGAACGTAGGAGTTCCCGACGACACCAAGGAGCTTGCTTTTGACCGCAAGGGGAACCCAATTCCTGATAAAACATTTTCATTCACCGAGCGTGTAGCCATGTCAGAGGACATTGAGGAGCACATGCAGCGAGATGTGCTGCCTTTTGCAGACGGCTTGGTGTGGGATGCATCTAGCGCTGTTGTCGGGTATGAGATTCCGTTCAAAAAGATCTTCTATAAACCAGAGCCAGCCCGCCCTCTAGAGAAAATCGACGACGATGTAGCGGTGGTCATGGAACGCCTTATCGAGAAGTTTAAGCAGGTGAAGAAATAGTGACTACCACGGCATATCCACTTGTTCCTTTTTGGAGCCTGGCTGACCTTTGCAACGAGAAGTCATCTTCTCGCGGCGAAATCGTAGAACTTGAAAGAATTGAATCCGCAACCGGCAAGCTTATCGACGACGGTGTATTGGACGCCGAAGATGAATTAGAAGATCAAAACGACGAAGTTGCTGAAAGCACGTCAGAAGGAAAAGCTTTCCAAGCCGGGGACGTATTGTTTGGTAAGCTCCGTCCCTACCTCTCAAAATCATGGCTAGCGGACAAGAAGGGAACTGCCCTCGGAGACATCCACGTCTACCGCCCCAACGAAGGCTGTGACTCTCGTTTCCTTGCGTACCTTGTCTTATCGAGTGGCTTTGTCGGCCTTGCAGATGCATCATCCTCGGGTACCAAGATGCCCCGTACCGAATGGTCAAAGATCGGCCAATTCAAGATGCCTGCCCCACCACTTCCCACCCAGCGCGCCATCGCTGACTACCTCGACCGCGAGACCGCCGAGATCGACGCTATGCGCGCCGATTTGGACGAGATGGAGCAGCTGCTGACGGAGCGACGCACGAATGCCATCGAGAATGCGCTCAAGGAAGCTGCAAAGCACGGGACTATCCCTCTTGGATACGCAGCCACCACCGTTGCTGGTGGAACTCCCTCAACGTCAAACCCGTCCTACTGGTGCCACGATGATGAAGAAGGACATCCCTGGGTAACAATTGGGGATATGAGTTCAACACCCGTCGTGACAACGACGGAAAAACAGGTTACCAAGGCAGGCTTTGATGCTGCCCGTCTTACAATCGGTGAACCAGGCACAGTCTTGTTTGCGATGTATGGGGCGACCCTTGGTGCAGTTTCTAGGCTGGGTCTAGCTGCCAGCTGGAATCAGGCTATCCTCGGTGTTTTTCCTGATGAATCAATCCTATCCCCAGACTTCTTGAAATTGTCCTTAATTGCATCAAAGAACCATTTAGTCACTCTCCACAGGGGAAACACGCAAAATAACTTGAATGCTGAGCAGGTTAAAGGACTCCGCATCCCCCTCCCTCCCCTTGCCGAACAACGCCGCATTGCCGACGAGATCGACCGTGAGACCGCTGAGATTGATTCGATGTTGGAGGACATTACGAAGCTGCGGGACTTGCTTGTGGAGCGTCGCTCTGCGGTGATTTCGGCGGCGGTGACCGGCGAGATTGATATTCCTGTTTCACTCGATGACAAGGACGAACCTCATGCCTAAACGTGACATCATGCGCGAAGAACGCTTGGAAAAAGCCATCTGTGAATACCTAGAAGACAACGGCTGGATCTACGAGAAAGGTATGCGCGACACCGGCTGGGATGCACGGCTTGGCCTGTTCCCGGCTGATGTGCTCCATTGGCTGTCCACCCAGTACCCGGAGGACTACGCCAAGGCTGTGCCTGAGGACGCGCCGGAAGCAACCCGCGAGAATGCGCAGCGTTTGCTGCTGGAGTATGTGGCCAAGCGGCTAGAATCCGCCACCCGCAAAGACGCACAAACCGGCCGTATCCGGGGTGGTCTGCTAGGTACCCTGCGCGAAGGATTCAAATACGCGCAGACGAACGCGCGCTCAGCGGCCTTTGGCCCCATGGTGGCGTTCCCACCGGCTAATCCTCTCAGTGTGTCTGCGGCTAAGCGTGCGGAGGAGAATCGCCTGCGCATTATCCGCCAAGTCCACTTTGACCCTTCCAGCAATGAAACCGTTGACCTGGTGGCCACGGTCAACGGTATTCCGGTAGCCACGATTGAGCTAAAGACCGACAATACCCAGACTGTAAAAGATGCAATAAAGCAATACCGCAGGGATCGGGTACCGTCGAAGAATCGCCGCATTCTGCAACCCGGCCGCGTACTCGTACACTTCGCTGTATCCAACGACGAGGTGTACATGACCACGGCGTTGAAAGGAAACGACACCAGGTTCCTGCCATTTAACCAGGGACATGACGGTGCTGGCGGCAACCCGCCCGCAGAAGGAAAGTCTGCAACCGCGTATCTGTGGGAGAAGGTGCTACAGCCCAGGCTGCTGCTGCGCATCCTGAGCGACTTCGCGGTATGGGAGCCGGATCCTAAGTCGAAGCGTGGGGCCAAGGGCAAGCTTATTTTCCCGCGCTTTCACCAGCTGCGCGCGGTGGAGAAAGTCACCACTGATGTTGCCGAGCGTGGTGCTGGCGGGCGTTACCTTATCGAGCACTCTGCTGGTTCCGGTAAGACCAAGACGATTGCGTGGCTGGCACATCGCCTGATTAGGCAGGTGGCTGATGATGGCACCAAGACGTTTGATTCTGTCATTGTGGTCACCGACCGCACAGCACTCGATACCAATATCCGCCAGGATATGCAGGCACTGGCTGCATCGCGCGGCTTGGTGGTTTCAGTTGGTGAAAACTCTGGTGCGAAGTCCCCTCAGTTGCAGCAAGCGTTGGTCGAGGGTGGCCACATCATTACCTGCACGCTGCAAACCTTCCCGTATGTGCTCTCGCTGCTGGATAATGAGCCGGATATTCAGGGCCGCAACTGGTGCGTGATTGCTGATGAGGCGCACTCCTCGCAGACTGGTTCGTCCGCCACTGCGCTGCGTGAACTACTGGCTGAGGTGGAGCTAGACGAGTCCGAAGAATACACCGCCGATGACCTGCTAGAGCTGCGCCAGGAGGCTGTTGCCACAGCTGCGAACATGACGTTTGTGGCGCTGACAGCCACACCTAAAGGCAAAACACTGCGGTTGTTCGGCTCGCAGACCCCGGACGGCCACTATGTCGCCTTTGACACTTATCCGATGGGCCAGGCCATTGCCGAGGGCTTCATCATGGATGTGCTCACCTGCTATTCCACGTACACCATGTGGGCAGAAGTCCGCGACGAATTGGGACGAACCGAAGAGGTAGACCAATCTGAGGCAGTCTCCGACATGGTGCGCTTTGTCCGCCTGCACCCCACCTCCATCGCACAGAAAGTGGAGGTTGTCGTAGAGCACTTCCGCCGCAACGTTGCCCACCATCTTGGTGGACAGGCACGTGCCATGGTGGTGACCTCCTCGCGCAAGGCAGCAGTGCACTGGGCGCGTGAAATGAACCGCTACATCACCGCCAAGGGCTACGAGTTTCACTCGCTGGTGGCGTTCTCCGACGCGGTGCGCATGGAGGACGAACCAGATCCAGTCACCGAAGTCAGCATGAACGGCGAGTCTGACGTGGAGCGCGCCTTCAAAGACGACGACTTGGACTACCGCGTGCTCATTGTGGCCAACAAGTTCCAAACCGGCTTCAACGAGCCGCGACTGTGCGCAATGTACGTGGACAAGCACCTCTCCGGGGTGGCCACCGTGCAAACACTCTCCCGGCTTAACCGCATCCACCCAGACAAGCCCGCCCCCATGGTGGTTGACTTCGCCAACGACCCCGCTGACATCGAAGCCGACTTCAAGCGCTACTACCAGGGCGCTGCCATCGACACCGACATTGACCCCAACTCGCTGCACACCCTGGCAGACGAGTTGGACACCGCTGGCTACTATGACCCGGACGAGATGAACAAGGTGGCCGAAGTCTTTATGGCGGGCGAGGACTCAGAAAAACTACGAGGTGCCGCCAACAAGATCCTTGACCGCTGGCGCACAGACCGAAACTCTAACGATAAGGACACCCGCGAGCGCGCCAAAGACTTCAAGGCGCACGTGCTGAAATACCGCCACGCCTACGAGTTCCTATCCCAAATCGTTGACTACGCCGATGCCGAGGTAGCCCGCCGCGCGATGCTGTGCACCGTGCTGGAGCCAAACCTGCACATCACCGAGCTAGATGAGGACGAAGACTTCCTGACAGGTGTCACGCTGGCTGGTGTGGCCATTGCCCAAGGTGCTGTGGACGAAGACTACAGCGTGTCCGACGGTGAGTCAGAGCCGCTGAATGTTCCTGAGTTCACGGTTCGTCTTGGTGAGCCGAAAACCCCGCTGCGTGCGGCTTTTGATGAGGCCGTTGAAAAAGTCAACGACATCTTCTCGATGGCAGGGGTGGATGTCAACAGCGACGAAACCGCACAAATGATTGTCGCCGCGTGGGGCACGCTGTCTGCCCAGCCCGAGGCTGTGCGCCTGGGCAAAGAAAACTCAAGCGAGCAGCTTAAACGCTCTCGCAAGTTCCAGCAGGAAGCCACCAAGGCCATCTTTGATGGCATCGAGCAGCGCAAACAGCGCGACGCACTGCTGACCACCGACCGCGACGTGCTGAAAAACGTGGTTGCCACCCTGGCTGAGATCATGGCAGCAGCGAATGAGATGGGTGAGTTGGACTAGCTATTGACAGCCAGACTTGCGGACGACCATTTCAAAAGCGCCTAAGTAAGTCAGAAACTAGCTTTTATTCGATAATGCGGAGTTTCCTGGAGGGCCAACGTCCGCAAAAATGGGAATGGAAAAGTAATGTCATCAGAATTTTGGAATAACCTTGAAGTTATCGACAGTAACTATATGAATAGCTTTACAAGGGAACAAGCCTATACAGATTTACCTTGTGGGCACTGCTCCGCCACTCCCACGATCAAAATTGCAGAACTAACCAGACTCGATGCAGCGGCAAAAGAGCGTCTAAGCGCCGCAGTTTATTGTCCTCATTGCTCGCTTCCATCGGTCTACTGGAAAGACGGACAACTAACAGGAAAAGCACCGCAGGGAACACCCGATCTTGAACCCGAGGGCACTCCTCCCCACATTGGAAAGGCATGGATCGAGGGAGAACGATGCTTCCATGCCAAAGCCTTTAATGCGGCTGCATTGATGTACCGAAAGATCGTCTTTCTCGTCGCCGTCGAGCGCGGCATACAACCCAAAAACAAAAGTGGCTTTGCACCAAATTTCCAGCAGTGCATAACGTATTTGCTGGAGCAGGATTACCTTACTGAACGGCAACAAACGATCTGGGCAGAATCCATCCGACGCATTGGTAACGATGCAACTCATGAGATTGAATCAATTTCCCAAGAGCAGGCCGAAGGAAGCAAAAAGTTTACTCGTCTGCTTCTAGAGAACGTTTACGAGCATGAATCAGTGGCAAACCGAATTCTAGCTAGCGAAAACTGAAGCACCCCAATCTCCTCCGACTGTGCTCAACACAACGAGCGAGATGAACTAGCAATTGGAGGGACATGCCGACACCTGGCGATGGCTGGTCACCCACACCGACGGAACCGGCTACGGAAACCGGCGGAAACGACTGCTGTGGTGAGCGTTAGTGCAGGTGAGCGGGTAGTTTCACAAAAGGCTCTCAGGCTGGTCAGACCTTTTCTGACCAGCCTTTCTTTTTCGCCCAATTTATAGGCGGCGCTGTTTAGCGGATCTACTTCTCTTGGCCAAAGACGTGGCCCAGGGCGTCGACAAGCGTGCGGTGAGAATCCAGAGATTGTTCATTGAGAAAGGCCTGCCATTCCCCGCTCGGCGCTAATGCTGCAAGCAGCAAACACAACTGAGCGCCGGCCTCATATGGCAATCGATTACGCAGAAAGTCATTGTCGATCTGCCCGGACTCTAGGAACGGAACAACGTCGGTGAAACGCGCTTCCTTAGTGTTGTCGAAGTACATCGGGCCAAAGTCATACCCCACCGCACGTGAGGCCATTATCCCGAGGTAGGTAGCCGTGCCTTCCACGGTTTCCATCCAGCGTTCTTGGCTGACGTAGTCAGGATCTGCAGCTAGGCGTTCCTTTTCCAGAGCGAGCAATTCTGTGGCCAGTTCCCTCAGCCGAGCTTGGTCTGCACCCGCGTCGCGGACTGCATCGAGCAGCCGCATTCTCTCGTCGAGCAGCTCCACCCCATGCGGGGAGAGCTCGCCAAAGACACGCGAGTCCAAAGCCCACCGAGCTTGACCGTAGAAGTGGAAGGATTCATGCGCGAAGAAGGTAATGAAGTGTTCTGAGGAGAATTGCTTGTCGAAATTATCCTCACCGAATTTGAGGTAGTAGACATCGCTCCCCTGGACTGTCGTGGTCTCGCCCACCGTGTTGAAGCTACCGCCTGCGACCTTAATAGGCAACAGCCTCGGGTAAATGCGGTCCAACCGATAGACCTCGAGGCCGGCGGGGTTATCGCCCATGTCAACAGGTGCAGCGAAGGGCGAAGAGACTTCTTGGGAGGGGTTGATCAGGTAGGAAAAGTGGGTCTTCCTGCTGATTAGCAGCGTGGGGTGCTCGGTCGCAGCCGCATTGAGCCAGGCCGCCGAATCTGGAGCATCCTCTACGGCAGCGGCGTATTCCGAGTACTCCTCTAAGGCGCGCCGATCAATCGGGTCCAACTCTCCCACGGATATCCCTGCGGTATTACGCGCCACGTGTACGCTGCCGGCGATGATCACGACGACGAGCAGGATTACGCCGATTTCCCACCACCGGCGCGGCAACCTCCGCGAGCTCTTCATAGTTGCGGGCTGAGCTGATTTGCCCACCTACTTCACCTCCAATGGGTCGGAGGCACCGCGAACGACGTGGCGCATGAAAGAGAAATTAGTGCTTAAAGGACTATTGTTAAGAAGACCGAAATGGTAGCGGCGTGGTGAGTATCTGGTAGCGCCTGAGTGAGTACCTGGTAGCGGTGTCTTACTCAGGCGTTGTTGGTGGTTATGTGTTGGTGGTGAGGCGCATGTTTGGTCCTTCGAGTGTGATGATCTCGGCGCCGGAGACGAGTCGGTTGAGGATTGACTCGGAGATCACGGCGTCAGGGATGGACTTGTACCACTCCTGTGGGGTGAACTGCGAGGTCACAATGGTTGAGACTTTGTGTTCCCGCCCGGCGAGGATATTGAGTAGTTGGTGCGCGGTCGCGGCATCAACAGGTGTGGTGAGAAAGTCATCGAGGACCAGGACGTCGACGTCGTGGA
>NZ_KV799877.1:0-4819 GCF_001810085.1 Corynebacterium sp. HMSC072A02 | reverse complement strand
ACGACACTGCTACCAAATAGCCGGTCGCAACAGGCAGGGTGAAGGTTGGCTGGGGGAGATACTGGCCCTGGAGTCTGGTTATCGTTCCGAATCCCGGCTGTGCCGCGCGTTGTGATGAGACACTTGACAGCCTGGGGAGAGTCAGGTCACAATTAACACTAATCGCCATTCGTATTGCCTGTTAGTTGGAGAATTGACCATGTCCCACAACCTCTTCGAGTCCACCACTGATTTCCTGGGTGTCTTTGACAGCCTTTCTGAGGCCGATGCTGCGGGGTGGAAGCGCGCGGCGCAGTTCCGCGACTACTCCGACCCGGTGATTAACCGGCACTGGCAGGCCGCGGAGTATCCGCTGGACTTGGTTCAGCGTCTGGGGGAGCTGGACGTGATGACCGATGGGCTTTCGGTGGAAGGCCATGAACAGATGTCCACGCTTGGCGCTGGCTTGACGCTCATGGAAGTCACGCGTGCCGATGCTTCGATGGGCACGGTGATTGCGGTGCAGGCGGGGCTGGCCATGCGCTCAATTTCGATGCTTGGTTCTCCGGAACAGCAGGCTTCGTACTTGCCGCAGATGGCATCTTGTTCGCTGCTCGGTGCTTTTGGGCTGACCGAACCGGACCACGGCTCGGACTCCATCGCTTTGGAAACTACCGCGGTTCGCGATGGCGACGAATGGGTCCTCAACGGCGAGAAGAAGTGGATTGGCAACGGTGCCTCCGGCGGCATCACCATCATCTACGCCCGTATGGAAGACGGTAACGTCAGCGGTTTCATCGTCCCACAGGAAACCCCCGGCTACTCCGCTACCGTGATTGAAGGCAAGCTCTCCCTGCGTGCCATCCACCAGGCACACATCACGTTGACCGATTGTCGCATTCCCGCCGCCAACCAGCTTCCAGGTTGTCGCAGCTTCAAGGACGTTTCCCGCGTCCTGACCTCCACTCGCATTGGCGTGTCCTGGATGGCGCTTGGCTCTGCGGTGGCCTGCTATGAGACTGCCCGCTCGTACGTGCTCGAACGCGTCCAGTTCGGCCGCGAGCTGGCCAAAGCCCAAATCATCCAGCAGCGTCTGGCCAACATGGTCCTCGACCTCAGCCAGATGATGCTCACCTGCCGTGAGGTTTCCCAGCGCGAAGATGCTGGCACCTTGGCCCCGGAACAGGCCTCGGCGGCCAAACTCCACAACACGCGTGCCGCGCGGCGCATCGCCGCTGACGCCCGCGACATGCTCGGTGGAGTCGGCATCCTGCTGGAAAACGATATCGCTCGCCACTTCGCGGACATTGAGGCCATGCACACCTACGAGGGCACCGACACTGTGCAGTCCCTCATCATGGGCAAGAAGATTACGGGCTTCTCGGCCTATAAGTAACCAGCCGGCCGGGGATGTGGAAAGGCTCGCTTGGTGGTCCTTCTAGTTTGGTCCTCTTACTTTGGTCCCTTTGCCCTCGATCGGCGCCTGCCTTTGAGTTGTGAACATCCCCCTGTTTGACGTGGTTGTTACTTTACGCGCTCGATGTCTCGGGCGCTAGGGGTTTGCCGTTGTTGATTTCTACCGTTTTAGGTGGTGGCTTGTAGACGGATTTCCGGGGTCTGGGTCTGCGGTGCGGGTGCGTCGCGTAGTAGACGGTTTCCTTTGCTCGGCGATGTTCAAGGATGTCACGCCACGTGCCTGAATACACTTCACTAGGTGTGTATCCATTCAGCCCGCTGTGGCGGTCACGGTTATTGTATTCGTCGATAATCCTGCCGATGACTTTCTGCGCATGCTGGATATCATCATAGGTTTCTAACGCATAGCGGTGATGCTTGATTGTGCGATGTGATGACTCTTCAAATGGGTTGTCATTCGAAACATTCGGCCGAATTAATGACAGCTGCACGCCGTGTTCATCCAGCATGTCCTTCATCATGTGTGAGGTCATGACTTTGCCGTTGTCGGTGTGTACGACTTCAACGCTGTGACCGTTGAGCTCCTGGTCAGCAATGACTTGTTCAATCAGGCGTGTAGCGATGGTCTTTTCCTGTCGGTGTTGGACAGTCCATCCCACAACCTTGCGCGAGTACAAATCCAACGCTGTGTAAAGATGAAAGCCTTTAGCTGGCATGTACTATATATGATAGGTGCTGTTGCAAAGTTGGGCGGAGAGCCGAGACGACCCAGTTTCTCATTTCCTGATGGCCGCTGCGTGCTGGCGTTCTCAGGCCGTCTCGAAGACCCGGTTGACGATCACCGCGTCCGGATTGGGGTGCCCATAAGCAAACATCGTGCCCTGACCTTTCCGTAATGAATGCATCGCTTCCATCCCTTTCAACGTCCGGTAGGCGGAAATTCGGTTTTTGAACGCCCCCTTCGGTCCCAGGATTCTTTTAAGTCGGCCATGATCTCCCTCGAGAACGTTGTTCAGGTATTTCACCTGCCGGTGCTCCACCGTCTGAGGGCAGATTCCCTCCGCCTTCAGCTCGGATATTGCCTTGGCCAGAGCTGGTGCCTTGTCGGTGTTGATGACCCGCGGGGACCCGGCTGTCGTATTCGATCGTAGCGTCTTGGCCAGGAAACGCTTGGCCGCAGCCACATTCCGTTTTGGTGAGAGGTAGAAGTCTAAGGTCTGCCCACCGGCGGTAATAGCCCGGTAGAGATAGCACCACGTGCCGCCGACCCGGATATAGGTCTCATCCACCCACCAGGACCGGGCCTGCCAGTCGGGTACCTGCCGGTACCAGCGAGTGTGCTTATCCAGCTCAGGGGCGTATTTCTGCACCCAGCGGTAGATCGTGGTGTGATCGACTGGCACACCCCGCTCGGTCATCATTTCTTCGAGGTCGCGGTAGCTCACGCCGTAGCGGCAGTACCACCGCACCGCCCACAGGATGATGTCACGGGGGAAATGCCGACCGGAGAAGATGCCCATGGCTCTGATTATTTCACGTCGGTCTTTCTACTGCCCCAACTTTGCAACAGCACCACTTCGAGCCAATTCGGTTGCCTTCGGCGCGGCACAAATCGCACATGGGCCGATCATCAGAAACGAGCGTGGTTCAGCTGTTTTCGCAACTTTGCCGGAATCTGCGCCATCTCTGCTACTTTCACTGTCTCTTCAGCAGCGCACACAGCTGCACCGCTACCCGGAACTTGACTAGTTCAGCGATCGCTGTATAGTTCAGCGCATGCTGACTATTGCTTCGCGTCTCGACGTGATGAACCGCCTGGGTCGTGCACTGGCCGACCCCACTCGATCCCGGATCATCTTGACCCTGCTCGACCATCCCGCCTACCCGGCGGAACTATCCCGAGATCTGGACCTGACACGCCCGAACGTGTCCAACCACCTGACATGCTTGCGCGATTGTGGGATTGTCGTCTCCGAGCCCGAGGGGCGTCGGACACGATACGAGATCGCCGATCCGCACCTGGCGCAGGCGCTGACCACATTGGTCGATGCCACCTTGGCAGTAGACGAAGACGCCCCGTGCATCGATCCCGCCTGCTCGCTTCCCGGGTGCTACGCAGCTGGGGAGGACGCATGATCCTCACCTCGGTCTTGCAGGCGATAGGCCTGTTCGCAGCTACCAACATCGACGACATCATCGTGCTCTCCCTCTTCTTCGCGCGAGGGGCAGGCCAGCGCGGCACTACCGCCCGCATTCTGGCCGGCCAGTACCTCGGATTCGCGGGCATCCTCGGTGCCGCGGTTCTAGTGACCATGGGCGCCGGAGCATTCCTGCCCTCGACAGCCATCCCGTACTTCGGTCTAATCCCGCTGGGCCTCGGCCTCTGGGCCGCATGGGAGGCCTGGCGCGGAGACGATGAGGACGATGACGACGAGGCCAAGATTGCCGGCAAGAAGGTTGGCGTGGGGACAGTCGCAGGCGTCACCTTTGCCAACGGTGGCGACAACATCGGCGTCTACACCCCTGTATTCCTCAGCGTGGAACCTCTCGCAGTAGTCGCCTACTGCGTTATTTTCCTCGCGCTCGTTGCGGTCCTGGTGGCCCTGGCAAAGTTCGTCGCAACCCGCCCCCCGATCGCGGAAGTGCTCGAACGCTGGGAGGGCATCCTCTTTCCCATCGTTCTCATCGGCCTCGGTATCGTGATCCTCGTCAGTGGCGGAGCCTTCGGGCTCTGACGGAGCAGCAGTGTTCCAAACGGCCCCGACCGGGCGTTATCGGTGGCTCCTATAACGCCCGGAAGGTCTTTTTGAAGCGCTGTCGGGGTGTGTGAATCTAATCACACAGAGTTTACAGAATCCCAGCAATTAAACTTTCGGCTATCCAATTTCACCCGCGGACGCAATGAGACTAGCACCGACGCTTTCCCCAACGCGCCACCGCTTGCGGCGTAGCCCGACCAAGGCCACCGGCTGGTTCTCAAACGAGGACGAAGCCCGTGGCCTAGAGCTCGTGGTCGAGAGCCGAAATTCGGCCTAAAACCGCGTTTAGCCAAAGAAAAATGACCCCTAGAATCCGCCCCTTCCAGCCTTTCTTTGAGGCTGGCGGCTAAGTTAAGAAGTTCGACTGAATTATCTGCGGGACGCTGTTGAGACAGGTTCCGCTGTGCGGCGCGCACGAGCCTTGCAAGCCTTCCAGTGTCACGGGCCAGTGGGGAAGTGGAAGGCAGCTCCGCTTGTATTGCTTGCAGGTGTCCGGCTGCACTGTTGGCGGCGTCTAGTGCGTACTCGTAGTCTCCAGTATCCCCGTGCGCTCCAATAAACAAGGCGCACAGGTGCGTGTCCTAGGCTTTTGGTTAGTGAGCTGACACACAGAAAAAACAAGAAATTAGTCGGACCTGACCCCCGGAAAGTAGACACGTCGGGGG
>NZ_KV799876.1:0-226 GCF_001810085.1 Corynebacterium sp. HMSC072A02 | reverse complement strand
AAGCAAATGTGGAAGCTGCGGTAAAGATCGTCACGCACAAGATCATCCACGCCCTTGAAGACCACCAGTGTGTTGACTTAGACGAGCTCAACGGAAAGATTGTGGGCTTAGTCGATGCGATCAACACCTCCGTGCCGTTTCGCAGTCAGCAGTCAAGCCGCAGGGATCTCTTCGAAGCACACGAGCAGCATCTCCTTGCTGACCTGCCGGCAACCCCGTGGCAACA
>NZ_KV799875.1:0-10940 GCF_001810085.1 Corynebacterium sp. HMSC072A02 | reverse complement strand
ACGACACTGCTACCAAATAGCCGGTCGCAACAGGGGCGCTTTAGTTTTCGGCTATTTCCGTAGGTGGCAAGTCCATCTTTGTGGCAATGAACGGTGGTGTTCAAAGTTTCGCGCTGATTGCGTGGCTGTTTCACCTTGTGGTGGCCGGGCGCTAAAACGCCGGCTTAAGGGACATTTCGTGTGGATAAACCGATACGGATTCCCGGGGCAGCCTGGGATAATGCAGTGATCTTGATTTTGGATCGGTTCCAACAGCCCGATCGGCGAAATCAACACCGAGTAGTCCTAGGCCTGTGGTAGGTAACCTGCGGCTGGTGCGCCAAGGCCCATTCCTACCACTACGTCCACTCCAGAGCCCCTGTAGCTCCATTGGGACCAGCCAGTCATCAAGGCTTCGGACGCAAAGGGGGAAAGCAGCACGCGCAGCCTGGGCGAAAAAGAACTCACACGACGCGGCCCCCGGACGGGCGACCGGCCACATACGACACCTACACCGACAACGCATGGAACCCCAGCTTAGGCATAAGAAAAGGCTGGGTTAGACGCAGCTAAATCCACACGAAATGTCCCTTAAGCCAAAACGCCGCTGCATTTCCACTGCATGCGCAAAACGCCCGCCGCCGGTGCGCGCCTGAGCGAAAATGTAGCAACCCCTTCCACCAGAAATTATCTAGTAGAAGGGGCCTGCAGATGCTCCTCCAACTGGGCTCGAACCAGTGACCCTTCGATTAACAGTCGAATGCTCTGCCAACTGAGCTATGGAGGAATATGTGTATGCTGCCGAGCAACTCGCTTCGCTCTGTGCAACGAGAAGTAACTATATAGTGCTCGTGAGCCAAGAGGCAAATCGCCTGCTTAGAGGTGTTCTTTCTTCTCATTCTTAATGGGTTTGGGTGGCCATGTGTGGGGTATGTGGTTGAACGCTTCGTGGATCGGCGAAATGGGCCTAATGTCGGCAACGGAGCGACCGAATGCCTAATATAGGGGAAGCAAGTAATTAACCTAGAAAGGTTCTAAATGGCAACCGCAGAAAAGTCGGCCACGAAGTTTAACTCGGTATGTGTTGTTGGTCTGGGGTATATCGGGCTCCCTACCGCGGCTTTTATTGCGTCAAAGGGTGTCAAGGTGACCGGTGTTGATGTTAATCCGGAGTTCGTAGATTCGATTAATAAGGGAGAGGTTCCCTTCTTTGAGCCTGGTTTTGAGGCTTTGCTAAAGCGTGTCGTAGATGAGGGATTCTTGAAGGCGCAGGCAGAGCAGATTCAGGCTGACGCGTACATTGTTTGTGTGCCGACGCCATTCCGTGACAACTACAAGGTTGATACCAAATACATCAATGCAGCCGCAGAAGCTATGGCACCCCACCTACGGCCAGGTGCACTCGTGGTCCTTGAGTCGACCTCCCCTCCTGGTACCACTGAGGCAATGGCGAAGCACATTATCGAGCTTAGGCCTGACCTTTCTTTGGATGAAGATGCAGAGGGCGCGATCTTTGTTGCACACTGTCCTGAGCGAGTTTTGCCTGGGCGAATTATGGAGGAGATGGAGAACAACGATCGAGTTATTGGTGGTTTAACTCCTAAAGGCACTCAGATGGCCTGCGACCTTTATGGGACGTTCTGTACTGCCGAGCTGCTGCAGACCAATGCAACTACTGCAGAGATGGCAAAGTTGACGGAGAACTCTTTCCGCGATGTCAATATCGCCTTTGCAAACGAACTCTCCCTGATTAGTGATCGACTTGGTATCGACGTTTGGGAGCTAATTGATCTTGCCAACCACCACCCGCGTGTCAACATCCTTCAGCCTGGCCCAGGAGTCGGCGGACACTGTATTGCAGTGGATCCTTGGTTTATCGTTTCTTCGGTACCTGAAGAAGCACGGATCATCAGAATGGCGCGTGAAGTTAATGACGGAAAGCCTCAATGGGTAATTAAGAAGGTTAAGGAAGCCCTTGCCGATAAGCAAGATGCTGTCGTTGCTGCGTTAGGCATCGCCTTCAAGAACGATATCGATGATTTGCGCGAATCCCCGTCCTTGAATATCGTCAAGCAACTTGGGCAGGAAAACCCAGAGTTGGATATTCGTGTGGTCGAACCAAATGTCCCAGAACTCCCTGAGCCGCTGTCGGCGATTTCCAATCTCAAGAAGCAAGATCTTCAAGGAGCTGTTGCAGACGCCGACATTGTTTTGCTTCTTGTTAATCATAAAGAATTTATCGAGATGGATCCGGCCATTATCGAAGGAAAGACTGTGATCGATACCAAGGGAATCTGGAAATAGGCGCGCACACCCGTTTCTGGCGGCATGCACACCCGTTTCTGGCGGCATCTTTCAGTTAATTGGGATTGGGATGGCTAGACGTATTATTGTCGTTCTAGAGTCTTGACCAATTCGCTGTTTGATGGAGATTTTGATGAATGTCCAGCTGACTCGTGTAGAAGATGGATGAAAAGCTTGCAAATCCTCGTTATTTCCCAATACTGGTACCCAGAAAATGGTGTGCCTCAACGTCGATGGGGATGGCTGGCAGAAATCCTGAAAGAGCAAGGGCATTCGGTGACTGTTGTCGCGCCGCCTGCGCACTATGACCGAAGGATGTCATTCCCCCGATGGGTAAAAGCTCGTGGGTTTCTCCCTCGAAAGGAATCTGAGACCGGCCCATCCGGTGAGCGTATCGTGCGCAGTGGTTTCTTTCCTGGGGGTACATCACTAACGATACGTGCATTTAATCAAGCTGCCGTGGCTTTGGGATCATTACAGGTTCTCCTTGCCGCTGGAGGCTCGTTAAAAGGCTACAGGCCGGATTTAATCTTCGGGACTGTTCCTGCTTTGCCGACGTCGGCAGTGACTTGGCTGGCTAGCAAGAGATTTCAGGCTCCCTACGTTATCGATCTGCGTGATGCTTGGCCTGATTTGTTAAAAGAGGCTGATAGCTGGAACGAAGGAACAGGGAAAAAGTCGTTCAGGCAGAGAGTGCTTTCCGTTGGGCTTTTTCAAATCGTTTCGTGGCTAACGCAGCGAGTTCTATACCGGAGTATGCGAGAAGCAGACGCCATCATTTCGACGTCGAGCGAGCTTGCTAAGGACCTAAGACAGCGAGCTGTGCTAATACGAAACGGAGCCACGCCTCTGGTTTTTACGATTCGAAACGTTTTTCCTGCGGCTACAAAGTTCAAAACTAACAGGAATCTGGCTACTTCCGGGACATTGAGAGTTTTGTACGCTGGGACAATAGGGCGAGCGCAAGATCTTCAGAATGCAGTTGATGCCCTCAAACTCTGTATCCAGCAAGGCGTGGATGTGCGGTTGAGATTTGTTGGAAGTGGAGCGGCAAAGCCTGAACTGCAACGAATCTCCAAAGACTTAGGAAGCGCAGTGAGCTTTGAACCTAAGCACCCTGCAGACAGCCTAGAAGAGTATTACCAGTGGGCTGATACCGCGCTTGTTCATCTTGCGGATTGGGAACCCCTTAAGCGCACGGTCCCATCCAAGGTGTATGAATTAATGGAAGCAGGTATTCACATTTCTGCTGTGGTCCAAGGAGAAGCAGCTTCCATCATTGCGGGGTTGAATGCAGGTACGGTAGTGAGGCCGAATGATCCGAAGGCATTGGCAGAGCTTTGGACACAACTAGTGTGGAACCCTAAGGGCTTGGAGGTATCTGATAGTGGAGCAAGTTGGGTAAAGCAGCAACGTAGTCACGAAACCCCTCGCACGGTCAGTAAGATTATTTCAACTGTAGTAAGGCGAAGTGAATGAATATGCGTAGACGGTTAATACACTATGCTCGCACTTCGCGGCTTTTGTGTTCGGCAATGTTTAAGATGGCCTCAGACGACCCAGCACTCTTTCTCGAGAAGGTATTTCAACGCCTTAAGCTTTCGCCTCTCCGTGCAGGTCTCAAGTATTTTCCGTCTATTCCACATCGGAAGACTGCCGTCCAAAGAATGCTCGACGAAGGCGAGTTGAGTGCGCTTCAAGAGATCCTCGCATCAGGAACGGAATCTACCAGCTATGAAGAGCTAAGCAGAGCGGACAAACATAGAGTAGCCAGAGCGAGCGAACGCCTACAACTGCTAGAAAAGAAGGTTACGCGGGTCAACGCTGCTTCAGAGCTTCGCAAGCCGAAACAGGACGGTGCACCTTGCGTACTGTTCTACCTAACAAATAGTTTGCCTCACACCATGTCGGGATACACTTACAGATCCCACAACACGCTGCTTGCTCTGAGTCAATCAGGAATCCGTGTTGCAGCTATGACCCGTTTGGCCTATCCGTTGGTCGTCGGCAAATGGCCCAGAAAAAATTGCGAAGTTGTGGAAGGGATTCCCTATTTCCGGAGCCTTCCTAGCAGCTACCCGGGTTCACTTCTTAAACGACTTGAGATTGAAGTTGAGCTATTAGTCGACCTGGCGAGAGAAGTCGGCGCGAACATTCTTCACACCACGACTGATTACAATAATGCATTAGTAGTGGCGGAAGCTGCGAGACAGCTAGGCATACCGTGGGTATACGAAGTTCGAGGGGAGCTTGAGAGTACTTGGCTGTCGAAGCAGCCGGCTGAGCGACAACACGTTTTGCTGAAGTCTGATTTTTATCAGCTTGCTCGTCGTCAAGAAACGTTATGCATGATGGCTGCCAACGCGGTAGTAGCTTTGAGCGAAGTTTCCAAAGCTGAGCTCCATGACCGAGGCGTTTCACGAGAAAAGATTACCGTGGTACCGAATGCCGTTCACGATGCACCAGTAGAAGGAGAGCTTGATCGGTCATTGTTGCGGAAAGAACTAGGGCTAGAAGACGTTAAAACGGTTGGTACCGTTACTTCAGTCGTCGGGTATGAGGGACTTGACGTCCTGTTAAGCGCAGCAGCTCTCCTGTCAGATGTTCGAGTGTTAATCGTCGGCGATGGAAGCGCTCGTATCGAGCTTGAAAAGCAAGCGAGAGAACTAGGGCTGTCGGACCGAGTCTTGTTCGTTGGGCGGCAGCCGAACGAATCTATTTGGAAGTGGTATGCAGTTCTTGATGCATTCGTGCTTCCCCGCCGAAATACTCCTGTCTGCAGGAAAGTAACGCCAATTAAAGCGTTACAGGCTCAAGCTCTTGGCGTGCCCGTCATAGCGAGTGACTTGCCCGCAGTTCGAGAAATTACAGGCCAATACGCTAAGTACTTTGAACCCGAGAATTCGGACGCATTGGCTAAGTGCATAGAACAGCTTGGCGAATACAGTGCATTACAACTAGAATTAGGGAGATCGTGGGCGAAGCAGCATTCTTGGAGAAGCAACGCGCGTAGGTACAGGAAGATATATCGTGCACTGTGATAATTCACCGGCACAGGGGTCTCGTTTGAGTATGTAGAACATTCCTGAATGCTCGATGTTCTCACTCAAGTGCTATATTTTTAACTCAAAAAGTCGCACCTGGCCGCCCAAAGGCAAAATCAGTATACAGATATTTTTAATGAAAGCATTGCCTTTGTTTGAGGTAAGTAGTGACAATGTAGAATTGAGTGATCTATAAAGCGTGAGGATGCTCAGGAAGGGCGAAAACGGAAAATTGTCACCTTATGTATCCAATATTCGTGTAGTAGTGGAGTGATCTAGGTACCCCTCCAATCTTTCTTTAGACTATGTAGGAACCATATCTAGGGCGGTTTGGCCCTTGGTGCAACCTACCAGTTGTTAATCTGTTCAAAGCACTTACCGGTTTTAAGCAAACCAACGCTGTTCATCGAACAGCGTTGTATTGAGGATTACGGGGGAGGACTATCACATGAAAGCCGCTGTTTGGCTGCGTAGAAGGGACCGTTGAGAGATTTGTATCCGCCACGGATCCGATGGAGGGGCTAGCCAGTATTGGGCTCAATCACCTCAATTTACGTATGTGGCATACCCCGCCTCGGCTTGCTCTGTTATGTCCAAAAACCTATGGACATAACACCTCCGAACTAGGCTATTGTGTGGGAGACACGGACTAAGCTGTTGCAGACTTAGATGTAACCGCAGAGTGCCTGATCTATCAAACCAAACTTTGGTAACGATGGTCGAACAGGCTCTTCAGGTGGTAAATCGCGTGGAATTCTTTCGAGCCGGGCGGAGAAACTGCAAACTGTACGATGTTGAGGGGCTATTGCAACCTCGACTCTTTGGTATTGTATGAAGTCTCTTGCGGATCGGGCCCGAGCTAGGTGGTTCTTGACTTCTTTGGTGTCAATCTGCGACAACTCCTGAAGAAGGTCGCTAAAGCGCGTGGGCTGCCCTTCTCGGCTAATTTTGAGTTGATACGAAGGTGTCTATGCGCTGGACATTGGTCAATGTATGGTTAAGAAACTAATAGCGAAGTACGATACTCGGCTTTCGGTAATTGAGTTCGACGCCGGCAATAAAGTCTTCAGCGGTAGTGGATTCTTCTGCAGAAGCGAACTCGGCCCACTGCCTATAAGCATCGGTGACCACTTCTGGGCTATCGTCAGCGATAATTCTACTCTCATGGATCCAAATCGCTCGATTGCACATACTGTTTATGACGTCGGTGGCATGGGTGACAAGCAGAACAGTGCCTGCACGCTCTAGCAATTCGTCCATGCGTCGCTTTGCCCGTTTAGCAAAAGCAGCATCGCCGGCAGAGAGGGCTTCATCAATTAAAAGAATATCCGGCTGAATTGCAGTAGCGATAGCAAATCTTAAGCGGGCTCCCATTCCTGCAGAATACGTTTCCATCGGCCGGTCAATCGCCGACCCTATTCCTGACAGCTCAACAATACGAGGAAATTCTTGTTCGACGTACTCACTATCTGCACCCATAGCCATTAGTCCTAGGAGGACGTTTTGCCGCCCAGACAATTGCGGTTTCAGCGCAGCCGAGATGCCGAGTAGTACAGGTTGATCCCTAACTAAAATCCTTCCCGAAGTTGGAGCTTCGTTTCCAGCAATTAGGTTGAGGAATGTTGACTTTCCTGAGCCGTTTTGGCCGATAATTCCGACGAAATCACCTTCGTATGCCACAAAATTAGCATCGACTAGGCTGTGTACCTCACTCGCGGTTCGCTTCCTAAAGAAGGATCCGCGACCATCTCGGATCTGAAACGTTTTAGAAACATTTTGGGTGACGACTATGGGTTGCATTATAGAATGACGGCTACCACCGCTATTGGAGAGCACGCACGTACCTTTCTTCAGCTTGCCAAAAGAATAGTATTCCAAAAATTAGGGTTCCGAATGACCAAGCTGCCATCTGAATCCAGCTTGAAACAGAAGGAATATTCCCGTATAGAGCCAAATCTCGAACAGCTGAAAGGTACACAAATGCGGGGTTTGCCTTCATTATAGTGACCAAAACTGGGTGATTAATGAACGTGTCGATCGAGTAAAATACACCGGATCCATATAGCCAAAACCGAGATATGAGTGCTAATAGTGGTTTCAGATCTGGGAGAAATGCAGTGATTCTGGCAGTTATAAGCAAGAGGCCGGTACTGAAGAGAATAATTCCAATGTAGGCGATGGGTACGAGCAAGAGCGTCCAATGCACTGGATGGTCCCATTGCGCAATTAAGCCGACAAGAATAGCAACACAAGCCGCTGGGATGCATTCTATTCCTTGGGACAAGGCTTTTGATAGTGGTACGGCGGCTCGTGGAAACTTAAAAGAAACTATCATATTCTTCTGTGTCCTTAGAAGGCCAGACCCCAGCAGCAATAGCCGATTAATGAAACCGAAATAGACGATTCCAATTGTGACGAAGCCAATAAAATTATCAATTCCCCGTGAGGTCTTTAGCAGTAGGCCAAACATAATAATGTAGATGGCTGCGTCGCAAAGTGGTTGGAAAATAAGCCAAAGGCGGCCCAGCTTAAAGTCCTTATCCACCCTCAGCGTACCCGCGGTCGACTCTGCCCAAATGTATTCACGTCTGCCCCATAGCTGGCGCAAGTAGCGAAGGAGAGGTGGGCGGGTATCCAGGACTTTTAAATTCCCAGCATCGATGTGCACCGTATAGTCGCCTCGTGAGGTGACCTTCCTGCTTGAGAAAGCATCGTCACTAGAATCTTGCTGGGGTAAACTTTTTCTACGGTGTTTGCCCATTCCATCTTCCAATCGGTTAATGCGTGTTGGGAAGCTCTCCATAGTGGAACGCTAGCCGTATGATGATAGTGTACTTTGGTTGATATGCAAAAGATGGGGACGCTACATTGATTTGGTCGTCAGCAGACTTGCGAAAAGCTGTGTGGCACTTCCGCCACGGTGGTATTGAGCAGGTGCAGACGTTTGCGAGAAGGCGGAAGCTGGATTCTGCATTTGGTGGGGGAGTAGGTGGTCCCGGCGGTGCTGGGTTGCTAAGTGGGTTACGTACGCCTCCATATGTCAAGCTACTAGGGAGTCGCCTGGGGAGTTATCAATCGCTGCAGTGGGAAGGCTTGTTTTCGTCGCATAAAATTGGCTTAATTGCCGATGAGTTTTCTGCTGCTGCTTGGAGCAAGGAGTTTTCGACCTTTCCAGTGATATCAAACCAACTACCTTCACTGGATGAAGTTAAAACATGGTCCTTTCTCTTAGTTGAATCAGCGTGGCTCGGAGAAGCTGGTTCTTGGAAAGGAAAGCTGACCAACGGTGTGCCGTCAGAGCTTGTCGAGCTGAAAAAGCGAGCTAAAAGAGCAGATGTTCCTGTGGTCTTTTGGAATAAGGAAGATCCACCTCACTTTGCAGACTTCTTTCCGGTAGCGTGTATGTGCGATTTTGTTTTCACAAGTGCTGTCGAGATGGTAGAAAAGTACGCCGATGTACTCGGCCAGGACAGGGTTGGAGTCTTGCAATTTGCTGCAAGTGTGCCAATGCATAATCCAGTCAAGTGGAACTCCTTCCCTGAAAGAAGGGGTGTGGCATTCGCGGGTACATTCTATAGAGACAAGTTTGATGAACGAGGGCAAAATCTTGTCGCTCTCCTGCGCGGTGCAATATCAGCTGCTAGTAATAGGCGCGAGCCGGTGGTTATCTTTTCGCGTCACGCAGGCGGCCCAGACCGGTATCAATTCCCTACGGAATTTAAGGACTATTTGGGCGGCGCGATTCCCTATAGTGAAGTCTTAACCGCCTACCGTAGATTTAAAGCGTTTATCAATGTGGATAGTGTTGTCGATTCGCAAACAATGATGTCGAGGCGTGTTTGGGAGCTTATAGCTTGTGGGACTCCAGTAGTTAGCGCTTACAGTCCGGCAGGACAGTTGTTCGCAGGCCGGGGTTTGTTTCGGGCATCGAATGCTTCTGAAGCTAAAAATGTCGTATCGAAACTTCTTGAGTCGAAAGAGCTCGTCGAACGGGAAGTGCACAAGGGGCAGAGGATTATTTGGGAAGGGCACACCTACACCCATCGGGCTGAACAAATATTGCGAACGGTGGGACGAATTGACGATCAATGGGAACATAGCTCTTTGATATCAATTATTCTTCCGACGAAACGACCTGCACAAATGGAGCATATAGTTTCGCAAGTCGCCGGGCAGAGGGGAGTTAATTTTGAGGTTCTCATTGGTCTTCACGGTTTCGCTCTTGATGATGGGGCTAAGAGGCGAATTTTGGAGCGTCTAGAATCGAATAGTGGTTTTAGAGGGATTGAGTTCTTGGATATTCCACCTCATGAAAGCTTAGGCAGGGTCCTAAACCGTCTTACAAATGCCGCACAAGGTGAGTTTGTTGCGCGTTTCGATGACGACGACTATTACTTTCCAAACTATCTTCGCGACCAAGTAAATACACTAGGATGGTCGCAAGCTGACGTAGTAGGTAAAGGCTGTACGTACGTCTACTTGCGCAAGTCGGACTTGCTTATTCGTCGAAGACCCGACTTTGAGCACCATTGGTCTGAGCTAGTGGCTGGTGCAACACTCGTATTTCGAGCAGGAGTTCTCGAAGATATTGAATTTGAAGATAAAAAGGTGGGTGAAGATTCCTCGTTTCTCCGGAGAGCTGTGGAGCGAGGATACAAAATCTATTCATCTGATAGATTTAACTACGTTACGGTGCGGTCCTCTTCACACACTTGGAAAATTAGTGATTCCGAACTTATGGTCGGAGGAAGTCTGGAAGGCACTGGCATGAACATGTCTCGAGTAGTTGTTTGAATACTGTTTTCTAAGTTGGGAGAACAGTAGGATGAATTACCCCCGCAGGGTCGGGGACCTTCACCATATGAGGCCTACAGCACCAAGCTGCTGAGAATTTGCAGGGGCTCGTTATGTCATCAAAAAGAAGCTTGTCCTAAGACGGCTAGTATAGAAAGTCCTGCTTGTGTGATGAACGCGAAGCGTGATTCCCTTAGGGATGTTTAACGTCACCTTAAAGCGTGAAGTTCTGCGTGATCGGAAGGTCTTTGACAATCCCATCGTCTGCCGCCAAGAACTCTTCCGATGGTGCATGCGGTACAGCACGCGCAGACGACACACCTGGTGCAACCTTTTAGCCCCCCGATGTCTTCTCGAAGCACGCACATCAGCTGCACTGGCCCAAGCACCATAGCTAACCTCCGACGTGTCTACTTTCCGGGGGCCGGGCCCACGAGTATGAGAGTTATTTCATCGCTGGTGGTCGGACGTACTTCGCACTGGCATCCACACTACTTTGAGACCTCACACATATCGTAAGGAACAGGTTCCCTTTAGCAGTCTGGAGTATGTCACTGCCTTCGGCGGCATCAGAAGGCTGCCAACACTAATCTCCTCCCAATCAGCTGCCGCCTACTGGGTTGAAACACTGCCAGACAGAGTCGGAGCCGACTCACTCGTAAGCCGCCTCAACAACGGCCACCGAATCCATATCGGAGACTTCGACATGCGCAAAGCCACCGCCCCAACCACCCCAGACGACTAATACCGACGGTCCGGGCCGACCCACCCCGGCCCGGTATCAACTGAAGCGTCCTGGGTTTAGTTCCTACCTCAGCT
>NZ_KV799874.1:0-237 GCF_001810085.1 Corynebacterium sp. HMSC072A02 | reverse complement strand
AAGCAAATGTGGAAGCTGCGGTAAAGATCGTCACACACAAAGTCATCCACGCGCTTAATAGCCACCAGTGTGTTGATTTGGACGAGCTCAACGAAAAGATTGTGGGCGTCGTCGACGCAATCAACGCCTCCGTGCCGTTTCGCAGCCAGCAGTCAAGCCGCAGGGATCTCTTTGAAGAGTACGAACAGCATCTGCTTGCGGATCTGCCGGCAACCCCGTGGCAACACACCGAGTGGA
>NZ_KV799873.1:203051-211008 GCF_001810085.1 Corynebacterium sp. HMSC072A02 | reverse complement strand
AGCTGAGGTAGGAACTAAACCCAGGACGCTTCAGGCCTTAAGTGCACAAACCAGTACACAAGCAGTGCCGATATTCAGGTTTTAGGAAGAAACCTGAAATCACAACGAGGCTACTCGACGCGCTGACGAAGATCGAAGGCGGCGAAACCTCCCTGAACAGGGACTTCAAAGAGGCCAGCGGCATTGTCTACGCCAGCGAATTCAGGTTTCATGCAAGGATCTCTCGATCCTCCCCCTAGACCCGTGCCATTTAGCCAGCGAGCTTTGCCCGCCAAATGCATACTTGAGCCATGGACACCAACAGCTCGTTTCAGGCCATGTGGGACACGCGCCCGCCACGGATCCCCAAAGAACAAGGTGGCAACCCACTAGTCGGTGGCATCTGTGAGGGCATCGGTGCGCGTTATAACGTCGATGTGACCTTCGTCCGCGTCGTTTTTGCTGTGCTGGCGCTCATCATCGGCGGCGGCATTTTCCTGTACCTGCTGTGCTGGTTCACCATGCCGCGTTTTGGCACGCAGACATCCCCCGCACAGGCGATCTTCACACCGAAAGAACGTCTGAGTCCTGTTGTGCTCAGAGACCGCAGCACAGGCTGGCTGTTGTTGATCGGATTGCTGATCTTCTTCCCGTCCGTCACGCTGGGCACGGATCCCAGGGCAGTATTAGCGCCGCTGGCAGGAATCTTCACCGGGTTTGTCGCGTGGTGGCTTCTGCATCAGCGCACGCCAACGCCGCCACCTTCGCTTGGAGTGCATTACAAATAAAACGAGTGGATCTCGATTACATCGGGGCCTTAGCTTCGCTCCAAAAGCCCAGGTAAAAATTCTCACCTGAGGCAGCTATGTAATCGAGATCCGCTGACTATTTAGCATCAACTATTTAGCACTAACTATTTAGCGCTGGCACTTAAATCCTGGGTGTCAGCGCTAAAAGCTGGTTACTCCCACTCGATCGTGGCTGGCGGCTTGGACGTGATGTCCAGCACGACGCGGTTGACGTCCTCAACCTCATTGGTGATGCGGGTGGAAATGGTCTCCAGCACCTCGTACGGGATGCGGACCCAGTCAGCGGTCATGGCATCCTCGGAAGCAACTGGACGCAGGACGATCGGGTGGCCGTAGGTGCGGCCGTCGCCTTGGACGCCGACGGAGCGAACGTCGGCAAGCAGGACGACCGGGCACTGCCAGATCTGGTCGTCGAGGCCAGCCTTGGTTAGCTCCTCACGAGCGATCGCATCGGCTGCGCGAAGGGTTTCCAGGCGCTCCTCAGTAACCTCACCGATGATGCGAATACCCAGGCCAGGGCCCGGGAAAGGTTGACGGTTCACGATCACCTCGGGCAGGCCGAGTTCACGGCCAACGGCGCGGACCTCGTCCTTGAACAGCAGGCGGAGGGGTTCGACGAGTTCGAATTCGACATCGTCAGGCAGGCCACCGACGTTGTGGTGGCTCTTGATGTTGGCGGTGCCGGATCCGCCGCCGGACTCGACAACGTCCGGGTACAGGGTGCCCTGAACGAGGAAGTCGACGGGTGCGTCGTCACCAGATTCGGTGAGCACACCAGCAACGGCACGCTCAAAGGAGCGGATGAATTCTGCACCGATAGCCTTGCGCTTGGCTTCCGGCTCGGTGACACCAGCGAGCTTGCCCAGGAAGGCTTCGCGCTCGTCGACGGTGACCAGCTTCGCGCCTGTAGCAGCCACGAAGTCGGTCTCGACCTGCTCGCGCTCGCCCTGACGCAGCAGGCCGTGGTCGACGAAGACACAGGTGAGTCGGTCACCGATTGCGCGCTGGACCAGTGCAGCAGCGACAGCGGAGTCCACGCCGCCGGACAGGCCGCAGATGGCGCGGCCGTTGGGGCCGACTTGTTGCTTGACTGCGTCGATAAGCTGTTCCGCAATATTGGAGGCGGTCCAGGTCTGCTCGAGGCCTGCGATCTCGGTGAGGAAGCGCGTGAGCACCTCTTGGCCGTGCGGCGAGTGCATGACCTCCGGGTGGTACTGGACGCCGGCCATGCATAGATCAGCGTTTTCGAATGCGGCGACTGGTGCGCCTTCCGATGAAGCGGTGACCTCGAAGCCAGCTGGTGCCTCGGTGACGGAATCGCCGTGGCTCATCCATACCGGGTGGTTGGTCTGCAGGCCGTGGTGAAGTACGCCGCCGCGCACGTTCATTGCGGTGCGACCGTACTCGCGGGAGCCGGTCTTGGCCACGGTGCCGCCGAGCGCCTGAGTCATCACCTGGAAGCCGTAGCAAATGCCGAAGGTGGGCAGCCCCAGCTCGAAAATTGCCGGGTCGAGCTGCGGAGCACCGTCCTCGTAGACGGATGAGGGACCACCGGAGAGCACGAGAGCCACCGGGTCCTTGGCTTTCAATTCTTCTGCGGAAATCGTGTGCGGAACGACCTCCGAATAGATCCGGGCCTCACGCACGCGTCGTGCGATGAGCTGCGCATATTGCGCGCCGAAGTCCACGACGAGGACGGGGCGCGGGTGAGCGTTTGCGGGTGGGGTCTGCTCTGGTGCATTCGAGGTGGTAGTCACGGATTCAGAGTCTAACTCATGGCCTGGATAGACTGAACAGTCGCGACTGTGCAGGGCGGATTAGCGGTTCAGGGCGGCGTCGATAAGCGTGCTCCCGGAAGGTAAGTAGAGTTGAACGCATGTCGGTGAGCGAATTATCCACTTCGACCCAGAACTATTTGAAGGTCATCTGGAGTCTCACGGAATGGTCAGCGGAACCCGTGACGGCAACCCTGATTTCGAAGCAGACGGGGCTGCGGATGTCGTCGGTCTCGGATGCTGTGCGCAAGCTCGCCGCACAGGGGTTGATCGTGCACGCCCCGTACGGCTCGGTGGAATTGACCGAGAAGGGCCGCGGGTACGCAGTGGACATGATTCGGCGCCACCGGCTCATCGAGACGTTCTTGGTGGAGACTCTCGGGTACACGTGGGACGAAGTGCACGATGAAGCGGAGCACTTAGAGCACGCAGTCTCTGACTACCTGGTGGACAGGCTGGACAAGCTGCTCGGCCACCCCACCCGCGACCCGCACGGGGATCCGATCCCGACCGCCGACGGTACGGTGCCCGCTTTGGACGCATGCCGCCTCACGGATGCTGGGGCGGGCGCCGGTGCAGCGGGGACGACGGTCACTGTCGAGCGGATCTCCGATTCGGACCCGACCCTGCTGAAGTTTTTCGAGGAGAATGGCATCGTTGTCGGCGCCGTCCTCACGGTCACTGAAGGCGCACCGTTTTCCGAGTCGCTCGATGTGAAGGTGGACGGGGCAAAGAACTCAGTTCCGCTCGGCCGCACCGCTACCGATGCGCTGTTCGTCTCCAATTAGCCGTGCCGTTCCGCCCCGGCGCGCACGCGCTGTGACGATCCCTTGGCTCGGGCTGAACAGGTACACCAGCAGGAATGCGATCCCCTGCGCCATGACCACGAGTCCGCCAGGCGAAGCGTCGAGGTAGTAGCTCGCGTACAGCCCCGCGACGGAGCATACGGTGGCCACCGCAGGAGCGATCAGCAGCATGCGGCCGAAACTGTCGGTCAAAAGGTGCGCGGTCGCACCCGGAATGATCAGCATCGCCACCACGAGGATCACCCCGACGGCTTGCAGCCCCACCACGCAGGTGAGCGCGAGCAGGGCGAGCAACACTGCCCCAATCAGCTTCGGCCACAGACCAATCGCGTGAGCATGCACGGGATCGAAAGCGAAAAGCGTGAAATCGCGGCGCTTGAGCACGAGCACGGCCAGCGTGGCCACGCCCAAAACGAGGATCTGCACGAGATCAGCTTTGGAGACGCCGAGCAGGTTACCGAAGATAATGTGATTGAGGTCGGTGTGCGAGGGCGTGACGGAGATGAGCACGAGCCCGAACGCGAAGAGCGTCGTGAAGACGATTCCGATCGCAGCGTCTTCTTTGACCCGGCTCGTATCACGCACGACACCGATCAATCCCACGGCGAGGAAGCCGAAGACCACTGCCCCGAGAGCGAAGGGAACGCCCGCGATATACGCCAGCACCACGCCGGGGAACACTGCGTGGGACACGGCATCGCCCATCAGCGACCAGCCGACGAGGACCAGCCAGCACGACAGCACCGCGCACACGATGGAGGAAATCAGGCTCGTGGCGAACGCGCGGACCATGAAGTCGTAGGCGAACGGGTCGACAAGAAAAGAGATCATCGTTTCATCACATCCAGTCCAAAGGCAGCGGCGAGATTATCGGGTTGCAGGACATCCTTGGGCGAGCCGTGCATGAGCACATGCCGGTTGAGCAGCATCGCTTCATCAGCCAGCTCAGGTAACGCAGGGAGGTCGTGCGTGGACACGAAGACGGTGGCACCGCCGTCTGCAAGCTCGCGGAACAGCCGGGTCATTGTCGCTTCGCTGCGCTTATCGACGCCCGCGAAAGGCTCGTCCAGCAGCATGATCCTCGCCCCCTGGGCAATGCACCGGGCAACAAAGGCGCGTTTCCGCTGGCCGCCGGAAAGTTGACCGATCTGACGTGAGGCATAGTCCGTGAGCTCCACACGCTCGAGTGCATGGTTGACGGCTTCGATATCAGCCCGGCGAGGCCGGCGCGTGAAACCGAGTTGTCCGTAGCGACCCATCATGACCACCTCCCGCACGCTGACCGGGAAATCCCAGTCCACTGCCTCGCGCTGAGGCACGTACCCGAGCACACCGGTGCGGCGGGCAACCGCGGGGTCATCTCCGTTGACGGCGACGGTCCCGGAATCCGGCCGGGTCTGCCCCATGATCGTTTTGAATAGCGTAGATTTCCCGGATCCATTCATTCCGACGAGTCCGCACACGCGTCCCGGCGCAATCTCGAGGGATGCACCGTCGAGCGCGAGCACGCTCCCATAGTGAACGGTGACATCGTGCACGGATATCGCGGGAGTCGCATTCGACGAAACGGCCGCCGCGGCTGATGACGTTTCCTGTTGCACCGTGACACCTACTTCTTACCCGTCAACGCCTGCGTGATCACGTCGGCGTCGTGCTTGATCAAGTCGAGGTAGGTCGGAACCGGACCGTCTTTCTCCGAAAGGGAGTCGACGTACAGAGTGCCGCCGAAGGTGGCGTCGGTTGCATCAACTACCTGCTGCATCGGTGCGTCCGAGACCGTGGACTCGCAGAATACGGCCGGCACGTCGTTCTCCTTGACGAATTCGATGGCACGGGTGATCTGCTGCGGAGTTGCCTCATTCTCGGAGTTCACGGCCCAAATGAACCGTTCCTCCAGACCAGCGTCGCGTGCCATGTAGGAGAATGCGCCCTCGCACGTCACCAGTGCGCGATGCTGCTCAGGCAGGTTCGCCAACTCAGTGACCATGCCGTCCTGGACCTCTTGCAGCTCCTTTTTGTACTGCTCGCCGTTCTGCTTGAAGTCCTCAGCATGGTCCGGATCGAGTTCGCTGAAGGCGGTGACCATATTGTCCACGTACTTCTCCACCTCGACCGGGCTCATCCACGCGTGCGGGTTCGGTTTGCCCGCGCCCTCGTCCTCGGTGATGTCGATCGGGTCCACGCCGTCGCTGACGGTGACGTGGGGCGCGTCGACGTCCTCGACGAATTGCGCGAACCAGTTCTCCAGGTTCAGGCCGTTATCCAGAATGAGGTCGGCATCCGACGCGCGGCGGATATCAGCCGGCGTGGGCTCGTAGCCGTGGATCTCCGCCCCCGGCTTCGTCAAAGAATCCACAGTCAAGTGTTCCCCCGCGACATTCTGGGCGATGTCCTGGATCACAGTGAAAGTGGTCAGCACTTTCGGCTTTCCGCCGTCTGCACGATCCTCCTCCGGCGCGCACGCTGTGAGCGCCGCCGCGAGAATCATCGCCATCATCGCGGCTGCTGCCACGAACAGTGCGGATCGCGACTCCCGCTTTTCCGACCGAACCATTGAGTTTTCCTTTCCTGAAAATGCATTCGCCAAGGCTGTTCCATAAGTTACGCCTAGACGTACTTTTTATTCTGGACAAACTTTAGTCGGACTTACAGGAGAGTCAAGATGAATCGGCTGTGACATACGCCTCACCCCGTAGACATGAAAAACGCCCGGGGGATCATTGAAGTTCCACCGGGCGTTGTCGGCCGCGAAAGTGCGCAGCTAGCTCGAGAGGGTGATATCCACCTTCTGGAAGCTCTTGATATCGGTGTAGCCACACTTCGCCATGACGCGGCGCAGACCGCCGGCGAGGTTGTGCCCACCCCAGGTACTGGTGCTCGGGCCGTGGAGGATGGTCTGCAGGCTCGGGCTGTTGTCGCGGAGGTGCTTCACAACATCCTCGGTAGAAACCGCGTCGTCGAGGCCCCAGCCGAAGCTGAATCCACCGAAATCGATGTGCAAAGAAATCCCGGATTTCTACACCAGTGAGGTGGACGGGCGCGAAGTAAAACGTCCGCGCTATGTCGCACGCGACTACGAGGAAGCGAAACAATACTTCGAAGAGGCAATGCGTTGGCTTGCCGAGAACTTCATCCCCGGCGGCATCGATGCTGTGGCCGGAGGGGATATGAATTTTGACGAGAGCACACCGCATAGCCAGTTCCAGGCCGATAGCTTCTCCCCGAAGCCCGATGATCCGTCAAAGCTCCGCTGTAGGCCAGGTATCGCGTACAACACTGACACCTCGGTCAGGTACAAATCTGGCCCAAAAAAGGGTAAACAGATCTCGGGTAATCAAAAAATGATCGACGCGCAGCGCGGACTCCGTGAACACATGCACGCGCTCGGCTACCCAGTAGAACTGGAAGTCTCCGAACGTCACGATGAATCCCTAAACCTCGACCGCTACACGGAGCAGCAGGATCGTGAACGCGACCTTGCCAACCGCGAGGATGAAGTAGAAGTCAAGCGCCGTTCCGTACACCGCGACATGGACGCGATTGATCGTGACCGCGAGCAAGCAGCAAAAGAACTGGAACAGGCCCAGGCGGACCGTGAAGCAGCGCGAAGTGTACAGGAGAACGCTGAACAGCAGGCTCGCGAGGTTGCAGAGCGTGTGTTGCGTGAAGCACGCGAGAAGGCTGAGCAGGACGTCGAGCAGATCCGTAGCGATGCACAGGCTGCGGCTGAGCAGACAGTAGGGCTGGCCGAAGCTCAAGCAGATGAGCTGCTGGACCGTGCCGAAGAGGTCAACAGCGCTGCAGAGGCCAAGCTCAAGCGTGCAGAGCAGGAGGCTGAAACGATCCGCAGCGAAGCACGCAAGGAAGCCGAGCGAGACGCAGAAAAGACCCGTAGCGAGGCCACACGAGACGCTGAGAGCACTCGTAGCGAAGCACAACGTGATGCTGTGGCCATCCGCAGCGAGGCCACGCGTGAGCGTGAACAGCTGGCCAACGAACGTGCAGCCCTGGACAGTGAGCGTGAAGCCTTTGACACGGAGAAACGCGCATTCACCGAAAGCCTCGAAGCGCGCCGCGCAGCTGCAGAAGAGGAAGCCGCCATCATTATCGAGGAGGCAACGCAGTCTCTGCAAGAGATTTCCCACGTAGACCGGGACTTCCTGCATGTCGAACTCGATAACGACCCTGAGATGAAGCAGCGGTATCGGGTTGCTGTTGAGCAGCGTATCCAGCAGGAACGGACCGCCGCACGCCGCCGTGCTCAGGAACGAACCAACAAGCGCCGCCAGCAGCAACAGCGCGACCGCGATGGTGGCATGGAGCTGTAGCAGCTCGCCACACGCCTTGTACGGCCCTGTAGCGGCCTAGCCGGGTGTCGCCGGGGTCAGTGCCCAGAGACAGCGCTAAAACCGCTCTAATTCAGCGAAAATCGAAGAATTAGAGCGGTTGTTTTGTGTAGCGGTAATCCTGTAGTGCTGTGAAATAGCGCGTGTAGTGGCGTGTTTGTTGTGCTGTTGATTGTGTAGTAGAGGTACGTGGCTACAGGGACCTGACCCCTGTTAGGTAGACACCTGATATCCAGCCCGGT
>NZ_KV799873.1:0-202951 GCF_001810085.1 Corynebacterium sp. HMSC072A02 | reverse complement strand
GTACGGCACCGGCAAGCGTGCCCGCACGAAGACCATGCGCGACAAGGCACAGGCGACGACTGATTCTGAACGAATCCGTCAGCTAGAAAAAGAAGTCTCGAAGCTGCGCGAAGAACGCGACATCCTGCGTAAGGCCGCGAAATATTTTGCCGAAGAGACACGCTGGTAATCCGCTTCCAGTTTGTCTATGACCACCGAACCGAGTACTCGGTCAAGCGGATGTGCCACGTGTTAAAGCTCAATCGCTCCTCGTTCTACAAATGGGTCAACACCCGTGAAAAGCGCAGGTTAAAGATGTGTTCCGATGCCCTTATTGGTGCGAGAATTACAACCATCTTCGATGATGAGCACGGGCTTTATGGTGCTAAACGCATCGCTGCAAGCCTCAACGACGATACGGACTTTCCTCCGACCAATCACAAGAAGGTCGCACGCATCATGAAATCCATGGGGCTGAAAGGCTTTACTAAGCGGCGTCGATGTGTCACTACCAGGCGCAAGCCTGGACGTCGAGTCATGCCAGATTTAGTAGGCCGTACATTCACAGCCAACGAGCCGAACCGCGTTTATCTTGGCGACATTACCTACCCGCCCTGTAAGGGTGGCAAGAACATGTATTTGGCCACAGTCATTGACACGTATTCACGGAAACTTGCAGGTTATGCGATCGCAGACCACATGCGAGTGTCACTGGTCGTCGATGCACTAGCCCACGCGCACGGTGTGCGTGGCAGTCTTGACGGGGCTGTATTCCATTCCGATCACGGCAGTGTGTACACCTCACAAGCCTTTAGGGACCACTGCACCCAGCTTGGTGTTCGCCAATCCATGGGAGCGGTGGGAACGAGTGCCGATAATGCCCTGGCAGAATCATTTAACGCCACCTTAAAGCGTGAAGTCCTGCGTGATCGGAAAGTCTTTGACAATCCCATCGTCTGCCGCCAAGAAGTCTTTCGATGGTGCATGCGCTACAACACGCGCAGACGACACTCCTGGTGCAATCTTCTAGCCCCCGATGACTTCGAAGCACTCACATCAGCTACACTGACCCAAGCAGCATAGCTAACCCCCGACGTGTCCACTGTCCGGGGGTCAGGCCCGTCTCCACCTCGTACGCCTCAATCCCATCATCACGCGCAGCGAGCTCGTGGAGGCCACCGGACTGTCCCAGCCCACCATCACCCGCGCCACCGCCGCTCTCCTCAAGGCCGGCCTCATCCAAGAGCGCACGGACCTCACCCGCTCCCAAGGTCGCGGCCGCCCCACGGTTCCGCTCGAGGCCTCCGATAACGGCTGGCTCCTTTCCGGCATCGCGGTCGGCACCACCTCGACGTATATCGGCCTCTACGACACCCGCGGCCGCATTATCCGCGAAGACAACGTTCCCACCCCGGTCTCGAAGCTCAGCCCCGATGACTTCGTCGAGCACGTCATCGCTGGCGTCAACCGGCTCACCACCGGTGTCGACCGCACACTCGTTTCCGTCGGCGTGACCACCTCCGGCTCCGTCGACGAAGAAGGCAAGGTCCACGCGGCCAACCTCGGCTGGGACGGCATGGATATCGCAGGACGCCTCGACTTCCAGTTCGGCGTCCCCGTCACTGTCACCCCGGCCGTGCCCGCCATCCTCGCTTCGGAGACGCAGGCCGCTCCTCTCGGCGACGAAGCCCGCACGCTCGTCCTCTTCGCGGATGACTCGATTGGCGCCGCCCTGTCCGATGAGGACGGCGTTGCCTCCATCGAGCTCCCACAGTTCGACGGCGCCGACCCACGCGACACCCTCGTCAACGCCGCGCTTGCGCCCCGTCTCGCTGAGGCTGCCGATGCCCCCTCGGTCCTTGCCCAGCGTGCCTCCGACCTCGGCCGCCTTACGGCCCAGCTTATCGATGCCCACCGCCCCGACACCGTGGTCATCGCCGGCTCCGCCTTCTACGACGTGCCCACCGCGCCGAAGCTCTTTGCCTCGGCCGCACGCGGCGAGCTCGACCCCGATCTCGCGTCCGCGACGGAGCTGCGCATGATCCCCAACCACAAGGAGATCGTCCGCTCCATCGCCCGCGCCGTCGCGCTCGACCCGCTCCTGCGCACGCCGCTTGAGCTGAACACCGCGAAGGTGCGCGCCGCCTAGGCCAGCCCGCACTCCGCACGCAGTTCGGCAAGGTTGCCGTCGTAGAGATACCCGCGCAGCCCTGCCGCCCGTGCTGCGTCGACGTTGCCCTGGGTGTCATCAATAAAGAGTGTGTCTTTCGCACTCGCACCCAACGCGTCCATCGCCACGTCGAAGGCCCGCTTGTCGGGCTTGACCACGCCAATCTCGCCACTGAGCACCACGGCGGTGAATTCCTTGAGTCACGAGTCGTTGCGCTCGCGCACCATACGACCGAGTCCCACCGGAATATTGGACAGCACGCCCACCGCATTGCCCGCGCCAAGCAACTCCTGGGCGACCCCACGACGTCGAGGTCCGGCGCCGTACACGGCTCGAAGTCCTGAGCGACGGCCTCAGAGATATCGAAGTCCGGAAGGCCTAGGCGCACCTGCATCTGGCGCCACCAGCGTTCGTCGCTCACCACGCCCGCGTCATAGGCCGGGCGCAATTCGTTATACGCCGTCCAAAAAGCGGCCGGATCCTCGGCACCGACGAGACGTAGCAGCGCCTCCTTCGGCTCCGGTGGGCGATGACGGAGCAAGACTCCGTAGAAATCGAAAAGATACGTCGACATACATCCAGACTACGGAAAGCCGCGCAGACTCGTCCCAAAACGACAGAGTTCTAGAAACGGAACAAGCGTCCGGGCAGCCCCGTGGGCACGAGCAGCACCGCCACGGCACCCAGCGCCGCGCCTCCTGCATACAGCGGCACAATGGCGTCCGGAATGATGCCGAGCGGCGTGAAGATCACCAAGCCCACGGCGGCAAGCACGAGCGCGCCGCCGACTGACGCAATGGACTTCTGCGGCAGGCTCACCGCGATGAGCGCAGCAAAAAGAAAGAGACCCGCCCCCGCGAAGGGCCCCAGCATGAGTGCCGCACCAAGCAGAAAAGTGCCGAGCGCAACGTGCGTACTGCTCAACGCCATGCCGACGCCCAAGGCGACGGCGAGCGCGAGGAGCACGACCACGGTCCAGGTTTTCTGCTTCATAGACATATAAAACGCAGTCTCCCACCAACCATGGGGTTGGTGGGAGATATTAGGACAATCTTGATGGGTTTGTTACCGCATGGTCACTGTCCCTTGACCTTTGTGTATTAGCTAGGCCTTGATGGCCACGCGTGACTACTTTGCGCGGGAGCCCAGAGTGGCGTCGATGCGCAGGAGGCCGGAGCCATCGTTGCCCACGAGCTTGATCTGGTCAATAATCTCGGTGACGGTGTCCTCTTCCTCAATCTGCTCGTCGAGGAACCAGTTCACGATCTGGCGGGACTCAAGGTCCTTCACCTCATCAGCGGTACGAGCGATCTCGCGGATCTGCTCGGAGACCTTCTGCTCGTGTGCGTAGGCAGCCTCGAAAGCGTCGAGCGGGGTCGCGGCCTTCACAGACGGAACCGGGACATCGGTGAGCTCCACGCGGTAACCGCGTGCGAGGAGGTGGTTGGCAAACTTCTGAGCGTGCTCGCGCTCCTCCGCAGCCTGAGCGTAGAACCAGTCACGCATGCCCGGGAAGGAAAGATCATCCATCTCGTAGGCCAGCTGGGTGTAGATGAGGGCGGCGCCGTGCTCGTTAATAACCTGTGCGTTCAGCAGGCTCTGCAGCTTCTCGTTCATTGAATATCCTTGCCTTTCGGTACCTGTTCAATAGGTAAATTTCTGTCTTTTCCGACGGCTATCCAACGGGTTTCCGGCGGTATAGTCTCCCATAATACAGATATTCAAAAATGCCGCTAGCTAGGTTAGGGTTCCCAAACATGCAGGCCAAAGACAATTTTGGTCACGGTAACCTAAGTTACCGCAACCTGATCAACGCCCGAATCCACACAAACGGAAGCAATCGAACTAGAGTCGGATGCCCGCCCGCTTGAGCGCATCAAGCACCAAAGGCATCCCTGCCACCGCGGTACCCACGAGCGCCACAACGCCCGCAATCACCCCCACGAGGATGCCGATACCCTCGCTCGACGGTTCCTCCGAGCTCAGCGTTCCCAACTGCGCGGAAGCCCGGGCAAGTCCCGTCGACTTATGCCCCTCGACTACCCCGGCATCCTTGCCATCAGCGAAGTCCAGCACGAGATCAACGTCGCCGCCCTCAAGTATCTGACCTTCCTTATAGCGCAGTAGCGAGCCCTCCAGGCCTGCACCCGCGGTGGCCTGGCGATCCTGCGCGCTCACATCGGTCCCAACCGCGATGGGGGCATCGAGGGTGAACGTGACCAGCACGTCATCATCGCCATCCCTGTCGACCTGCGCGCCCTTATCGCCCGGATCCCCGGACAAAACGTAGTCTCCAACGAGCTCGACCTTCGTGCCTTGCACCTGCAGCTTGAGATCTGAGTAGGTGAGATCGAGGCCGGCCGAGCCGCCCGCGCCCAGGCCTTTGTAGGCCACGATATGCGCCGAACCGTCAAGGACGATGGTGCCGTTGCCGTCCGCATCTAACGTCGTCTCAGCGACGTTGACCGGAAAGAGCAGCTGATTGTCCTTATACGTCGCCCCATCCGTGGTCGTCCAACGGCCAGCTGCCATTGGGCCAGCAAGATGCTCCATAAATGAGGTCTTGATGGGCCAGGCGAATGTACCCGCCGTCAGGTCCTGCGTTGCAGCAGTAGCCGGAACAGCCATTGCAGAGACGATAAGAGCAGATGCGAGAGAAGCAGAAGAGATTTTCTTCACGCGACAGACCTCCAGGTCACTTTAGAAATACAGATAAAACAAGAAGGGGGAAGAGAGGAAATAGTGAACCCGGCGCTACGCTGCGCCCGGATACAGCTTCGCTAGCTCGGCGAAGACTGCCGAGTTACACGCGAAGGCGGCCTGTGCCTCGGCGATGAGAGCGGCACGCTGGGCATCAGAAAGCGCGAGCTCGTCGAGCGCCTTGCGGTACGCGCTGCGGTAGGGCGGAATCTTGCCAATCGCCGCGAAGTTATAGAAATTGAGCGCATCCGGGTCGATACCGTAGAGAGCCCCCAGGCGCGCGGCAATAACCTGCCCACCCGAGATATCGCCAAGGTAGCGCACGTAGTGGTGAGCAACGACCCGGGGCTCCGATCCCGGCGTATCGAGCGATTCCAGGCGCGCAACGTAGCGTGCGGTGGCGGGAAGGATACGCACCTCGTCGCGCCACTGCGGGCCGTACATTTCCGCGAGGTCGAGTTCCAGCGCATCGCGGCGTTCCAACCGGGGGTCGGCCACCGCTCCGGCGATGCGAGTATCCGCTACCGTGCGGACCGCGCGCTCAAGCGCCTCATAGATAAACCACAACTGCCCAGTAAAGGTGGCGAGTGCCTCTGCGCTGAGCTCACCCGCCATCAAGCGGGTCATAAAATCTGAGCCCTCTGCGCTGGCGTGCGCTCGCGCGGTTTCCTCACGCAGCATCTGCGAAAGCGGCGTCGTGGTCATGGCAACGGTCATGGCCAAATTCCTCCTGATTAAGTAACGCTTGCCTAACCTTAATGTGGATAGTCTAAACAAGGCAAGCCTTACATATCAAGACCTATGCCATACTTCATGCCCACAGTGACGCATATTCGACCGAAAGTATGACTAATCGTCGCACCCCCATGCTCAGCGCACATCTCTCCCCCAGGTTTTAGTCCCCCAAATTGCCCGAGAGCCGGTCGAGGCGCTGCTGACTGACCGGATCAAGACCCCGAATATCCACGGTCACGCCGCGCTGCGCGTATTTCTCACGCACCGCATCCAGCGTCGCCACAGTCGAGGCATCCCATACCTGCGCAGCCGACATGTCGATATCGACCTCAGAGACTCCCAGCGTGTAGTCAAAGGAATAGACAAGGTCGTTGGACGAAGCAAAGAAAAGCTGGCCGGTGACGCGGTACGCGGCGCGGGTGGCATCGGAAGCAACGAGCTCGACCTGGGTGAGGTGCGCGACGCGACGCGCGAACGCAATCATGGCCGTGAGCACGCCGGCGATGACGCCGACCGCCAGGTTGTGAGTAACCAATGTCCCCACAACCGTCACGAGCATGACCAGCGTTTCCGACAGCGGCATGCGGTGGATGGTGCGCACCGAGTGCCAATCCACCGTGTCCGCGGCGACGAGGATCATGACGGCGACAAGCGCAGTCATGGGAATCGCACCCACGGTATCGCCCAACACAAGGATGAGAATGAGGAGGAAGATGCCAGCGAGCAGGCTCGACAGGCGCGTGCGAGCACCAGAAGCTTTGACGCCAATCATCGTCTGGCCAATCATCGCACACACGCCCATGCCGCCGATGCTCGCCGCAAGGACGTTGCCAATACCCTGACCGAGGGACTCGCGCGTTTTATCCGAGTGGCTGTCCGTAATGTCGTCGACAAGTTTGGCTGTGAGCAGCGACTCCATGAGGCCGACGAGGGCCACGCCTACCGCGTACGGGCCGATGAGCGTGAGCGTGTCGAGCGTGAGCGGCACGTCAGGGAAAACGAAGCCCGGCAGGCTCGTGGGTAGCTCGCCTTGGTCCGCGACGTCCGGAATGTCCCAGCGGAAGACGACGACGAGCACTGTGATGACGAGGATCGTGATGAGCGGGGCGGGGACGACCTCCGTGAGCCTCGGCCACAGAAGCATGATGACCACACCGAGCGTCACGAGGGGATAGACGATCCACGGGACGTGCATGAGGTGCGGCAGCTGCGCGGTAAACATCATGATGCCCAACGCGTTGACGAAGCCAGTCATAACGGAGCGCGGGATAAAACGCATGAGCTTGGCGACCCCGAGGAAAGCGAGAACGATCTGCAGGACTCCCGCCAGCAGCACCGCCGCGAGGACGTACTGCAGACCGTGGGAGGCAGACAAGGGAGCAATGACCAACGCGACCGAGCCGGCCGCGGCGGAGATCATGGCAGGACGACCACCAGTAAAGGAGATGGAGATTGCCATGATGACGGACGCGAAGAGTCCAACGCGTGGATCCAGCCCCGCCAGGATCGAAAAGCTTAAGACCTCGGGGATAAGCGCGAGGGCGACGGCGAGGCCGCCGAAGACTTCCATGCGCAGGCGCGCGGGGGAAGAAAAGACGTAGCGAAAGCTCGCGAGCACGCCGGTAGGCGCAGGAATTTGGGCTCGTCCCCCAACTACCACTTCCAGAGATAAACGAAGGCCCGTCAGCTGCGCGCTGACGGGCCTTCTCCCCATGACTAATCTTTCGGCACTTACCGTAAGAAGGAAGTGGAGCGCGACCTTCCTAGTAAGCAACCGCCCGTGATTAGGCAAGGCTTAGTTTATAAACCTTTAGTTGGATGGTCAAGGGGGAACGAGAACTTTCTCCCGCGATCCCGCGAAATATCACCGTTACCACTAATAATTCCGAAAAATTAATGTATCGCGGCACGAAATAGGATGAGAGTTATGGCAACAGATTCGTTCAAAGAACCGCTCAAAGAACTCGAAACCCTCATCTCCGAGGGACTCGGGCGGTTCTGGCGTTCAGACCCGACTCCCCCTTCCGTCAGCTACGACGCCACCGAAGGCCTGCCGGAGACACCGGCGGCGGAACAAGTTTCAGACTCTCCGCGCCACGGCATTACCACCCCTGCGCCCGCTAACGCCTTGCGCGAGGAAGTGGCCGACGAAATCGCCGAGCTATTGCGTGCCGAGCGCCGCAGCTTCTTCGACCTCGACTTTCGCCATCCACGCGGGTCCGCAGGCGACGACCACGAGGCAGAGACCGCGGCACGCCTGGCATCGCTACCGCTCGGCGCACGCCTGAAGCCACGCGGCGTTTTCGAAGACGACTGGGCAGCGCGCCCGGATGAAGACCACCCATGGCCCATCATTCTCATCCACGGGACGACGGATACGAAAGGCGTATGGCAGCTGCTCGGCTCCGAGCTGCGCGAGGACGGCTGGACCGTGTTCGCACCGGACTATGGCGCCCGCGCCACCGGCCCCATCGCCGCCTCCGCCGATCAGGTCGGCGCGTATATCGACGCGGTCCAAGCCGTCACCGGCGCGGAACAGGTCGTGCTCATCGGACACTCTCAAGTCGGTATCGTCGCCCGCTACTGGATGCATAACCACGATGCGGTGGACCGCGTGCGCCACATCATCTGCCTGTCGGCGCCCAACCACGGCACCACCCAAGGTGGAATCGTCAGCTCGTTGATTTCCAGCCGCCGCCAAGAACACGTCATGCGCTCCATCATCGACGCTTACTTCGGCCCAGCCGGCATGGAACAAATCGTGGGCAGCGCGACGCTGGAGGAGCTCAACCGCAACGGTGACCTGGCCCCCGGTGTGAGCTACACGTGCGTGGCCACTAAGCAAGACTCCATCGTCGTGCCGCCGGAAACCTGTTTCTTGGATCCCGGCGACACTCCCGACGGAACGGTGCGCAATGTCTATGTGCAAGACGTCGACAAACGCGCCGTCGTCTCACACATGGATATGCCCATGGACAAGCGCGTGCGCGCCATCGTGCGCATGGTGCTCAAACAGCTCTCCCCCACCCTGGACAATCCTCACGACGCCCAAAGCCACGCCCTTGCCAACGCGGGTCACGCCGACTCGGAATAGACCCGTGCAGGTTCGCTAACGCAGGCGCGCCAGCAGGGGATTAAGAACGCCGGACTGCACGATGGCGCCGCCGATGACCGCAAACATGCCGCCCAGAGCGGTCAGCGCCAACACGATATTCCACACGTTGGAAAAAGAAGAGCCTTCTTCGCCCTTGTTATCCGTGCCGCCTTGGTTCTGATCCCGCCCCTTTTCCGGCTTCTTCTCTGGGTCCTTCTCAGGAGTCTTTCCTTGGTCTCCTGCCTGGTCCTTGCCCTGCTCGTCGCGGCCCGGCTCGTCCTGCTCCCCTGGGGTGGTCTCGGTGCCCTCATCGGCAGGACCCACACACTCGGACGCGGTCTTCAAGGTCACCTGTGCATCATCAAGTTCCGGCTTGTAGCTCTCGTTGTACATGCCCATGAAGATCACGTCGATACCCTCGATGTGCTGGATCTTCGACTCGCGATCGTAGTAGGTACCCGCCTTCGGCTTGTACGTCACGTCGGTCGCATTCAGCGTGAGCATATCGCCGTCCTTCGACCATGCGGCATTGCCCTCAGCGAAGGTATCCGTGCCCGACTTCTTGTTTTCTTCCGTGCGGTCCTCCGGGGTGTATTCCGTCATGCCCTTGCCCGGCACGTAGTAGCCCTCGTAGGACGTGCCCGCCTTTGCCTGCCCTGCCTCCGTGAGGACATAAGGCGAGAGCATCTTGGTGTACAGCGCACCGTGGTGGCCCTCAAACTCCAGCGTCGAATCCTTGGTTCGAATATCGGCTTTCGTGACGGTGCCGTCTTCGCCCAGGCTCACCGAGGACGCAGAAGGATCCACCTCGAAGTGGAACTGAAAGTCTGCTCCGCCTTTGTTACCCTCGTCCTGCGTTACCGCGCCGGACGTGGTCCACCCACCCCTCGCGATGGGGCCGGTGATGTAGTTGCGGAAAGATTCCTTGATGCCCCAATTCACAGTTCCGGAGACAATGCGGGTCTCCAGGGTCTGGCCAGGGGCGCAGGTGGGGGCATCGGCAGCAAAGGCTGCCGGAACGGTCAGCGCCGAGGCGGTCAGCGCCAGCGCGAGAGAAGAAGAGACAATACGCATGAGTTAAGACTCCTTAAGTAGATCGACAAAAGACTGCTCGGGATCGGCGACCTGACATCGCGCGGGATGGACTGAGATGTGGCCGTCTGCCTTGCTCACCTGGATGGGCCAGCGATAGACCTGCGACAAAATCTCGTCGGTGTAGACCTCGCGCACCGGGCCGGCGGCGGCAACTGCCCCGTCTGCTAGGCACACGATGTGATCGCAATAGGCCGCAGCGGCGCCCAAATCGTGGAGTACCACCAGCACCGCCACTCCAGCCTGCGCCGCGATCGAGCGCACCAATCCCAAGACTTGTTCTTGGTGGCGGATGTCCAGCGCCGCAGTCGGCTCATCGAGAAGAATCACCGGGGTCTGCTGCGCCAGTACACGGGCCAACGCCACACGCGCACGCTCCCCGCCAGAGAGCGTGGCAATATCGCGGCCGGCCAAGTGCGTCGCATCCACCGCCGCAAGCGCTGCGTCGATGATCGCGGCGTCCTCGGCCTGCCTGGCGGTGCCCTCCCAAGGGCGCCGGCCCATGGCCACTACATCACGCACGAGAAACTGGAAGGACACAGTAACGTCCTGCAGCATCACCGCACGCGCACGGGCCAACGCCCCTGGGGAGGACACCGCCGGATCCTGCCCCACGAGGGAAACGGAACCGGTGTAATCAATATCGCCGGCGATGGCCGCCAGCAGCGTGGACTTGCCCGCACCATTCGGGCCGATGAGGCCGGTGACCTCCCCTGGGCGGGCGACAAAGGAGACATCGGAAAGCAGGTTCCGCTCGCCGATCGAAACGGAAAGATTCGCAACGTTAATCATCAATGCATTCCCTTCTTCATCATCCGGCGCAACAGCACGAAGAAGGTGGGGCCACCCACGAGCGCGGTAAAGATACCGATGGGAAGGTCGGCGAAAGGAATGAGCGTGCGCGCAGCGACGTCGGCAAAGCCAATGAGTACGGCGCCCGCCACCGCAGAGGCCGGCAGCAAGACCCTGTTTTCTGGGCCGATGATCGTACGCAGCAGGTGCGGCACGATAAGGCCGACGAACCCAATAAGTCCGGCGAAAGCAACTGCGCCGGCGGTAAGGATCGCCGAGGCAGCGATGGCGATAATGCGCAGTCGCTTGACGTCGACGCCAGTGTGTTCCGCGGCGCGCTCGCCCAGCGCGAGCACATCTAGCTGGCGGCCAAGACGCAGCGCAATGGCCATCCCGAGGAGGGCGATGGGGAGGCCCACCCACACGTGTTTCCACTGGGAACCGTTGAGCGAACCCATTTGCCAAAAGATGATTTGCTCGCGGTTCGCGGTAGGCGCCAGGTACATCATGAAGGAGATGATGGCGTTGCACACCGCGTTGATAGCAATGCCGGTCAGGATCAGATTGACCACCGCCACACGCCCTCGTGAGCGCGCCAACTGGTAGATCAGCGCGGTAACCAGCAGCGCCGTAGCAAACGCCGCGAGCGGCACCGTGAAGGTACCCAGGACGGAGATATTAAAGACGATTACCACGGCCGCGCCTACACCGGCACCGGAGGTCACGCCCACGATGGAGGGCTCAGCCAGCGGGTTGGCGAACACGGCCTGCATGAGCGTGCCCGCCACTCCCAAGCACGCGCCGACCAAGAAACCGAGCAGAATGCGCGGCAGGCGGATCTGCCACACGACGTTGGCCGTCAAGCCACCGCCAGGGCCCGCGGCCATAATCTGCACCAAGTCACCCAGCGCGACGTAGTACTGCCCCAGCGCAAGCGACAGGATGAAGGCGACACCAAGCAGCACCCCAAGCGATACGAATACACCAACCCGCAGGCGGGAGCGCCGAGCGAAAACCTCCGTGGGGGCCGCCGGTTTAAGCATTGTCTGGGTCATAGATTGCCTGCGCAAGTTTGAGAAGGGTCTGTCCGGTCAAGGGCCCGAAGGCGAGCGATTGCCCGTCTGGGATGGTCACGATCCGCTGCTTTTGGCCCGCGGTGGTTTGTGCAATGCCGGGGCGCTCGAGGAGGCCTTCGACGCCGCCGGTCGACTCCAGGCCGCCCGTCATCATGATGATGACCTCAGGGTTAATCTTTGCCAAAGATTCGGCGTTGGCAGGTTCGGCGTAAGAGAGGTGGTATTCGGTGCCGAGGTCTACGCCGCCCACACCCTCAATGAGGTCCTTGGCACCCGTGCCTTCTCCCATGATGAAGAAGATGCCGCCGTTGCCGCGCGCGTAGAGGAACGCCATGCGCATTGGCTCCTCCGGCACGATGTCTGCGATGGCCGCCTTATCTTTTTCGATTTCTTCGACGGAGCGGTTGGCCAGCGTTTCGCCTTCGTCTGGCAGACCCACGACCGCGGCCAGGTTTGTGATGTCCTCGGCCACCGAGTCAATGGTGCGTTTCGGCTCCATGACCACGGTGGTCACCCCTGCGGCGCGAATCTGGTCGATGGCGTCGCGTGGGCCGATCGAATGATCGACGATGACCAGCGTGGGCCGGAGTTCGAGCACGGCTTCCACGTTGATGTTGTGTCCGCCCTGGGTCACGACGGGGCGATCGGCGATAGCGTTTTCCGTCGACGACACCGTGCGACCCACGATATTGTCCGTAAGCCCTAGGCCCTCGAGGGTTTTCGTATACGTACCGTAGAGATCCAATGCCACGATTCGGGACACATCCGTAACGGAGACGTCGTAGCCGTCAGCATCCGTGAGCTCTACCGGCAGCGCGGGAGTAGGCGACTCCGCCACCGCGACGACATCCTCGAAGTCCGTCACATTCGACACACCCGTAAACGAGCGCGGGTCTTTGGCCGACTGCGCGTCTGGGAGGGCGTCGCGCAGCTGCGCGTCTTGGGATTCATAGGCGCCTTGGACGCCGCACCCTGTGAGGGCGAAGACACACGCCAACGCCACCAAAAGTCGTTTCATGCGAAACGTATCCTTTCTCAAGTCTTGGGTAACAAGGGGTGCGCTACGCCGGGTTGCGCAGGACGACGGAGCCCATGGAACCGCCGGCGATGGCGAGGCCTGCGATAAGCAGCAGGAGCCACGTGCTCGCCTCCGGCGAGGAGCCCGCGGCCGCGGCCTTCTTGATCTGGAAGTTGCCGCTGCCGTCTTCATAACCAGACGTGCTCGTGCCGGCCGCGGCCTGCGGGCCGTCTCCCGCAGAGCTTTCCGATGCCGCCCGCTTTGCCGCCGCAGCGCTCTGACCGCCGGAGGTCGTCGCCGCACCAGTGTGTGCCGTAGTTCCGCTCGCCCCGGCGCAGTCCCCGGATCCGCCAAGTTGTGCATGCAACGAAAGCGGATCAAGGGTCGTGCCCGGCTCATAGAAATTCGCGAACGCATCATTGCCCGCTGCGGTCAGCGTGACGGTGGCTTCGCCGTCGACGGCGGAGTCACTCACGTCGAGCAGGCTAAACGACACGTCTCCGAGCACCGTGCGTCCAAAGTCCTTGCGCTCGCCCTCCATGTTGGAGGAACGCACGTCGGCGATGAGTTGACCGCTCGTCCCGTTGAACCGGACTTCCAGGTTCGCGATATTGAGATCGAGGACTCCGTTGTGGCCGGTAAAATGCATAGCGCCGCCGTAGCGGATGGAACCTGACTGCGCCGCAGTATCCACATCTCCGCCGGTGCCCGTGAACTGGAAACGCGAGTTGTCGTACCCTACGCCGTCGAGCGTCCAGGCGCCCTTGGCGATGGAGCCGGTGATATACGACTGGAAGGACTTCTTGACACCCCACTCGGCGGTCGCAGCCTGCACGCCCGTGGCTACGCAGGTTTCTGACTGCCCATCACTAGCCGCGGACCCGGGGTCCTGTGGCCGCGCGGTTCTTGTGGTTCCAGTAGCACCAGTAGTGCCGGAAGTACCCGAAGTACTCGAAGTACTACCCGAAGCACCCGAAGGGCTCGCGGTGCCCGAAGTGTTGGCTCCCGACGCGCCTGAACCACTCGTGGTGCTAGTGGTAGTGCTGGTGGTCGTGCCCGTGGCGGCTTCCGTGCGAGAACGGAAGGATTCTAGCTGGTCTAGGAAGGACTCCGTGTTGCCCATGAAGGTGGTCAGGCCATTCATGGTGTCGTTCGTTTCCTTCAGAATCGCCATGGCTTCTGCATTGCGACCAGTAAACGTGCCCGAGATTGTCCCCAAGGACTTCGAACCGCTGCCTGAACCGCCAGAGGACCCGCCGCAGCTGCCATCCGTGGCCACGGTCCCTGACGAGGGGTCCATCGACTGTCCCGACTCATAGGCAATGAAGAGTTTGTGTCCTTCGTCGGTGAGCGTGACGTCGCCGGAAAGGTCGAGCGTGTGCGCGGACGCGTCGACGGGTTGATCTAGATCGATCCCCGCGATGACCACGTTATCGCCGGTAATCTGCGGGCCGCGTGCGGACTTATCCACCATGTCAGATTCATAAGAGACGTAATCCACCACGATCGCCGCCCGGTTGCCGGAGGCCTGAATCTGCCAGTCTGTCAGCGTCATATCCAACAGATCGTCGCCGCCGTAGTTGTGTCCAGTGAAGTGGATGACGCCGCCGAAGGGGACGGTGACGGTATCGCCGTTTACGGAAGCCTTGCCCGGAGTGAAGGTAAAAGCACCGTCTGCGCCGGTTTCGGAACCGGTAAAACCAATGCCGTCCGTTTCCCACTGGCCCTTGGCGACTTGGCCTTGGATATAGCTTCGGTAGGACTGCTTAATGCCCCAATTCCAGGAGCAAGTGCCGGCAGCCGAGGCGACAGGAGCGTTGAGCGCGACCGAAGGGAGTGCGATGAGAGTACTGGCAGCAAGAGTGCCCAATATTCGACGGAGAATCACGGAGAGAGTCCTCATGAAGTATTGATGCGATGAACAAAAAGAATCAGAAGTTAGGCTACACATACCTAAGCAGTTTTGTATAGGCTATACTAACCTAGATTAGGTAAGCAACCCCCAACAAAGGACACCCTCATTCGGTCATGACATCGTCGTCTACCAGCGCCTTCAAAAATCTGTATCCCGACGTAGACCCCACGCGTGGGCTACCTCTCAGCGTCTCCGAGCGCCTTGCGCTGTCTCTCGCGCTCGCGATTGCAGCTTATGGAGCCGTCACCGCAGACATGCTCGTTGCAGGCGCCGGCGTGGCCTTCACCCTCATCGCCTCGGTGCTGCAACAGCACAAGACCGCGCGTCGGATTCGCTCCGAAGCGCGCACTCGCTTCCCCGGCGAAGACTGGGCCGAATACCGCGCCACGCGGCGGCTCAACCTCGGCGTCCTAGTCCCCTTGTGGGTCTGCATCATCATCGCCTTGTGCGCGGCCGGATACTGGTTCGTGCCGCTCGAATATGCAACTCCCGCCGCCATCGTCATCGCGGTTCTCGTTGCCCTGCTCGCCTGGTTCATGCCAGGCATCAGCCCCCTGTGGCGAGGCAAGCAGACCGATCCCCCGGCACCAGAGAAAAACACCGACACCGCAGTCATGTACTTCGAGAAGCTTTAGGCCTGCCGTACCCCAGCCTTACACATCAAGCAGATCCAGTAGCTCATCAAAAGCCGGCGCTACCTGCGTGCGCCACAGCGTCGTCGCCTTCGGGTCGCCGCGTCCGGGGCCGCCGTTCACCACAGAGACCTCTTTGCCCTGCTTGAGCGCGTCGAGCATGAAGCGATAGCCACTCATCACGGCGAGCGACGAACCGGCGACAAGCAGCGAGCGCGAGTCCGCAAGCAGCGCACGCGCGGCGTCCCGCCGCTCCACCGGAACCGGCTCGCCGAAGTAGACGACGTCCGGCTTGAGCAGCTCCGAACCGCAGCGGACGCACGGCGCCATCACGAACTCGTCGACCGCCTGCTGCGACAGCGCGACGTCGCCGTCCGGGTTAACTTCATCCGCGCGCACGACCCAGCGCTCCAGATAGCCCGGATTCGCGGCTCGTTGTTGAAGTCTGCCCAGTGGAAGAAGTAGTCCGGGTTGAACTTGCCTGCGCCCGGGTTGGCGAAGTAGATCGTCTCTTCTGGGGTCATGGCGACGAAGATTTGCACCAGTGAGAAGATTCCCTGGTAGACGCCCTCGTGGGCGTACTTGGCTATCTGGTTCGCACCTTGGGAGACCGGCACGCCGGAGCGCTTCAGCTCGATGTGGAAGACCGGCATACCGTTAATGAGCAGCATCAAGTCGCCACGTCGGGTGGGCAGCAGCTCATTGGCGGTCTGGAAGCGCGGCTGGACGGCAATCTGGTAGCGCGACTGGCCACCGGCAATCTCTAGGCGATCGTAGATTTTCAGGCTAACCTCAGAGCCGAAGTTGGCGGCCTGCGGTGCATCTCGGGTAATGGTCACGGTGCTACCGTTGATGAACTCGTTGAGCGCCAGCGGCGTACGCAGGTTGTTGACCTGCTCGATGATTTGCGCCATCTCGCCCTCGGTGAGCGGCACGTCGCCAAGCAGGTTACGGCCCCGGTTGTTGGCGTAAAGAATGTTCGCCCAGTTGTCGATGAGCTGCTGCTCTGTCGGGAAGCGCAGCAACTCCTTGCTCCAGCCGTGGCGGGTTAGCAGGTCGATGAGTACCGCCTCGAACTCAGCCTCAGAACGAAATGGTGTGGTCATAGCTGCTCCTTAGATGAACATCCGTTGCAGCAGCGCCGCCTTGGCCTGCTTAAGGGACTCGATGTACTTGGCCTCGGTAGCAATGAGCGTGTCCAGCCGTGTGAACACTGCACCGATGGCCTGTTGTTCTTCAAGGGTGGGTGGAATGGTAGCCGCCGCCTCTGCCAAGTGACGGGCGTTCAGTGACGGCAAAGCACCGCTCTGAGTGAATCGGGTCAGGTCCACCGTCTTGAGGTAGGTATCGGCAAACTGAACATCCCAAGATTTGGTGTCCAAGGAAAACGCCATGAGATTGTTGTCGAGGAGGAATGTATCGGTAGCGAGTCTTTTGCGCCCTAGGAAGACAGCAGCACCAACCTTGGCGAACAGAATCGCAGGTACAGCTGTTACAGGCACCCAGTGATTACGAACAATCTGTTCCTCCGTCACATAGTGGTTGGCGGAGCGCAGTTGCAGCTCATTCCCTGGTGCGGAGAGGTCCGATACCTTGTAGAAAGGTAGGCCTGCTTCCCCGCCTTGTTCACGTTCCGGGAATCCGACGCCTGACTTGAACGAGCCGAGTTCACCCAGTGTTGTCGTCTTCCACTCACCGTCGAAGCCCTCCAGCCGCAACTCCGGCACCGTCTGCCCCTCCTCCTGCGGGAACATCCGTTGCATGAGAGCAGTTTTGGCCTGCTGCAGGGCCTGGTGCTTCTTGGTGTGCTGGTTGATGGCATCGTCGAGGTTGGTGAAGATAGCGCCGATGGCCTACTGTTCTTCGAGAGCGGGCGGGAAATAAACAGCCTGATTGAACAGCTCAGTCTTCGTGATACCTTTGATGGTGCTACCCTGCAGCTGGTCAGCGAGTCCCTCCATACGCCGCTTAACAGTAAGAGCGATGTATTCAGGGTCACCGGAAAGGTCTGATAGCGATACAAAGTCCTGGCTGGTGGCGTAAGGGAACGGCATAAAAGAGACCTTGCCAACGCCAACACGAGTGACGACTGCAACAGAGTCGGCAGGAATCTGCATAGCAGCAGAGCGTGAAATAGCTTCCTCGGTGATGTGCTTACGAGGGGCGACCGGGGCGACCCCCTGCTCCGCAACATCAGAGGATTGAATCCAAGGGATGTCCCCGGACCAGTAGCCCGGTTCATCGCTAGATGGCGTACCGCCACCGTAAGTCCTTTCGCTGAGGTCTCCAATGGCTTTCAATTCCCACTCACCATCGAAGCCCTCCAGGCGCAGTGCGGGCACGTTGTGACTATGCATCGCGACCACCGCCCAGCAGCTCCTGGAGTGCAGCCACGGCCTGCATGTCGGCGGCGTTGCCGGTAAGCCCGCTCAGTAGGCCAGCGAGTTCTTGCTCCGTCTCGCGAATCTTCACGTCGAGGTCGGTCAGCGCGACGGCGTACTTGTCGTGCAGCGCCTGGACGCGGCCGGCCAGGCCTGCAAGCACGTGACCAGGGATTTCGCGCAGGTCATCCATAAGTGAAGTAATCCACTTGGCGGTGAGCACCTCATCGACCTGCGCTTCGGTAAGCGCTTCAATGGTCGCGTAGGTGTCTTTCTCCAACTGCTCTTGCGCAGCCTTGAGGTTCTTCTTGAGCTTGTCCCGCTGGGCGATAAGTGCCTTGGCGCTGAGCATGGCAGCCTCAGTGCTGTCCTCCGGCCAGGTCTCGCCCTTGGCCAGCTTCGGCAGGTCCTTGATGGCCTTGTTCAGCTCGGTCTTCTTGAAGGCGTCCTGCTTGTCGTTAAGTATCTCGGTCAGGTCGGTCTTGTCGACTTCGCTTAAGCCCTCGACAAGCTGTGTTAGCTCAGATACAGCTGTGTCCACGTCGCGACTTAGCTGCGTTACCTGGTCCTTCTGTTGCGCCAGGTAGAAGGTCTGCACCAACTCGTTGGGAGCAACGCGCCCGTCCCATCCGATTTGGACATAGACCTTTTTCTTTTCCTTGGTCTTCCACTCCATCACGGGGTGGTTGACCCGCAGGGCATCGAAGCCTTCGGTCTGGATGACTTCTAGGTCACCGGCGGTTTTGACCCAGCTGTCATGCAGTACCTGGTAGCCCTCGTAGGCATCAACCAACGGTACAGGGTCGAGTCGGTCGAACAGGTCTGCCTTAAGCTGGTCCTCGGTGGTGGTAATGGGCACGGTGGCCGCGCCGTCCACCAGCAGCGCGTGCAGCTTCTCCGGGAGGTCGGATAGTGCAGCGTCAACCTGGTTACGCAGTGCCTGGGCTGCAGGGTGCTTGTCGATGGTCTCGCGCAGGTTGGCGGTCTTCAGCTCCGCGTAGCCTTCTACCTTCTCGGTGAACAGCGCCTCACGCAGTCCCGGTAGGGCGGTCCAGTAGTGCTCCAAGGCGGCAATCTCACTGGTGGGGATGCCGCCGTGCATGGTGGCGTACAGGTCTACAGACTCTGGCGGCAGGGTGGCGGACACGTAGCGCGGGATGTTGAGGTTGTGGTCGTTGGCACGAATCTCGTCGCGGGTCACGACCTTAGCGAAGTGTGGCACGTCAACGCGGTTGCGGACGGCATCGACGATGCGCTGGATGTCGCGGGCACGCAGGTGGTTGTACTTACCCTGCTTGATGAAGCCCTGCGAGGCGTCGATGAACAGCACGTCATCGCGGTCACGTTCTTGCTTGAGCACCATGATGATGGTCGCGATACCGGTGCCGTAGAAGATGTTGGAAGGCAGGCCGATAATGGCATCGATGTGGTTGGCCTCGATGAGATTGCGGCGGATGTCGGCCTCCGAGCTGCCACGGAACAGCACGCCGTGCGGCAGGACGATGGTGAGGATACCGTCGGGTTTGACGTGGAACAGCTCATTCAGCAAGAAGGCGTAGTCGGCCTTGGTCTTCGGAGCTAGACCAAACCGTGCGAATCGCGGGTCAGCCTCGTTGCCTTCGGGTTCCCACTTCTGGGAGTAGGGCGGGTCGGAGACTACGGCGTCCACATAGAGCGGCTGGTAGGTCTGTACCGGGTCGAACTCGTCGAACATCGGCCAGTCATGGGCCAAGCTGTCACCGTTGCGGGCGACGATGTTGTCCGCCTTCACGCCGCGCATGACCAGGTTCATGCGGGTGAGGTTGTAGGTGTTCTCGCGCAGCTCCTGGGCGAAGTACTTAATACGGTCTGGGTCCCCCATGCGCTTGGCGACGGCATGGCCGATGTTAAGCAGCAGGGAGCCAGAGCCGGAGGTCGGGTCGTAAATCTGAATCTCGTCGCGGTCCTTGAGGTGGTCAGCGACGATGTTGCTCATGATGAGCGAGACCTCATGCGGGGTGTAGAACTCGCCTGCCTTCTTGCCCGCGTTAGCCGCGAACTTCTCGATGAGGTACTCGTAGATGTATCCCAGCACGTCATAGCCCTGCTTGCCATCAGTGGGGATGTCATCGATAAGGTCCAGTAGCTTCTTGATGGCTGAGGTACGGGCAGCGTCGGTTGTGCCCAGCTTCGACAGGCTGGTGTCCAGGGTGTTAAGGATGCCCTCGAAGACGTGCTTGTGCTCCGGGGCGATGTTGCGCTTGAAGGTAGCCAGGCCGTCGCGCACGTGAGCGATGGAAAAGTCGTTACCCATGTCCCGCCACGTCGAGTACAGGTTCTCGTAAGTGAGGAAGTAGCCCAAGTTGTTACGCACCAGGGCCACGGTGTCAGTGTCGGTCTCAACGAGCGCATCGGGCAGGTCTTCCGATTCAGCGTCGTTATTGAGCATGAACTGCTCTACTTGGTCGGACAGGAACTTATAGAAGATGAAGCCGAGAATGTAGTCCTTGTAATCCTGCGCTTCGATCTTTGAGCGTACCGACGATACCGTACAGCGAGAAGATTTTACTTTCTAAGTGCATGGCTTGGGGGGAGCGGCGAAGTCCTACGTGGTGCAGGATTCAAAGCCCCAAATGGCGATTCCAGCACAAAACAGAAAAGGCCCCTACCGGTGTTTCCACTGGTAGGGGCGGGAAGTTGGTAGCGGGGGCAGGATTCGAACCTACGACCTCTGGGTTATGAGCCCAGCGAGCTACCGAGCTGCTCCACCCCGCGTCGAGATGTACTTCCGAACATCAAGCGCTTCAGCACACTGTGGTTAATCACTAGGATTTTTACCCCGTGTGCCGGCGACTCATGTAACTATACAGACGCCATGGCGCCTACCCAAATCCCCTGGGCAGGCGCCATTTCTCTGGACTACGTGGAGCTACTACTGAGACTGCAGCGAGCGGTACTCCTCCACTGCCTTGTCCAGCTCGTCCAAGGCCTTGCCGTACTCCTCAAAGGAACCGTTCTTAGCCTTGTCCACGCCATCGAGAGCCTTGTTGATGGCGTCGATAGCCTCGCCTTCACTCGATGCCTTCGGAGCGGAGGCCGGTGCGGAAGCGTCGGAGTCCTTGGAGTCAGCCGCGTCCTTCTTGTCACCGCCAGTGTTTCCAGCCTGGTCACCGTCCTTGCCGGTATCGCCTTCGATCTCCGTGATGTTCTGCGCGGCCTTCGGGTCGATTCCAACCTGGTCCAGGGCCTCACCGATGGTCGGGGCATAGCCCACACGGCCCTTGTAGGACACCAGCACGCGCAGCAGCTTCGGGAACGCGGACTCTTGGCCCTTACGCTGCGAGTAAATCGGCTCGAGGTAGAGGATCTCCCCATCCCCCACTGGCAGCGCCAAGAGGTTACCGTTCTTCAGGTCATTCGAGCCCTGCCACAGCGTGCGGTCACGCGCCACCTGGTCGGAAGACATCATCGCGTCCTGTGCCTGCTTCGGGCCCTGGGTCTGGGTATTCGTCGGCAGCACGCGCACGGTGATGTTGCCGTAATTGTCCGGGTCAGAGGACACCGCCATGTGTGCGGAGAGGAACTGACGGTTCAGGCCACGGTAGGAAGTGATGAGCTGGAAGCTCGGCTTCTTGGTCTCCGGGTCGGCTGCCAACACGTAGTACGGCGGCTGGTTCAGTCCCTGAGATTCACCGGCGGTGGGGTCCTCCGGCACGGACCAGAAGGCATCGTTGTTGAAGAAGACGCCCGGGTCATCCACGTGGTACTTGGCCAGCAGATTGCGCTGCACCTTGAACATGTCCTCCGGGTAGCGCAGGTGCTGGCGCAGTTCGTCGGAGATCTCCGACTCTGGCTTGACGACGCCCGGGAACACACCCTCCCACGCCTTGAGCACGGGGTCCTCGGTGTCGAACTCGTAGAGATCGACGGTGCCATCGTAGGCGTCGACAGTCGCCTTGACCGAGTTGCGGATGTAGCCCACTTGGTCGTTGACCAAGCGCTGCGTCGTGCCCGTCGGGTTCTGAGTGTCCTGGGTGGTCTCCGTCAGGGAGGTGCGCTGCGAGTACGGCAAGGAATCCAGCGTGGTGTAGCCGTCCACGACCCACTTGACGCGGCCGTCGATAACCGCCGGGTAGGTGGAGGAATCCGTGGTCAGCCACGGGGCGACCTTCTCCACGCGCTCGCGCGGATCGCGGTCATAGAGCAGCTTGGATTCCGAGCCGACACGATCCGAGAGCAGGAAGTTTAGCTCCTGGTATTTCAAGGCGTAGGCAGTGCGGTCAACGATGTTTCCGATGTCTACGCCACCCTTACCGTCGTAGGTGTAGGTGGAGGTATCGGTATCGTATTCCACCGGTTTATCGCCGGTCTTGCCCACGATGGCGTAGTCCATGCCATCCTGTGCGCTAGCGATCACAGGGCCGAAGTAGGTGCGCGGCTGGTCAACCTTGATGCCGAGGGATTCCTCAGCGTTCTTGGTCTCGCCCTCGCCTTCGGCGTCCTTGCCCGCCTGGGTCTGCAGGTCAGCAACAGTGAAGATGGGGAAACCACCGCGGGCGGAGCCGGCGTCACGAGCCACCTCATCGACGGTATTTGCCTGCGCGGCGATAAAGCCGTTGCCGTGGGTGTACACGGTGTGGCGGTTGATCCAGTTTTGCTGGTTCTCCTGCAGCTCGTTGGGGTCCAGCTCGCGCGCGGCAACCACGAAGTCACGCAGCTCGCCGTCGATTTCATAGCGATCCATGGCTAGCGTTTCTGGGAAGCCATAGAAGTTCTTCAGCTGCTGCATCTGGGTGAACGTCGGCGCCAAAATGTCCGGGTCCAGCAGGCGCAGGTTGGAAATGGTGGAGTCATCGGAGGCGACCTTGTCATCGGAGACGTCGTCAGCACCCCAGTTCTCCTCGTAGGTCACCTTGTCATCGGTGAGGCCATAAGCAAAACGCGTGGACTCAATGTTGCGGGAGATGGACTCCGCCTCTTTAGCCTGGCGGTTCGGGTTCACGGAGAAGCGCTCCATGATGAGCGGCCAGCCCTGACCAATAACCAAGGAAGACAGCACCATGAGCACCACGGCCAGGCCGGGGATGCGCAAGTCCTTGATCACGACGGCAGAGAAAATCGCCACGGCCACGAACACGCCGATGATCATGAGAATGATCTTCGCCGGCAGGTAGGCGTTGATATCCGTGTAGGAACCACCCGTAAACAGCGAGTGCTGGTTATACAGCAACTCATAGCGGCCCAGCCAGTATCCAGCCACCTGAAGCAGCATCCAGATTCCGGCGGTCACGGCAAGTTGAGTGCGCGCCGACTTCGACAGCGAACCACGCACACCCGAGGCGCGGTTACCCAGGCGAATGCCACCGAGAATGTAATGCCCCACGAGTGCGATGAGGAAGCACACGGCAACCAGCATGGAAGCAGCGCTGACCAGCATCGACCACACCGGCAGGCGGAAGGCGTAGAAGCCGAGATCGTGGTTGAACTGCGGGTCCGTCACCCCAAAATCGTGGGAGTTCAGAAAGAGCATGACGGTGCGCCAATTTGCCTGGCCCAGCAGGCCAGAGACAACACCAACGAGGACCGGGATGACCTTGAGGAAGACCCTCATCGTGCTTTCAATGGATTTGCGATATTGATAAACCGGGGAATTGAAATCCGCCATGTCCATCGAATCGCCGCGCCCGCGCCAGACAATGAGCCCCGCTACGTAGGTGACGGCCGCCGCCACTAGTCCGAAGAGGACGAAGAGCACGATGCGCATGATCAGGGTCTTGGTGAAGACCCCGCGGTACTCAATCGCGCCGAACCACTTCCAATCCGTGTAGAAGCCCACGAGCATGGGGCCAATGAACAAGAGGACCGCGATGATGGCGACAACCCACGAGAGAAACTTGGGCGGACGTTTCATCGGGGCGGTGGGTCGGTTGAGTCCGGAAGCCAACTCCAGCTCCAATCAAGTGTCGTGCGAATATAGAGGTATCAAGCTTCTAGTCTAGAGAAGCACTATGACCGTCAACGAACAAGGACGCTTATGAGTTCCCAACCTTCCTCCCAGCCCGCTGTACACCGCGCGCTCAACAAGGCCATGCGCGAGGCCGTGGATTTCATCCACGCCGAGGGTTGGGATGCACCTCCTACCCTTTTTGCTCTCGTCCCCACTGAGCTGGTGGCCGCACAGCTCGGTGACGTCGACGACTCCTCTCCCCTCACCCTCGTGGTGCAGGAATTGCCGGAGGGCATCGAGCCGGGCTCGGAGCACCTCGCGGACTACGTCTCGCGGCTGGCGTGGCCGCGGGAGATCGCCGGCGTCATCCTGGCACAGGAGATCATGTTCAAGGACACCGCGGACGCCGCGCTTGGCGACGCCCGCCCCGCGCGCCTCTTCTCCGGAGTCCTGCGGGCTACCGCCATGGCCGGCAGTTCCACAGCCGATTCGGAGGATATCGACGAGGACGGCGCCGAACTCACGCTTCTTCAGCTGCGCCCCACGGAGGAGGAACTGGCAGAAGCTGGCCCCTTCGCGCAGGACGATATTCAGCTGCGCGGCGGCCCGAACGTGGCACCGGGGGTCATCGCCGCCCTGCGCTACGGATTGGAGCAAGATCCGGAGGAGATGCTCTAATCGGCTCAACCTCTCATCGACTAAACTCAGTCTGCAGTGGCCATTAACGCTCAGCTCTCGGGGCTGGGCACGGAATCGATAGAGGAGTCTCTCGTGCGCTTGACATCTCGCTTCACCGCCGCAGCATCGGCCGTGCTTGCCACCGGCTGCCTGCTCACCGCATGTGGGAAGGACGATGCGCCCTCCCCCGAGCCGGCTCCTGCAAGCGAAGAAACCACTGCAGCCGCGGAGAAATCCAGCGCGCCGGCCCCGGCAACCACTGCCGAGGAATCCGAGACGCTCTCTCCTGCCGCATCCGAGACTGAGACCAGCTCGGACGCGGAGGAAGAATCCTCCACCCGCAGCTCCGCCGACCGAAAAGACAAGGACTCCAGCGAGTCCTCTGAACCAAGCGGCACATTCACTGATTCCGTGGAGCAGGCTTATGAGATCTTCGGTGGGCTCGTCCCGGAGGAGATCTTCGCTCAATTCGACCGCTGCGATCCCAACGGCGTGACGGATTCCTTCAACTGCTCCGGTTCCGAGGTGGGACAGTTCCAGTTCTTCAAGTCCAAGACCAAAGCTTCCCAGACCACTCAAGTTCTCACCGAGCTGCGCAGCTCCCGCGTCATCGAGGACAGTGGCAACCGCGTGGTGGGCTGGTCCATGCTGGGTAATACGGCCATCCTCACCGTCGTGGACAACGACGAAGGCCTCATCATGCAGCAGATGATCTCCACGGACCAGGACGATCCGGAAGAGCGCCTCAAGGAGCTTGGCTTGGTCTAGGACCGCAACTTCCTTTAGGGCTAGCCTTCGCAGGTCTCGACGGGCTTGCCCTCTGCAAAGTCGTGCATGGCTGTGATGGCGTCATCCAGCGTGTGGACCTTGGCCACCACCATGTCGCCGGTGCCACGGCTGACCGCCTCCGCGCAATTATCTGCAGGTGCGAGGAAGAGCTCGGCGCCCGCTTCCTGCGCGGCGTGTACCTTGTGGACGATGCCACCAATGGGGCCGACCTCGCCGTCCTCACCGATGGTGCCCGTGCCGGCAACAAACCGGCCGCCGGTGAGATCCTCATCGGACAACTTGTCGATCACCGCCAATGTAAACATCATTCCGGCCGACGGTCCACCGATGTCCTGTAGGTTGTAATCCACGGTGATGTCTTCGGTGGGCACTGAGGTCATGAGGATGCCCAGCAAAGCTACGTCGTCGTGCTCTGGGTGTGCGCCGAGGGTCACCGGGACTGTCTTTTCCTCGCCCTTGCGAATAATCCCCAGCTTCACCTCATCGCCGGGCTTAAGAGCGCGGATCTTCTCCTGTATCTGGCCAGGCTCCGTGACCTTGTCGCCGTTGACGGCGGTGATGATGTCGGCGTCGTCAAGCGCGCCCGCAGCGGGGCTGTCATCGAGCACCTGAGCCACCTCGATACGCACGGGCTTGTGCAGGTAGTCCATGGCGGCGACGGTAGCCGCCGACTCAGACTGGGTAAAAGCCTGTTGATTGGCTTCCTGAACTTCCTCATCCGTCTTGCCTTGCGGGATGACGCTGCCGATGGGGACGATGGTGTCATCGGTGAAAAGCCACCGACCGACGGCCTGCGCTAGCGTCATGTTGGTGCGCACGGAGACCGTCGTCATGTTGAGATGCCCCTGCGGCTGGAACGTTTCCGGGGCCTCGACGTTGACCACCGGCTCCCCTTCCACTTCACCCAATGTGTCCACGGTAGGGCCTGGTCCTTCGGCGGCGTAGGGCACCGACAGGGTGATGTCGGTGCCGGGGATGTGGTCGACGCTGAGCAGGGCTCCCGTCAACACCACCGGAATGGCTCCCCACGTCAGGGTGGACAAGCGGCGGGTTCGGGGGTTCTGCGGAGTTTTCACGGAGGATCAGCCTACAGCCTTGTGGAGCTTGTTCGCTCTCAGCGTTGCCGTGGTCCTAGAATCCGCGCTAGGAAACCTAGTAGATTAGGCCCCATGAGCAACGGATTCGGTTTTTCCTTCCCCAATAACGACGATGACGATGACAACGATCGTCGCGACCAGAACCCGTTCGGTGCCTTCGGCTTCAGCGCGGGCAACGGTGGCCTAGGAGACCTGTTGAATCAGTTCGGCCAGATGCTCTCCGGCATGGGTTCCTCCATGAACTCCCCGGAGGGTTCCGGCCCGGTCAACTATGACCTGGCCAAGCGCATCGCGCACCAGCAAATCTCCCGCGATAAAGAGGTCAGCGAGCAGGACCGCACCGCCGTGCAGGAAGCCGTGAGGCTGGCGGAACTGTGGCTAGATGATGCCACGATTCTGCCCACCGCGTCCGGCACCGTCACCGCGTGGAATTCCGCGCAGTGGCTGGATGAGACTCTGCCGATGTGGCAGCGCATGGTCACCCCAGTGGCGGAGCACATGAACTCCGCGCAGCTCGAATCCCTGCCGGAGGAAGCCCGCGAGATGATGGGCCCGATGACCTCGATGATGAACTCGATGTCCGGCATGAATTTCGGCATGAAGCTGGGCCATGCCCTGGGTGACTTGGCCGCGCAGGCGCTCACCGGTTCTGACTTCGGCTTGCCTGTCTCCCCCGCGGGCACCACCGCACTCCTGCCGCACAATATCCAGGCCATTGCGCGCGATCTCAACGTTCCGGGCCAGGAAGTGCTCGTCTACATCGGCGCCCGTGAAGCCGCCCGCCAGCGCCTGTTCAAGCATGTGCCGTGGTTGGTCGAGCGCCTCGTCTCCTCCGTTGAGGAATACGCCATGGGCTTGGTTATCGATACCTCCCACATCGAGGAAGCTACCCGCGAGCTCAACCTGGAATCCGGTGACCCGCAGGCCATCCAGGACGCGATGAACAAGCTGCAAGGCATGGACCTGTCCCCGCGGATCACCTCCCGCAATGCGGGCGCGGCTTCCCGCTTGGAGACTCTCCTGGCGCTCGTCGAGGGCTGGGTCGAGCACGTAGTGACCGAGGCCCTGGGTGAGCGCATCCCGTCCACGAAGGCGATGAATGAGGCGTGGGCTCACCGCCGCTCCACCGGTGGTTCCGCAGAAAAGGCCTTCTCCCAGGTCGTTGGCATTGAGCTAAACGCGCCGAAGGTAGAGGCGGCAGCTGAGCTGTGGCGCCGCGCCACCGTCGCAGTGGGCGCCGATAAGCGTGACTCCGCCTGGGACCACCCGGACCTGCTGCCTACCGCAGAGCACCTGGAGAACCCGGCTTCCTTCATCGACGGTTTGCTCGATGACACCCCCGACGAGGGCTTTGAAGAAGAGTTTTCCAAGCTGGAGGAGATGCTCCGCCAGCAGGACGCCAGCGCCAGCGATACCGCTGACGAGGACAAGAACACGGACGCCGGCGAGGATAAAGAAAACAAAAAGGACAAGCCGGAAGACGAGAACTAGCGGAAGCGCTGGTAGGCCTCGAGGTATCCCTTCGCGCGCTCGGCTTTGGGGGCTCGATCGGCCCACTCCCAAAATTCCGGGCCATGGCCCGGGATGAAGGTGTGCGTTAGCTCGTGGATAATGACAGCGTCGAGGACGTAGTCGGGAACATCCTGCAGCCGGTCAGAAATCCGAATATCTCCCGTTGAGGTAGTGCAACTACCCCAGCGGGATTTTTGGTTACTCACCCACCGGATGGATCCCACCGTGGCGCGGCCCTCTAGGAAACGAGCATTTAGAGTGCGGGCGCGGGCGGTCAGGGAGTCGTCGGAAAGCTGCGAAGAACTGTGCTTCTTGCGGACCTTCGCCACGATGCCATCCACTGCTTCGCGCTCCTCCGCCGCCGACATCCAGGCGGGGATGCGCACCTCCACGACGCCATCAACGACGCGGGCTTGGACAGTGCAGCGGCGCCGGGCGGAGCGGATGACGCGTACCTCGGGATTGCTCGACATGACAGGGCATTCTACCTGTGGTGCAATGGTGGCTAAACACAACTGGGGTGGGTTAAAGAACGGGGAGGAAAACATGAATGCTAAGACGTACATGTTGGCGCCAGAAACCGTGGTCATTGAACGCGAGCCTGGAATTCTCCAGTGTGGGATGGATGCCACGCGCGTTGGGGTCTTCGAAGCCCACCCGCAGCTGGCGGGGCTGCTCAACCGGCTGCGCACTCCGCTGACCCGGCAGACCATTGAAAAGTCCATCGAAAACACAGGCGTTAGCGCCTCCGCTGCTCGCAGTCTGGTCGATGATCTGATTAGCTATCGCGTTCTGTGGCCGGCTCCCCGTCCCCAGCGCGTGGCGGTTTTGGGAACCTCGGCCCTGGCCAATGAGCTGCGCGACGTCCTGCTTAGCGATTCCTTCCAACCCCGTTCCCCTCTCCACAGCGAAACCCCCGCCGAGTACATCGCGAACGTGGCCGGGCACCTGCCTATCGTGGCCGTCGATATGTTGGATGGCGCCACGGAATGGGCACAGGCACTGAGTAATTCCCCGGCGACCTGGCTGCCAGTGTCCATGCTCGATGCCCGCGGCATCATCGGACCGGTCCGCGTAGCTGGAGCCGGTCCCTGTCCGATGTGCGCGCACCTGCACCGCATCGAAGCTGACGAGCAGTGGCACGAGGTGGCTCACCGCGCCGCAGCGGTAGAGCCACCGGGTGACCCCATCGTGCGCACGGCGATAGTGATGCATGCGGTGGTGACCATCCGCCGACTCTTGGGAAGACCCGCCCCACCCGGGGCACCAGGCGGTAAACCGCTAGCAGGTGAGCTCACGGAGATAGACCTCTACGGCATGGAGCAACGCCGCCTGCTCATTGAACACCCGCGCTGCGCGTACTGCGCCGGTGTTTAACCGCGGGCCGACGCGATGATCCGCAGCACCTCCGCGCCATAGCGCTCCAGCTTGGAAGGGCCCACCCCTGAGATATCGAGCAGCTCTGCCTCGTTTGTGGGAAGCGCCTCCGAGATCGCTTGCAGGGTGGCGTCAGAGAACACGACATAAGCAGGTACCTGAGAGTCCTTCGCCACGGACGCGCGCCACGCGCGCAGTGCGTTGAAGACTTCCTCATCGCCCTCGTATTCACACCACTCGTGGCGGCCTAAGACCTTTTCCGCTGGGCTGCTGAGCTGGCCCGAGCACACCCGGCAGCGGCGCGGGCGATAGCGGCGGTTGGAGGACTGGCTTTCTTCGATTCCTGGCACCACGCCATCCAAGAAACGAGTGCGCTCACGCGAGGCTCGCGAGCCGGTGGTCTTTGCCAACGCCCACGACAGAGCTAGGTGTTCGCGGGCACGGGTAATGCCGACATAAAACAGGCGGCGCTCCTCCTCCACGTGCTCATCGCCGGCCTTGATGGCGTGGTTGATGGGCAACAGTTTTTCGGTGAGGCCCACGAGGAAGACCGCATCCCACTCCAAGCCCTTGGCTGCGTGGATGGTGGCCAAGGTGACGCCCTCCATCGTGGGGTTGTGCTTATTTTCGGAACGGCGGTGCAGCTCACCGAGCACGCCGGGAAGATCGATGCCCTCGTTGTCCTCCACGATTTGTGCGATGAGATCCACCAGTGCGGTGAGCGACTGCCAGCGCTCACGGGCCTGCGCGCCCTGCGGCTCCGTGGCGGACAGTCCCAGCTCCACGAAGGCCGCGCGCGCCACGGCCACCGGATCGTTCGGCAGATCATCGCGGCGCGTGGCGGCGATGAGCACGCGGATGGCCTCCAAGATCTCTGGGCGGCGGAAGAAGCCTTCGCCGCCGCGGACCTGGTAGACCACTCCGGCGTCGGCAAGCGCCTGCTCAAACTGCTCCGACTGCGCGTTGATGCGGTAGAGGATCGCAATCTCCGAGGCCTTAACTCCCTGGTTGAGCAAGGTCAGAACCTGGCCCGCGACCTCCTTGGCCTCAATCTCCTCAGACTCATAGGCCTTAAACGTGGGCTCGGGGCCGGGCTCGCGCATACCCTGCAGCTCCAGACGGGTTCCCGCAGCGCGGCCCGAAGCCTTCGAGATAACTTCGTTGGCCAAGTCCGTCACCTGCGGGGTGGAGCGGTAGTCTCGCTGCAACTTCACCACAGTGGCCTGCGGATAAGTGCGAGAAAAATTCAGCAAGTACTCCGGGGAAGCCCCGTTGAAGGAGTAGATGGTCTGGTTAGCATCGCCCACAACCGTCAGGTCATCGCGCTCACCCAACCACGCCTCCAATACTCGCTGCTGCAGCGGCGTGACGTCCTGGTACTCATCCACCACGAAGGTGCGGTACTGCTCGCGGAAGACCTCTGCCACCGCAGGCACGTTCTCGATAGCACCGGCGATATGCATGAGCAAATCATCGAAATCGAGGTACATGAGATCCGGGGTGGCCTTCATGTCCTCATAGCGGCGAAAGACCTCCGCCACCTTGGCCGGGTCCCCCGGTGCCTCGCGGTCCGTGGATTCGATGATTCCGGGATAGCCCTCGGGGCTGATCAGCGAGGACTTTGCCCACTCGATTTCCCCCAGGAAGTCACGGATGGTGTCCTTGTTGTTGTCCAATCCGAGTGAGCGCACCGCGCGCCCCACGAGGCTGAACTTGTTGTCGATGAGCTGCCAAGGCAGATCCCCCGCAACCTGCGGCCAAAAGTACTTCAGCTGACGGCGCGCCGCGGCGTGAAAGGTTTGGGCCTGCACTCCCCCGACGCCCATGTGATTGAGACGCTCACGCATTTCGCTTGCGGCACGAGTAGTAAACGTGACGGCCAGAACGCGTTGTGGGTTGACGAAGCCCTGGTCCACCATGTGGGCGATGCGGTAGGTAATCGTGCGCGTCTTGCCCGTACCGGCACCCGCGAGGATGCAGACCGGACCGCGCGGCGCCGTGGCTGCGGCCCGCTGGTCTTCATCGAGCAGGGACAGATCCGGTCTCATCACCGTGGAACCACTCCATAATCATCGTGTGTGCAATTGAGCCCTTGCGGGCAATGGTCAGTTCTGGCAGCTCAGCGCGGGACACCCACCGCACTTCCGCGAGCTCTCCGTCAATATCGCACACGGGCCGGACATCCTCCGTGACCGCGGAAAAGCCCACCATCAACGAACCACTCGGTGGCCAGGGTTGCGAGCCCCAATAGGAAACTGATTCAACGCGGCGACCGGTTTCTTCCAAAGCCTCGCGGACCATGGCCTCTTCGAGGGTCTCGCCGGGATCGACATAACCGGCAATGAGTGAAAAGAACCCTGAACGGTGCCGGTTGCGAGCCAGAAGAATACGGTCCGTTTCTGGGTGGCGGATGATGCCGATGACGGCCGGATCGAGGCGCGGGAAAACGAGGCGCTCGCCGTCGTGGCCCACGGCCCCCGGGGCAGGATAGGACAGCTCACGCCCAGTGCGCGGATCAAAGCGCGCTTCACGACGGTTGCGAATCAGGTGCAGCGCTTTGAGGATATCGCGCTGCCCGTTGAAAAAGGTGGCATCGCGCAACGTCCCGAGCCGCTCGGCGGACTCAGTGCCCACGAGGAAAGCATGGATGGACCCGGCTGTCACCACGATATCCCCCGCCGGCTCAGCCAGGTAAACAGGTTGCCCTTGAGGCGTTACCGGAACGCGGCCGGCTTCGGTGACGGGCAGGAACATTAGTTGCCTTCGTCCTCATCTTCATCGGTATCTTCCGCGGCTTGCTGCATCTCGTGCTTGATGTAGAGCAGGCGGTCACCGGGCTTGAGCGCGTAGGCATCTGCCGTGTCGACGCGGTGCAGCTCGTTATTACGCAGGACTGCCAAGACGATGTCCGCGAGGTGGCGCGGGTTGGAGCCCACCTCGAATTCGCGTACAGCGCGCTCGGCCACGGAAAAGCCCTCATTCGGAGAGAGGAGGTCCTCCATCATCTCCACCACCGTTGGGGTGACGGTGGCAAGGCCCAGGAGGCGGCCGGCCGTTTCCGCAGAGGTGACCACCGAGTCGGCACCGGACTGCAGGAGAAGGTGGCGGTTTTCGGATTCACGCACAGACGCGACAACCTTAGCCTTCGGATTGAGCTCGCGCACAGACAACGTGCACAGCACCGCGGTATCGTCCGTGGACGGCGTCACCACCACGGAGGAGGCGTGCTGCGCTCCGGCGATGCGCAGGACATCCTGCTTGGTTCCGGAGCCATAGATGGTGACAAGGCCATGATGCTCGGCGCTAGCTAGGGCCGCACGGTTATTGTCTACGACCACGATTTGGGAGGCTGGGACGTCATCGGCGATAAGCGCGGCGACCGCACCGGCGCCCTTGGTGCCATAGCCGATGACGACGGTGTGGTTACGCAATTGCTTTCTCCAATTCTGGATTTCAAACGTGCGACGGGCTCGATCCGTCAGAACCGACAAGGTAGCACCGACCAACAAAACAAGGAAGAGCAGGCGGGCCGGAGTAACAATAACGAGGTTGATAAAGCGCGCCGTGGGGGTCACAGGGACGATATCGCCGTAGCCCACAGTGGTCAACGACACCGCTGAATAATAGGCAGCATCGAGGAAGGACAGGTCTTCGCTGTAGCCATCGCCGTCGAAAAAGACGACGATGGTGACGAAGACCAACAGCCCCATGGCCCAAATAACGCGGCTTGCCAGCTGTTTCCACGGGCTGGTGCTCTGCGTGCGCGGAATCGTGATGACGTCGATCAGCGCATGATCTGGCTGCGAGGTCAGCTCAACCTGCGACAAGAAACGCGATGTAAAGCGTTTACCTAAGTGCTTAGGCACGAAGTGCCAACCTCCCTAGACAGTGCGGATTTCCTCGTGAGACTACCTTAGACTCAACCCCGGTGGCGTGGAAACTGCGGAGCTTAAAAGCTCAGCCAACCGTGCTCCGGTGGGCAAGTCATCCGGCTCCAAGAGATAATTCTCATGCACGTAGAAGAACGCCGCGCGGACGGTCTCCACGCCGTGGATGCGCCGCCATGCTTCTGCGTATACAGCCAGCTGAATCTGCGCCGAGGCCAATGCGGCGCCCTGCGGGCGGCGGCCGGTCTTCCAGTCCACGATGAGCCAGGAGCCATCCGGCTGCTGGAACACCGCGTCCATGCGGCCGCGGACAACCGAGTCCCCAATGGTGATCTCGAAGGGGGCCTCGACATAAGCGGGAGTGCGCTGTGCCCACTCGGAGGCCAAGAAAGACTCCTTGAGGGATTCCAAGTCATGGTCCGGTTCGTCGTGCGAGCCTGGCAGCTCGTCCTCCCCCAGCAAGGCTGGAGAACCGAAACGATCCTCCAGCCAGGCATGGAAAGCTGTGCCGCGCTTGGCATAGGAATTGGGCTTGAAGGGAATGGGGCGACGCTGGCGGCGTGCGAATTGAGTGGGATCCGCCGACATAGCCACCATGTCGGAGGCCGTCAGCTCGCCAGGCAGTTCAACATCGACCACGGGGGCTTGAAGGGCCTTGTGTTCTTCGATGAGTGCACTCGCCTCCTGCTCCCAGAGCCCAAAGACTTCGCCATCACGCAGCGCCGGTAAGTCTTCCATCGCCGCGCGCACCGCGTCTGCTGCTTTCAGCGCTTCCGCTTGCGGGGTCAGCGAGGGGAAAGACGCCTCTTTAACCGCGCCTTCCGCTTCTTCTTCCGGAACCTCGGGGACCTCCCAATGGACCACCAGATCTGGGTGCTTATCCGCCAGCAACTGCAGGTAGGAATAGGGTCCCTTCTTATTCTTTCCCTTCATCCTGTTGGTGCCGGAGCCCGTCACCGTCAACGTGGACTCGGTACGGGTCATGGCCACATAGAAAAGACGAGCTGCTTCCTCTGCTTGGAACTCGCGGTTTAGTTCTTTGAATGCTGTGCACGCCTTGTCGAAGTCGGTGCGTGTCACCGCATCCTCGGGGACATCAATGACGTCCTCATCGCCCGGGGCCTTCTCGATCTTGGTCAGGAAGGTTTCCGCCTGCGCCTTGTAGCTCGAGGAATCCGCATGTGCCACGCAGACGTGCTCCCATTCCAAGCCCTTGGCCTTGTGCACCGTCATGATCTGCACGCGGTTGCGCACAAGCGGGACCTCTCCCAGCTCGAGTCCATCTTCCTTCTCCTTCGCCAGCTCAAGGTAGTCCAAGAGGCCCGCCAGGCCATCCCCGTGGAAGCCCGCGACGAAGTCAGCGAAAGCGTCGAGGTGCGTAGTCCCACCAGCCTTACCGGAAGCGAGGACTTCGGTGCGCAGGCCGAAGAGCAGCTCAATGTCGGCGATGATGTCATTCAATGACTTCCCCAGGGAATAGGTGCGCAAGTAACGCAGCTTGGAGGAGACCTCCTCCATGCGTTCTAAGCCTTCCGCGCTGTAGCGATCGCGCTCGCCGAGGTCTGCGAGGGCGTCGGCAAGCCCCAGCACCTGGTCCGGGCCCTCCGCAGTGATCTCCTCGACCTGGATAGCCAGGTGCTCCAAAGGATCACCGCCCTCCCACCGCATGCGGCCCTCGGTGGCGCCTGCCAGGTTACGCTGACGCGAATGCAGCGCCTGGATATCGGCGATGCCCAAGCCGCACATCGGACCGGTCAGCACACGCAGTGCCGCCGCGCTGTCCTGTGGACGCACCAAGAGCGTAGCCACCGCCACGAGGTCTTGGATCTCTGGCTGCCAGAGCAGGCCACCCAGGCCGAAGATCTCATTAGGCACGCCAGCCTCATCCAAGGCGGCGGCGATCAAAGGCGATTGCCTATTGGTGCGCACGAGCACGGCGGCGCTGAAATCCTCGCCTTCCGGCGTGGACTCATAGAGCTGACGAAGGTGCTCAGCGATGAAGGCGCGCTCCTCGTCCTCAGATGCGAAGTAACCCAGCTCAACCGTGCCAGCCGGTGCCGTGGGCTTGGGCGACAGCTCATCCACGGGGCGCTCGCCGGGGCTTGAGGAGAAGAGCTCCGAAGCCACGTCATTGGCCAGCCCCAGCACCGCCGAAGGGTTGCGCCAAGAGGTAGTGAGCTGATCCTTCGGCGCCGGGGTGCCATCAGGCTGCGGAAAGTCCGTGACAAAAGCCTCCAGGTTTTCGGCCGTCGCGCCACGCCAGCCATAGATGGACTGCATGGGATCACCAACCGCAGTAACAGATAGTCCCTCGCGCTCGCCACCAAAGAGGGAGCGCAATAGGATGCGCTGCGCGTGGGAGGTGTCCTGGTACTCATCCAACATGATGACGCGGTAGCGCGCGCTTTGTTGCTCACCCAAAAGCGGGAACTTTTTGGCCAGGGTGGCGGCGATGGACATCTGCTCACCGAAGGTGATCACCCCGCGCTCCGCTTGCTCTTTCTTGAGAGCTTCCACCAAGGGCAGGTACTCCAAGCGCAGGCGCTGGATATCCAAGTACTTCTGCAAGTCTTTGCCGAACTCACCTTTAGTCCGGTTGCTCTTTTCTAGATCCTCAGCGGTCTTTCGGAAGATGTCCTCGTGCTCATAGAGATCCTGCGGATCCTTGAGCTCCCCGTCCATCGTTTCCGCGAGCTTGAGCAAGGTCGCGGTCACCGTGGCCACCGCGTTATCGGTGCTCAGCGAGCCCGTGTAGTTGCTGACCACCTCGTGGGCGATGGCATAGCGTTCCGCCTCCGTGATGATGCGGGCATTCGGCTCCACTGGCATGAGCAAGCCATACTCGCGGACGAGATCGCCTGCATAGGAGTCATACGTGGACACGTTGGGGGCGATATTCTCCACGGCCTCAGCCGCTGGGCTGCCTGGGGCAAGGATTCCAGAAGAACGCAGCGTCAACAGCTGGCGGCGGATGCGTTGCTCTAGTTGCTGGGCGGCCTTGCGGGTAAAGGTGAGGCCGAGGACCTGCTCCGGCCGCACCAGACCATTCGCCACGAGCGAGACCACGCGTGAGGCCATCGTTTCCGTCTTACCGGCGCCGGCGCCGGCCACGACGAGTTTCGGACCGAGCGGACCATCGATAACAGCGGCCTGTTCCGGGGTGGGAGGAAAAGGCTTGCCCAGCGCGGCAGCAAGCTCCTCAGAGCTGAAGTGTTGAGCCGGATTCTTAGGCATTGGTCACCAGACCTCCTTCATTCATCACGGGGCAAATAGAGCGAATTGGGCAGCGATCACAATCGGCATTCTCGCGCGCGGTCAGATCCGGTCCGCGCAGCTCAGCCACGAGTGCGGGCAGCATTTGTGCAAATTCCGCAAGCTCTTCTGGGGGCTTGGTGGCTTGTTCTCGGGTGGGCACGGAGGCAGCGCTCGACCGCGGGAACACCAGAACACCACCGCCTCGCGACAGGCCATCACCGGTCCGGATGGACACGTCATGAGATTCGCTACCTGGTTCTGCTGCAGCCCCGACGAGCTGGCCGTGTGCTAGCGCCAACTGATACGTCATGAGCTGAGTGTTGTCCTGGGCACTGGTCGCCGACGGGACTTTTGTCCCCGTCTTGAGATCCACCACAACATAGTCCTCGCCGGCTTTTGCCAGCCGGTCGATGAACCCACGGATGGTGACATCAGGACCGATATCCACGGTGACGGGGACCTCGACGCCCACGGGCTCGAGCGAGACTGAACTCGAGAGCACCCAGCCATGGGTGCGGTCGATGAGGCGTTCAAAGTCTGCACGCTCAGCCTCCCGGTGCCACGCGGGGCCTTCGAGGAGCGCGTCGAAGGCATCGAGCACCAGCTGCTTCGCAGGCTCAGCGGCCGCGCCGCGGCCTAAAGCCTCCAAGAAGGCATGCGCCAGGTTGCCCCGCACGAGGTTGATGTTCGAGGAATCATCTTCCACCAGCTGCCCCAACACGGCGTTGAGCGGGCATGTGAGCAGGGCATCGACCCGGGACGGCGATACTGTGCTCGAACCACGCAGCGGAAGCTCGGAGGCCACGCCGCGCGCGGCCCACCAGTGATCCGGATGCGCCCCTGGGACCCCAGCCTTTGCCAAGCGTGCCAACTGCCGTACCGCTTGGGAGCGCTCCGCCTCTCCGGTTTCCGGATCGGTAGCGCAGCGGCGTAGCTGCGCCACGAAGGAAGGCACTGACAACACCGAGACATCGAGGGGATCCACTTCCTCATCACCACGTGAACCGCTGTGCAGTGTGACCGGGCTCGGATCCGGAACCTCGAGGCCCAACTCGCGCGGCCAGGCCTGGCGCGCCAAGCGCTGGCCGGCCTCCCGGCGCGCTTGTGCACCGGGAACATCGACTCCGCGTGCAGAAAGGAATTCGTCGATGAAGCGGGAGGGTTCCTCCACCACATCGCCCTCCGGCGAATCCACCGCCACGATGAGCAGGCGGCTCAAGTGGCGGGTGGTAGCCACGTGGAAGAGGCGGCGCTCCTCCGCTAAGCGCCCGGACACGTGGCTCACCGGTGTGCCGGGCGTAATGTCGCGGTCGATGAGATCAATGAGGTCTTCTTGTCCAAAGAGGGAGCCGGTCTCCCCCACCGAGGGCCATGTGCCCTCTTGAACGCCCGCCACAATGACGGTGTCCCACTCGCGCCCCACCGCGCCGTGCGCAGTGAGGATCTCTACAGCATCGGGCAAGGCCGCGCGGCGGTCGCGCACGCCAGTAGGCAGCTCCTGCTCCGTGATGTGCAAGATGAAGGATTCCAACGATGCCGCCGGACGGCGCTCGGCGTAATCACCGGCAGCGTCGAACAGCGCCATCATCGCATCCAGGTCGCGATCTGCCTGGGAGCCCGCGGCACCACCGCGCAGAGCCGCTGCCTGCAGGCGCGTGTCCAAACCGGTGGCCTGCCACACCTCCCAGAGGACTTCCTCAACGGCAGCTCCCGCACGCAGGGCCGCACGCCCAGCAGACAGCACCCCGCGAATGCGCGCCAGAATCGCTTCCTCGCGCTCCGTGAGAAGGTTATTGAAGTCCGGCAACTCACCGTCCAGCAGCTCACGCAGCGATTCCATTCCGCGCTGCTCCGGCTTCCAACGGCGCAGGCCGCGGATGAGTCGGCGCAATGTTACCGGGTCAGCTCCACCGACAGGCCCAGTAATCAGGTCCTCGAGCTCTGCAGGATCGAGTTCATTCTCCAAGGCGCGCAACGCCAGGAGCACTGCTTTGACCAAGCGCTGCTCAGCAAGCACGACGTCCGTGGGATTGATATGTACCGGCACGCCAGCGCTAAGCAGTGTGCGACGGGCGGGACCAATATCCCCGGTGGAGCGCACTATCACCGCGATATCGCGCCATTGCACCCCGTCTTCGAGGTGGCGGCGGCGAACCGTATTAGCCACAACATCACGCAAAGTACCGCGGGAATCCACAACGCTGACGCACGCCGGGGAAGGCGTGCGGTGCGTAGAGCTCAGACGCAGCTCGTTCTCTGCCTCCCAAGTGGTGAGGAATTCCGAGTTGGCACCGCGGAAGGCAAAGACCGCTTGGTCGGGGTCACCACCAATCACTGTGAGTCGAGCGGTCTTCGCCAGCTCAGCAATCAATTGCCCTGAGGTCGGGTCCAGCAGCTGGGCATCATCAACCACGATGGTGTGCCATGGATGCTCACGCAGCAGCTCCGGGCGCAGAAGAACCTGGCTAACCAGCTCCGCAGCGGAGTAGGAATGCGAACCCGCCAGCGCCTGGGTGCGCTCATATTCGCGCAGGAACTCGCCCGCTGCCGCCCACATGGGCCGGGAGTAGCGCTGTCCCAGCTCCTCCAAATCTGAAGGCCCCAGGCCGCGTTCGATGGAGCGCAGCAACAGGTCACGCAGTTGGCGCGCAAACCCCACGTACTCAAGGGCTGGGCGCATCTCCTCCGGCCACGCGCCCCTGCCATCGGCAGCATGCCCCTGGAGCAATTCACGGATCACCGCATCCTGCTCAGCACCGGTAATGAGGCGCAGCTCTTCCTCGCTGCCTTGGCGCAGGAGCGCAAAAGCCAGCGAGTGTACCGAGCGCACCATCGAGGTCTGCGCGGCGTAGTCATCGAGGTTTTCAGCTAACTCGCGGCGCAGCAACGAGCCGGATTCCTTGGACGGGGCAACGACAAGGATGCCGGAGGCATCGGCGCCGGCGTTCAGTTGTGCCAAGACAACGTCGATAAGCAGGCTCGATACTCCCGATCCCGCCGCTCCCAGGACTCTCCACGTGCCCTGTTGCGGCAATGGCACGTCCCACGTGCGCGAGGCAGCACGACGTCTTCGGGGAATAAGGCGGACATCCGGCGAGGGGGGAAGCGTGACGCCGGTACGTGTGGGGGATTCGCTGCTGTACTTCACGCCCTACAGTCTGTCAGATGTTGCGGACACGAGGGCCGCTTCTACCCTTTCGATGTTCGAACGCACGGTCGCCTTTGACCGCGGGTGCAGGATATTGACGTAACGGCGGTATGCCACAGCACGCAAGAGCAACTGCTGTATACCGGGCACTGACGCAAAGCGAGCACAAATCTCATCGTCCACCGCCCCCGCAATGAGGCCATCCACCATGACCACCGCGGCGGACCAGCCCGCCGGGCGCGGGGCCGCGGAAGGCACAATATCAGTCAGCGCCGGCGGGTTAGCCCCGGAGAACACCGTGGTCCCCAGGACATCCACGTGCGCGGTGACCAGCGGAAGCCCTGCAAGCTCAGTATCGGAATAGGCCTCACCGCTCTCCTCCCAGGCAGCCCTCTCCGCCCGCGCAAAAACATCTTCGCGCCTATCCAGCGTGGGCAATGGCGCCAGCGCTAGGGCCTCATCGAGCCGCAGCGCCAACTGGGCAGTCTCATCAATGCGCCCGCGCAACTGCCCCTCCACGAACTGCGTGGCCTTCCACCCGGCAGCCGTGTAGCGCCCATCCGCCGTCAGCACCGGGCGGGCAATGCGCGCTCCCGGCAGACTGAGCTTCTCGCGCACCTTGGCGGACCAGCCAGTCCACGGCCGAGCCTCGGCGAAGACAATATCGCCCACGCGGATCCCGTTATCCCACGCAGGGCCCACAAGCTCACCCTGTGTTCGGCGCGGGTGAAATTCGGCGTTGAAAGCGGCAAGAACGGGCTCAGGTGGCAATGGCATGGGAAAATAATCCTTAGGTTTGGGGCGACCTACTCGGGCTTAGCGTGATCAGAATTAGCCGGGTTCGGGTAGGGCCACGGGTTCGGCTCGCACGTAACGTCCTCGTCCGGATAAACCTCGTTGGGTTCCTTCTCAAAAAGCTTGGCGTTGTTCAAGCTCAGCGTTTGCTGCATCATGACCGGCGCGAGTTTACCGTCCCCGCCACAGGGCTGGTGGGACGCAAAACCAATGGCATGGCCAAATTCATGGTTGATCAGGTACTGGCGGTAGTTGCCCAAGTCCCCCTCAAACGGCGCCGCACCGCGCACCCAGCGCGATTCGTTGAGGTTCACCGTGGACTCCCCGGTAATGGTGGTATGGCACGAGGTTTCTGATTCCAACTGCGCGCCGCACAACTTCGCCGTAGTCCCCAGCGAGGTGAGGCGGATGTGCGTATCGGGATTGTCATCAGCCTTGACGTGGATGAACTCAAAGTCGCCGTTGGCGGTCCACCCGCGGGGATCGGCCAGGGTGGCGTCGACCAGCGCTACGACAGCACTGTCACCACCATATGCGGAGGTGTCGATGCCATTTTCAATCTCGACGGAAAAGCGGATGGTTTGCTTCCCGCCCTTGCCCGCATGCATGGAGGACGGCCCTGCATCGCGGTAGGTTTCATCCCCCTGCTCGGTAAAGTCACCGCCGGCGGGCAAGCCATCCTTGGCCGCGGCAACTGCACTGGCATTGGCGGGATCAGGCCCCTTGGGGGAGGGTGCGTCAGCAGCCGCAGTGCTTGCCGACGTCTCCCCTGCCGCCGACACCTCCGCATCCTGGGCTGGGGAACGAAAAACATCAACCAGCACCCACACCGTGATGACGACCATGACGGGGATCGCCACCACTCGCCACCAGCCGTACTCGCGAGCGAAACGCTCCACCGCCGAGACGAACTGTGGGCGCTGCTTAAGTTCCGCGGGATTATCCATGGCCATTTAGGCTACCCGCTGAGGCAGCGAGCGCGTACTTAGCCTGCGAATCCAACGGTGTGGGCGCGCACGGTGCCGATTTCCACGTAGACCACACGCTCGGTCCGCACGATATAGGTGCGGCCCTTGGTGTCCTTCAATTCGAGAGTGGAGTTCTCCCCCAAGGCGTTGTTGATGGTCTGGGTCAGCTCTTCTCGCTCACCATCCGCGTGAATGACCAGTTCGCGGGCGGTATCGGCGAAGCCAAACTTGATGTCCATGTGGTGTCTACTCCCTTAAATCGTGTTCTTTAGTCTGTGCCGTGAGGCCTGCGCCCCCGGCGCTCTAATGGCCCCACTATAGCCACGTCCTCTACTATCAAGGTGTGCTTGCCCCGAAATCATCCCGCGATTCCCGTGAATCCCCTACCTTTGCCGAGCTCGGCGTCGCCGTAGAGATCTGTGATGCCCTCGCTGAGAACGGGATTACGCACACCTTCGCCATCCAAGAGCTCACCCTGCCCATCGCCCTGAATGGCCACGACCTCATTGGCCAAGCGCGCACCGGCATGGGCAAAACCTATGGTTTCGGTGTGCCGTTGCTGGATCGCGTTTTCGATGACGCCGACATCCCGGAGCTCGACGGCACTCCCCGCGCGCTGGTCATCGCGCCGACCCGTGAGCTGGCCATCCAGGTCAGCGGGGACCTCAAGGTTGCTGCCGCCAATCTTCCGCTCAGCATCGTCACCCTGTGCGGCGGGCGCCCCTATGAAGAGCAAATCACACAAATCAAGAGGGGCGCGGACGTCGTCGTGGGCACTCCGGGCCGCCTGCTCGATCTCTGCCAGAAGAAGCACCTGTCCTTCGAGCAGGTCAGCGTTCTGGTTCTGGATGAGGCCGATGAGATGCTGGACTTGGGCTTCCTGCCGGATATTGAGAAGATTCTCTCCCTCCTGCACGGCAACCCGCACCAGACCATGCTCTTTTCCGCCACCATGCCCGGGCCCATCGTGACGCTGGCCCGCACCTTCCTCACCAAGCCGGTCCACATTCGCGCCGAGTCCGGCGATGCCCAACAGACCCACTCCTCCACGCGCAAGGTCACCTTCCAGGCACACCGCATGGACAAGATCGCGGTCTTGGGAAAGATCCTGCAGGCAGAAGGCCGCGGGCGCACCATCATTTTCACGCGCACCAAGCGCTCGGCAGCCGCCGTCGCAGACGAGCTGGCGCAGCGCGGCTTTAGCGTGGGCGCGGTCCACGGCGATTTGGATCAAAAGGCTCGCGAGCGCTCGCTCTCGGCTTTCCGCGAAGGCACCGTGGAGATTCTGGTGGCCACGGATGTTGCTGCTCGCGGCATCGACGTCGATGATGTCACCCATGTCATCAACTATCAGGTGCCGGATGACCCCATGACCTTTGTCCACCGCATTGGCCGCACCGGCCGCGCTGGCCACACCGGCACGGCGGTAACGCTCGTTGGCTACGATGAGCTGAGCAAATGGCAGGTTATCAACGATGAGCTTTCTCTGGACCAGCCCGAGCCGCCACAGTGGTTCAGCACCTCTCCTGAGCTTGCGCAAGCGCTCGATATTCCCGAGGGCGTTTCTGACACCGTTGGTCCGCCCACCAAGGTGCTGGGCGCAGCGAAGCGTTCGGGCTCGCGCGGGGAATCGCCGCGTGGCGGCTCCTCGCGTTCCTCGGCGGCTTCCGCCCGCGCCTCTCGCCGCACCCGTTCCCGCAAACGCAATCCCCGTCAAGGAGGGCATCGATGAGCACCGAGCACACCCAGGAAGCCCAGCTGGATAAGGCCCGGGCAAAGGTCGACTCGTCGAAGAAGGCTCCCATTCTGCGCTCCACGAAGGCGGACTGGATTGCCGTGGGCGCCATCAGTGCGGTCTGCGCCATCGCCATCGGCGGCGCGGTCATCACCGCACCCATTCATAAGGCGGAGCTCACCCCGGCGGTGGACGCCGCGTCCGGCGATGAACCGGCGCTTCTCGATGCCATCCCGAGCTCCCTCACCGAAGCCTTCAGCCTTCCCAATACTCTCGTGCCGGGACAGGCTCGCGCGGTGTCCTCAAACGGCCTGTTAATCACCCATGACGGCGATATGCTCAGCGCCTCGAACGCCTCCGGCGACGAAGTGTGGACCTATCAACGCCGCGATGCCGACCTGTGTTCGCTCACCACAGCGTGGAACAAAATTGTGGCTTCCTATGACGCAGGCAATGGTTGCGGCGATGTAGTGGCGATCGATGCCGCCACCGGCCAATACTCCGATACCCGCAGCGCCCGCAATTCCGAGGAGGTGGTCCCCATCATGTCGAATGACCGCGTGGGCACCGTTTCCGCAGAGCGCGTAGAACTCTGGCGCTCGGATCTCGTGCGCTCGGTTGAGTACGGTGATGTCGACGCCAAACAGGAGCCAAACCTCCAGCCCCACGAGGACTGCGCCATCACCTCAGCGCTGACCCGCACCGAAACACTGGGTGTCACCGAAACCTGCCCAGATTCCCCGGACTCCACCTGGCTGCGCATTCAAAATACCACCCCTGAGGATTCCCGTTCTCCGGAAATTACAAAGGACATCGAAATTGAGGACCCTGGTGCGCGCCTCATCGCCTACGGCCAGGAGGCGGCCGCAGTCTTCCTCCCTGGCGATTCACCGCGCATCGTTTCTTATAGCTTTGAAGGTGAAACACTGTCTTCCACGGACGTTGAGCCTTCGAAGTCCATCACCAACGCCGCGTCCCCCTTTGCGCCCGCGATTGCGGACCTGCCGCACCACATGTCGTGGTTCGACGGCGAGCGTCTCTATCTCTTTACCCCTACCGAGCTCAAGGTGGATCACATTCTCGAGCAAGCGGTGGGAACCGGCGTCGCAGTCGACGAACGCCTACTCGTCCCCACTGAGGAGGGGATCGACGTGGTGAACTGGTCTACCGGGAAAACCGAGAAGACCATCCCCGTTGACCGTGACGGCTATTCCGGCCCGATTTCGCTAACGCTAGCGGGCACGGTCATCGTTGAGCAGCGCGGCGACACCGCTGTGGCGCTCACCGCCGCCTAGGCGTGCCCTACTAAAAGTGGCTTTCAGCCCACTGCGCCGTCTCGGGCCGCGCCATAAGCAGGTATAGGACGAGCCCGGCGCTTGCCAAGGTCACGATGCCTAGCAGCGCTGAGCCGCCGCTAAACATCTGAAAAGCCATGGCGCCCAGGATGAATTCCACCAGCACGATGGCTCCGCGGCCCCAGCGTTTGCCTTTGACGAAGGCCCACGAGCCGACGATGACAAAGCCAAACACGATAAAGATGAAGATGGCAGTGCCCAGGCCCACGAAGCTCGATGCGCCGGAATCAGACACCATGGAGCCGTTCTCAGCGCCAGCAACCTCACGGACTATGAGGAAGATGCCGAAAATGATAACCGCGATGGATTGGACCACGGCGATGCCGGCAGCCGCCATCACCGTACGCGGTGCACGGTTTTCGGCAGCTCGGTCAGGTGTCGTTGAGGGCTGGTTCTTCTTCTTATTCACGGGCGTTTAGTCTACTTCCCTGCCCCATGGTTTAGGCAGTCTCCACGCCAAAGCTTCACCCACTGCCAATTCAATTGCCCAATTCAATTGCCGCAGTACTCGCACGTCCTGTACTCAGCTTCGACTTTCCTCCTGCTGTGTTTTCGGGGGCAGCGAGGAGGTTGATGGATTTGACGCGATCCAGGTCACCACACTCACCCCAATCTCCCCGTCGCCGCAGGTAGGGGAACTACTGACAGGCTTCTTACAGCCGCCCACCCATTAGAAAAGTGCAAATTGGAAGAATTTATTTAGTGACGTTGGACACTTTTCGCCCTTTACCCCTAGCGGACTTTGAGTAAACGTGTCATTATTCTCAGGTAGCAAAAACAACGAGCTGTTAAATCAGTTCTTAACTCGGAGAATCCTTCGAGTTAACAGAAAGTGAACCACGGCGGCGTCGACGCTGGCCCTAACTCGAGACAGGGCCCCACTGACCGCAGACCAGTCCACTTACACCCAGTAGCACTCAGTTCAGTTCACCACCGTGGACTGCCCTTGGTGCGCCTACTTCGCCCACTGCTGTCAAAAATTTGTTAGGAGATTTCAATCATGGATTGGCGCCACGAAGCCGTTTGCCGCGACGAGGACCCGGAGCTCTTCTTCCCTGTCGGTAACTCCGGCCCCGCACTCACCCAGATCGCTAAGGCCAAGCTGGTCTGCAACCGCTGCCCAGTTGCCTCTTCCTGCCTCAGGTGGGCCCTCGAGTCCGGCCAGGATGCCGGCGTGTGGGGCGGCCTTTCTGAGGAGGAGCGCCGCGCTATCAAGCGCCGCAACCGCAGCCGCGGCCGTGCCCGTGTATCTGCCTAAACAGACACACCCCCGATTAACCCCCAGGCATACCCTGCCGCTACAGTTGAATAAGTTCATTTACCCTTAACAGAAGGAGTACGCGATGAGCAAGCGTGGCCGTAAGCGCAAGGATCGCCGCAAGAAGTCCGCTAACCGCGGCAAGCGTCCTAACGCATAACGTCAGCATTCAGGGCTCGTTCCTCACCCCACCACCGTGGGCGGGAACGAGCCCTTTGCTTATCCCCAGGTAATTTCAGTCCTCGTAATCTGCACGCTAATGCGCTGGCGCAGCGACTGCGGCGCGGCCTGTCCCCCACAGCACTTGCGTACGAGTGCTCGAACTACTTCCTCGCTCTCAAGGCGTTGCTGGCAGGCATCGCACTGCGCAAGATGCTCGCGGATTGCCATAGCCCGCGCGTAGCTCGTCGATTCATCGAACAGTTCCCTAAAGAGCGCTTCAACCTCCGGAGAGTTACACGCACCGCAATTGCGTCCTGTTGCGCGTTCCATTACTTCTCCTCCATCTCTGGGTGGTTGCGACCAATGCCTTTTTCTCGTGCTACGTCCTTCAACGCCGCGCGAAGCAGTTTTCTTCCGCGGTGGAGGCGGCTCATCACCGTTCCCAACGGTGTACCCATCACATCCGCGATTTCCTTATAGGCCAGGCCCACTACATCCGCGTAGTACACCACCATGCGGTAGTCCTCCGGTAGGTCATTCATGGCCTCGGAAATCTCCGAGTCCGGCATCTGCTTGAGGGCCTCGACCTCCGCCGATTCCAAGCCCGTGGAGTCATGCCCGGCCGTGGTATACAGCTGAAAGTCGCTCAGCTCATCCGCTGAGGATTCCAGCGGACGGCGCTTGGCCTTCCGGTAGGAGTTGATGTAGGTATTCGTCATGATGCGATACAGCCAGGCCTTGAGATTCGTCCCCTGTTTGAAGGAATCAAAATTGCTATAGGCCTTGAGGTAGGTCTCCTGGATGAGATCCTCTGCATCCTGGGGGTTGCGCGTTAGGCGCATCGCTCCGCCATACAGTTGATCCAGCAAGGGCAAGGCTTGCTCCTCAAACAATCGCTGTTTCTGAAGCGTCTCGCTCGTCGTTTCGGTGGCCATGCTCACCATCCTAGCGCTCCGGACTAGGGTGGATTCTATGGCCAAGAAGACCCCGCACGCCGCTACCCCCGCTCTCAAAATCCTCGAAGAGGCAGGAATCGACCACAGTGTCTCCACCTTCGACGGTGGCCGCGAGCACTTCGGCGACGCAGCCGCGGCGGCGCTCGATGTCGAGCCTGAGCGCATCTTCAAAACCCTCGTCATTGATCTGAGCGCCGGCAAAGGCCCCAAGCGCCAGCTCGCCGTGTGCGTCCTTCCGGTTACCAACCAGCTCAGCCTAAAGAAGGCCGCCGCTGCCTTCGGCGCTTCTAAGGCCACGATGGCCGCGCCTGCCGACGCCTCCAAATCCTCCGGCTACATCCCCGGCGGCATCTCCCCGCTGGGACACAAGCACATCCTCCCGACAGTGGTTGATGAAACGGCGCTGCTTTTCGACACCATCTTTTTCTCCGGCGGCAGACGTGGCCTCGACATCGAGATGAACCCGGAGGATCTCCCTCGTGTGCTCGACCTTTCCTTCGCTGACGTGCTCGCCGCCTAAACCTCACGCGCTAGAACTGTGATGTCTAGTGGCTTTTTGGACGTTTACGGCAGTGAAATAGCCGTACTAGTCAAAAATCTTGACATCACGGGGACGTGCCACCTATAGTCAGAGTCAGAAAGTAAGGACATGGTCCCTTGCTATGACTAAAAAGGGTCTTCTGGACGTATGCGCCAGATGGCTCTTTTTTATTGACCAGGACGCTTATTAAATACCTTTGATACCTGGCTTCGGGACGACACCCACGTTGCAATTTGGTGATCCATCGAATCAATCAATTCAAACGCTCTCCGCGATTCGACAATCACGTTCACATTCAGAAGACTGTCCATGTGAGCGACTTTATTACGCAAATCGTTACAGTGCGATACGTTCCAATACGTAATCGATCCGTCGGGGTCGGTCACATTAGGGAACGCAGACTTAATAGCCTGATTCCATAAAACTTGTCGTCCTACATTCTCGGGTGCAGCGTGATTAGCGTTAGGGTGATGATTCGGTAGTAGCGTACGCCAAAGACCGAAAGTCGTATGGGAAAGCACATCATCATGAGTGATAGCACAACCGTGACGAGGATGAGATGAAGGACGGCAATCTACCGCTGCTTGTGCACGCCTAATCGCCGTTTCCCTCTGGGAGCCGACAATCGAACGCAAGGGGCGAGGAGGCGGATCAAGTAGCCAGCTTTGAGGACCATTATTACGGGCGTTCCAAGCAAGCAATTCCTTGTCAATTGCGTTTCTCAGAAAGATTTCTGTTAACGCCAAAACATCTTTAACAGCAGACGATAACTCTGCATGCCATCCATATAACGCCAGCGCGCGCTTACAGTTCCCGCCACACTCATCCAAAAACGGTTGCATGCGAGCATCCGACAATCGGTCGACAATATGCCTTCTATCCATGCCAGTATCCAACCACATGTCTGGCAGATTCCACCGGCGTTAGCCGGTCGCCTAACACTCACACGCTAGGACTGAGTAGCTAGAACAGGGTGGTTGACGGTGGTTCGTCGATAAGCTCTGCGTAGTCGTTGCGCACATTACCCACCGCCGGGTCCGCGGGGCGTGCCTGAAAGCCCCGCACGGTGCTCGGCTCCAGAAGCGCCTCCCCCGCCAGCCAGGGCGCGATTTCCTCCGTGGTCAAAAACTTGGGCAGACGGTGGTGCAGCCATGCCATCTCCTCCGTGGCATCCGTAGTCACCATCGTGGCCGACAGCCTATCCATACCCGTGGCCCACAGCCCTGCTGCCCACAGCAGGCCATTAGGGCCGGTGACGTAATAGGGCTGCTTCTTGGATTTCTTGTCCTCCCCGGCCTTCCACTCGTAATAGCCGTCCAGCGGGATGACGCAGCGCTGTGCCTTGAAGGCATCGCGGAAGGAGGGCTTCTCCGCCACGGTCTCCGCGCGTGCGTTGAATAGCGGCGGGCCGTCCAGATCTTTTTTCCAGTGCGGAATCAGCCCCCAGCGTGCGGGCTCCACGCGAGCGGTATGCTCCTCGGTTCGGACGATGGCGATGGGCTGGGTTGGGGCGATGTTATACCGCGCCGGTGGCAAGCCTTCCGGCGCGTGGACCTCCGTGATGGACCCCCACGCGCCTACTTCCTCCAGTAGGGACTCGGTGAACAGAACAAATCTTCCGCACATGCCCTTTATTATGGACTACATGTCTGATTTCTGGAGCGCACCCCAACCGTCTGGGCCCTTGTCCTGGACGCAAAACCTCCCCGGGTCAAAATCGATGACCAACCGCGCCCTCATCCTTGCTGCGCTGGCTGACTCCCCGTCTATCGTCTATAACCCGCTGGTCTCCCGCGATACCAACCTGATGAAGGAGGCCTTGCAGGCCATGGGCGTGGGTATCTCCGAACAAGGCCCGCATCTTCATGTGACTCCCGGAAAGCTGCATGGAGCGAAGGTAGATTGCGGCCTGGCCGGCACAATTATGCGCTTTTTACCACCGGTGGCAGCGCTAGCGGATGGCCCCGTTGTCATCAACGGTGACCCATATGCCCGCAAGCGCCCTATGTCCACGATGACCGCGGCTCTGCGTGAGCTGGGCGTGGACATTGTGGGCGACAGCCTGCCGCTGACCATCACCCTCCACGGCGTTCCGGAGGGCGGCGAGGTCACCATCGATGCCTCCGCCTCCTCCCAGTTCGTCTCCGGTCTGCTCCTGGCCGGAGCACGCTACCGCAAGGGACTAAGCGTGCGCCACGAAGGCGGCACAGTGCCCTCCCAGCCACACATCTTGATGACCGTCAGTATGCTGCGCGAAGCCGGTGTCCGCGTCGAGGTGGGCAAGGACACCTGGGACGTGCACCATGGTGAGATTGAGGGCCGTGAGTGGCGCATTGAACCGGATCTTTCCAATGCCACTCCGTTCCTTGCCGCTGCCGCCGTCTCTGGCGGCAGCGTGAGCATTCCGAACTGGCCGGAGGAAACCCACCAGCCGGGTGACGCCTTCCGAGGCATCCTGGAGCAGATGGGCGCGAAGGTCGAGTATGTCCCCCAGGCTCCCGGCGAGGCGTCTTACTTAAAGGTGACCGGCCCGCAGGAAGGCCCGCGCAGCCTGCGCGGCATCGACCTCGACATGGGCGATATCGGTGAGCTCACCCCCACCGTGGCTGCGCTGTGTGCTCTGGCCTCAACGCCATCGACGCTGACTGGCATCGCACACCTGCGTGGCCACGAGACGGACCGCCTGGCGGCTCTCGCTGCGGAGATCAACGCCCTTGGTGGCAACGTCACCGAGCTTGACGACGGCCTCCGCATCACCCCTGCCCCACTCCACGGCGGGGTATGGCATTCCTACGCGGATCACCGCATGGCGACAGCCGGAGCCATTATCGGATTGGCCGTTGACGGCGTCCAGGTCGAGGATATTGATACCACGTCCAAGACTCTGCCTGGCTTTGCTGATATGTGGGAGGCCATGATCCGTGGCTAGGCGCGCAAGTAGCTACGACGAATCCGACGTCCGCATCCGGCCCGGAAAGGGGTCGCGACCGCGCACGAAGGACCGCCCGAAGCACAAGGATGCCAAGTTTGGCATGGTCATCACCAAAGACCGCGGGCGCTGGGGTGTCGCGCTTGATAACGACGGCCCCGTGGTTACCGCTATGCGCGCCCGCGAGATGGGCCGCACTCCGGTCGAGGTTGGTGATCGGGTCGGCGTCGTAGGCGATACCTCGGGTAAGAAAGACACCCTCGCACGCATCGTGAAGCTCGAGGAGCGCCGCTCCGTCCTCCGGCGCACCGCAGATGACACCGACCCTTATGAGCGCATCGTGGTAGCAAACGCCGACCGCCTACTCATCGTGAGCGCCGTGGCCGATCCGCCGCCGCGCTCCGGGTTCGTGGAGCGTGCTTTGATCGCTGCCTTTGCCGGAAATATCCAGCCGGTGCTGTGTCTGACGAAGACAGACCTCACTGATCCCACCCCGTTTGCACAGGAGTTTGCGGATCTGGATGTCACCGTGGTGGAGGCTGGCGTCGACGACGGGCTGGAGCACGTCTGTGCGGCCATCGACGGCCACGTCACCGCTCTCATCGGCCACTCGGGCGTGGGAAAGTCCACCCTGGTGAACCGGCTTGTCCCCGATGCCAACCGGGAGACCGGCGAGGTTTCCGCCGTGGGTAAGGGAAGGCACACGTCGACGCAGTCGGTGGCGTTGCGTTTGCCCGCTGAAGGAAGCACGCCACACGGCGGCTGGATCATTGATACCCCCGGCATCCGCTCCTTCGGCTTAGCCCACATTGACGCGGAGAACGTCATCGAGGTCTTCGACGATCTTGCCGAAGCCATCGAGGACTGCCCGCGTGGCTGCACGCATGCTGGGCCACCTGCGGACCCCGAATGCGGGCTCGACCTAAGCATCGAAGAGGGCACGGCTTCTGCGCGCCGTCGCGATGCAGTGCGCACCCTGCTGGCGTCCCTGCGCACCAATGTTGACTGGGCTTAAGGCCCAAAGGGCCTTAAGCCCGAAGCTTCCTAAAGGAAGGGGCTTGCGCGTTCTTTAGGCACCGAGGCTTTAGATCGGGAGCATTGCCGTCAGCTGCGGCGGCAGGACGGTCTTCAGGTAGGGGCCTGCCGCGCGAAGAGCCATGAGGATCACGGCCAAGCCACCGGAAACCCCGAGGATGACAGCGCCGCCCGTGTCAATGTTGGAGGAGGTGTTGCCACCGCCTTCTTGTTCCTTATTGAGCTCTTCTTTCTTCGCACAGGCGTTGAGAGCTTTAACGTAGTCGGGTGCAATCTTGCGGAAGGTCTCCGCCACCGCAATGTTGTTCTTGGCGCGCTTGGCGGATTCCTCACCACCGAGTTCAGCATCTACCTCATAGCCAGCTAGGGCACGGTAGAGCTCTTCCGACTGATTCTCCACGTCACGTGCACGCTTTTCGGCGTCCTTGGGAAGAATCTTAAGGCCATCCTTCAGCAGGCTGCTATCGACATCGTTGTCCTTCGACTCCGCATTCTTAAGATCGCTCGCCTCCTCCTCGCTCAAGGTAATGGTGCACTTTTCATCCTTGATGGAAGTGGTCACGGCTCCGGCCGTGGGGGCAACGACACCGCTGGCTAGGACAGCAACAGACACGGTAGAGACGGCAACTACCCGGCGAAGACGAGAGGAAGACATGCTGAGGGGACCTTTCGATCAGGCTGACTATTACCCCTGCAGGCTATCAGCATTTAGCCCAGCTTGGGCAGGTAATCACCGAACTCCTTGTACGCGGCCAGACCGATGCTCACGATGCCGAAAAGGATGGCGATAATAACGCCTGTCGGCCCCTGCGAAGAGCCCTCAAGAATTCGCAGCCACGGAGTCTTAGGCATCACGGCCATGTCGGGGTCCGGATTGCTGGGGTCCGGTTTGTTGTTAGCAGTTCCTTGAAGAGAGCTCCCCTGCGCGGTCTGGTTAGTCTGCACTGTTGGCGCTACTGCTTCCTCAGCTCCGGCAGCTGGCACTGAGACGAGAGATGCGGTGCTCAGGGCCGCAGCGGTGACAAGGCTAGCTAAGCGAGTTGCCTTCATGGTGGTGCTCCTTTTCTGGCGACGACAATAAAGGCTCAGATTAGCACCATGCATGAACCCACGGCGATGAAAGCCCAGAAAATACTTAGAGAAGCTCCACGAGGATAGGCAGTTCAGTCGGGTCATAGAAGGCCATGAAATTATCCAGGGCATCACCGACGGCGAGCTCAGCATCTTCGTCACCAAGGTCGGCGTTATCGATGGCGTCGATAGCCTTGGCAGTAGTGGCTTCGGACTCTTCGATGTCCACGTGGATGGCCTGAAGATTGTCCTTCGTGATGGTCGCGGGATCCAGCGCCACGACCGGTTCCCCCATGTCCGGCTTCGGGGTCACCACGGACTCGTCCACGTCGACGGAAATGACGACTCGGCGGTGCGGAAACTTCTCCTCATCACCGATAGCCAAGAGCCTCAGCGAAGCCATAGATGCTTCGAGGAAAGCGGAGTATTCGATCTCTTCCTCGTCACCCTCGGTGTAGAACTCGCGCAACGCGGGGGTTAGCGCAAAACCCCAGCCGCTGCGGGCAGTAAGCTGGCCGGTTTCCTCGAGCTCAGCCAGCATGGAAAAGGTTGCCGGCAGGAAGACGCGCACATCCTTCGACACTTAGAACTCACCTTCAATGTCGAAGACTGCCTGAACCTCTACGCTCGTGCGGTCGAAGACGGTGTAGAGCATGCCGACCATGCCGTTTTCCACCGCCGCACGTACGTTAACGATGGAGTCATCCACCATGACACAGTCATTAATCGGCAGATCAATGGCATCCGCTGCGGCTTGGAAAGCAGCGCGCTCCGGCTTCTCAGCGCCGACCTCACCAGAAAGCACAACGGCATCAACGATGCCGCGGTATTCCCACTCACGAATGTGCTCAGCGCCCGGGCCGCCCGGATCGTTGGAAAGGATTGCGGTGGCAACTCCGTTTGATTTCGCGGCGGCGAACAGATCCCGCCAGCGCTTGACGTCTTCTTCGGTGCCGTCAAGAACGCCTACAAAATCGACGATGAGTCCACGCATATTATCTACCCTTCGCATTGAACTGTGTTTATCGTCCGAAAGTATAGCGAACATACCGCCCGCCCGCTCTCACCGGCTTATGCACTGCAGTGCTCTGGCCGCATATAGGCCTACCGTGGCACAATGAACGTGCGTCCACCTTCCTTCACCGCGCCCGCCCCGAACCTAGCCTTCGCGCACTCCTCCGCCCCGCTTATCGCGGAAGAGGACGCGATCCCCATGTACACCCCCATCCCTGGGATGAGCCATTTGCAGCTGTATGTTGCCCCACAGCGTATCCGTTACGAGCGTCAACCTACTGCGGGTGACCTCGCTACGCGGAAAGAGATCCACGGGCTTGTAGTCATAGTTCTAGAAGTTGCCGCCGCGCTGCGGCCTTTAAGCCACCTCAACAACCCACGTTTTGCACCGGAAATTGCAAACCATGTCCGCGCTTGGCGGAAGGCCCAGGCGTCCTCGGAGTGGCGCGGAGGGATGGCGCTGCGTAGCTTGCATGCGCGCTCGAATGGCGAGTTCTTCGGCTCGGTGCTCATGGGATCGACGCGACGCGCCTTTACCGGCGCCGCCGTTGGACGGCACCTGAGTTCCTTCCGGTTGCTTTCAGTCGGCATACATCCCCACGGCAACGGGGAGCCGGAAGTTTAGAAAAGCGACCCCAGCTTGATCAAGATTGGCGTCCAGTCGATGCCCGCGAATGCAGCGGAAGCACTCACCAAAGCCAAACTGATACCGCCGAACATCGTGGCCCCCACTACCGGTGATTTCTTGGTGGTTTCTTCCGCACTTTCCGGCGTGGCCACTGCGCCACACTCGGTGGGAACAATGTCCTGGGAGCTGAGTACCGTGTCTTTGGCGGATTCATCTCCATGCGAGCTCAAAACGGAAGAGAGCTGGCACTGTTCTTCGGGAGCAAGCTCCACAGCAGATGCAGCCGCGCCGCCACCCAGCAGGGTGGCAGATGCGAACACGGATAGACCTACTCGCACAGACAAGCGGCGCATACTCACTCAACCTCCGAAGAATAATAATTACTAATTTGCCAGTATATACCTAAGTGCCTCCAATAAAAAAGACGCCGCGGGGAGCACTTCCCACACGGCGCCTCGCTGCACCTCAGCGCTCAATAACGCTGTGGTGTTGGCATTTACTAGGCTTCCGCCTCGTCCGCGGCGTTCGCCTCTTCCTGAGCCTTGAACTGTTTACGCAACATAAACAACTGGCGCACAGTTTCTTCCTTCACAGCTTCGTTCATGGCGTTGAACATGTCGCCGCCCTCCTTCTGGTATTCCACCAGAGGATCACGTTGTGCCATTGCACGCAGTCCAATGCCCTCCTTGAGGTAGTCCATCTCATAGAGGTGCTCACGCCACTTCTGATCAATGATCGGCAAGATGATCATGCGTTCTGCATTGCGCATCTGGCTCTCGCCGCCGATGGCGCTGACGGACTCTTCAAGTTTGTCGTACTCGGAGTTGGCATCAGCCACCAGTGCATCGCGCAGCTGCTCGGCGGAGATTTCGCCGGCGGAGCCGTACTCGGTACCGTCGACAAGCTCCTCATGCGTCTTGGTCGGCCCATACAGGGACTCCAAGGCATTCCACAGCTCGTCGAGGTTCCAGTCCTCCACATAGCCGGTGGCCGTAGCACCCGCCACGTAGGCAGACACGGTGTCGTCGATCATCTCACGGATGTTGTCCTTGATGTCGCTGGCCTCAAGGATGTCGTGGCGGGTAGCGTAAACCACCTTGCGCTGTTCGTTCAGCACCTCGTCGTACTTGAGCACGTTCTTACGCATCTCAAAGTTCTGGTTCTCAACCTGCGCCTGTGCGCCCTTAATAGAGTTGGACACCATCTTGGCCTCAATTGGCACGTCATCCGGCACGTTGAGGCGGTTCATCATGTTCTCCATGGACTGGCCCACGAAGCGCACCATGAGCTCATCACGCATGGACAGGTAGAAGCGGGTCTCGCCCGGGTCACCCTGGCGTCCGGTACGGCCGCGCAGCTGGTTATCAATACGACGCGACTCGTGGCGCTCGGTACCCAGCACGTACAGGCCGCCGGCCTCGCGGACCTGGTCACCCAGCTTCTTGGAGTGTTCCTTTTCGCGATCGATTTCGGCGTCCCAGGCCTCTTGGTACTTCTCTTCATCTTCGAAGGGATCGAGGCCGCGATCGCGCAGCTTTTCATCCAGGATGACCTCGGGGTTACCGCCGAGCACGATATCGGTACCACGGCCGGCCATGTTGGTGGCTACGGTAACGGTGCCGGGGCGGCCGGCACGGGCGACAATCTGGCCCTCTTCCTCGTGGTGCTTGGCGTTAAGCACCGAGTGCTTGATTCCGCGCTTGCTCAGCAACTGGGAGAGGTATTCGGAGCGCTCCACAGAGGTTGTACCCACCAGCACCGGCTGACCTGCGGCGACGTGTTCCTCAATGTCATCAACCACCGCGGCGAACTTCGCCTCTTGGGTCTTGTAGATACGGTCGGAGTGATCGATACGTTGGTTCGGCTTGTTGGTCGGAATCGGCACCACATCGAGACCATAGATGGAGTGCAGCTCGGCTGCCTCGGTCTCTGCGGTACCGGTCATGCCGGAAATCTTCTCGTACAGGCGGAAGTAGTTCTGGAGCGTAACGGTGGCCAGAGTCTGGTTCTCGTTCTTAATCTCCACATCTTCCTTAGCCTCAATGGCCTGGTGCATGCCCTCGTTATAGCGACGGCCAGCAAGCACGCGGCCGGTGAAGCTATCCACGATGAGAACCTCGCCGTTGCGGACGATGTAGTCCTTATCGCGGGTGAAAAGCTCCTTGGCCTTCAGGGCGTTGTTGAGGTAGGACACCAGCTGGGAATGCTCTGGGGCGTAGAGGTTCTCAATGCCCAGCTGATCCTCAACGAATTCCACGCCTTCCTCCAGCACACCGATGGTGCGCTTCTTGTGGTCCACCTCGTAGTGGATACCTTCGCGCATCTTCGGCGCCAGCTGGGAGAAGACGCCGTAGAACTGGGAGGAGCCGTCAACCGGACCGGAAATAATGAGCGGGGTACGGGCCTCATCGATAAGGATGGAGTCAACCTCATCCACGATGCAGTAATTGTGGCCGCGCTGGACCGTGTCATTCAGCGAGCGGACCATGTTGTCGCGGAGGTAGTCAAAGCCCAGCTCGTTGTTGGTGCCGTACGTAATATCGCACGCATATGCTTCCTTGCGATCCGCAGGGCGCATCTCAGAAAGGATGACGCCCACGGTAAGGCCTAGCCAGCGGTGGACACGGCCCATCATCTCGGCGTCACGCTTGGCCAGGTAATCGTTGACCGTCACGATGTGCACGCCCTTGCCCTCCAGCGCGTTGAGGTAGGCCGGCAGCAAGGAGGTCAGGGTCTTGCCCTCACCGGTGCGCATCTCGGCGACGTTGCCGAAGTGCAGGGCTGCACCGCCCATGATCTGCACCTTGTAGTGCTTCTGGTCGAGCACGCGCCAGGCTGCCTCACGCACGGTGGCAAATGCTTCGAGAAGAATGTCATTCATCTTCTCGCCGTCCGCCAGACGCTTCTTAAACTCGTCAGTCTTAGCCTTTAGCTCATCATCCGACAGCGCCGCGAATTTATCTTCTAGGGCAATAACATCATCTGCAATTTTAGCCAGGCGCTTGACGGTGCGTCCCTCACCGGCACGGAGCAGCTTGGAAAGTCCAAACACGTCTAGATAATCCTTCTTGTCGCGACAAATAAGTTAACTCGTCGCCATTGTACTCACTAGCTTTTCTGTAATGATTCGCCACCCAACCCAAAGTGCGAATCCGGCCACTGCCCGGCACCCCTCTTGCGGCCGCCTCCTCCCCACGCAAAGCTCAGCAGACAGGGATTAATGGATGTTAATAGAGACTTAAGAAAGCTCCCTGTCCCCGCTGCGCGCGTGCGCTGCGGGGCAGGGAGCCTGTGGGTTAGGGCGCTAAGGCCCTTGGAGGCTTAGGCCTTAAGCATCAGCATCCGTCAGGGAGATGAGACCGTAGTCGAATGCGTGGCGGCGGTAGACCACGGAAGGCTTGTTGTTCTCTTCGTTGATGAAGAGGTAGAAGTCGTGGCCAACCAGCTCCATCTCACTGAGTGCATCATCAACAGACATCGGGGTGGCGGGGTGCTCCTTGAAGCGCACAACCTGGCCCGGGCGAACATCCTCGACGGTCTCTGCGTAGGGGTCGATGTAGCGCTCTTCCTTGGCCGGCTTGGCTGCTTCAGCCTCGGCGACCAGCTCAGCGGCAATCTCACCAGTACCCTTCTGAGCGCGGTGGCCGGACTTCACGTTCTCGCGACGTACCTTGACCTTGCGCAGGGAGCGCTCCATCTTGCCCAGGGCGGTTTCGAGCGCGGCGTAGAAGGAATCTTCCTTAGCCTCGGCGCGTGCGATGTGGCCCTTACCAGTGGCGGTGATCTGCAGGCGCTCAGCCTCGGACTCGCGGCGCGGGTTCGGCTCGTGCTGCAGCTCCACGTGGAAGAACGTCAGGGTCGGATCAAGACGCTCGATCTTGGCCAACTTTTCAGTGACGCGGTCCTGGAAGTGCTCCGGAACCTCCACGTTGCGGCCGGTGATGGTGACCTGAGCGTTGGTCTGCTGGGACATGAAATGCCTCCCTATTCTCGTGGGGACTGAATGACTGCACATTCTGCGGACGCTCACAGCCCTGTGATGAGGGGCTTGATGCCCGCTTCCCTGTGACACCCCTCATGCTACCACTGGTCATAACCAACCCTGTCAGTGGCCCCCTCTGCGCATGCTTGGCGACGCCCCTCCCTACGCATCTGCCAGCACAATCGCGCCGGCCACATCACCCCCGATGGCCCACACGCGAGCGGCGCTGGCGCGAAGAGTTGCGCCGGTCGTGATGACGTCGTCGACAAGCAGCACACTGCGTCCCACCAGTTCGCGGGCACAGGGCCGCAAGAGCACTGCCCTGCGCATATTGTCGGCGCGTTCCGCCGCGCCGAGCTGCGACTGGTCCGCACTACCTTCGGCTGTGCTCAAGGCATTGACCACGTCCCAGCCCGGAAGCCGGGCGGACGCCGCCTGGCACAGCGCAGCGACGGGATCACCACCGCGCTGGCGGGCCGACGACGCGCGTGTGGGTGCCGGCACGAGCAGCGCGGTCTCCGGAATATCGCCGCGTGCGCGCAGGTACTCGATGCCGGCAGCCAACACCGCACCGAGGTGAGCTCGCACCGCCTGGTGCCCGCGTTCCTTCATAGCGATGATGACCCCACGGCGAGTATCGGAATAGGGGCCAAGGGCCCAGGCCGGGAAACCTAGGGGTTGCGGGCGTTCCACGCGGCGTGGCACCTGTCGAAGGTGTTCCTGGCAGGCCGTGCACAGCACCCCGCCTTCGGTGGTCTCACCGCCACACCCCGCGCACGGGCGCGGCAGGAACAGTTCCAGAAGTGCGGCGGCGGCCTCCCCTATCCCCCGGTTTTTCGGCATGCGCCCCACTCTAGCGCGACTCTAGCGCGCGATGATGGGTGAGGAGCGCACGCCCTGCAGACCTTCGACCTCACGCCAATAGGAGCGCTCGGACCCGCCCGCAGGAAGCTGCAACAGGGCGTGCGCATCGGTGACGTAGTGCGTCGACGGTGAGGACGCCACCGCCACCACGGGCGCGGTAATGTTTCCGGTAGGCAGTGTTGTTGCCGAAGAACCATCTTGCTCGATGCGCCACACCGGAGAGTTCGAGGCGGAGGTACCCACGAGCAGGGAGCCGTCCGTCTGCCACTCCACCGACAGCGCCGAACCGGTCAGCTCCGGGCCTACTTGGTGGACGTTGACTATGCGGCGCTCTCCCGACGTCGCGCGGGCAACCACGCCGGTGTACACGCTGCCGTCGATAATCATGGCGATGCGCGCTCCCGTGAGTGACAGACGGATGACCGAAATCTCTCCCTCCACGTTCTCCAACGCGGAGGTGTCAACCTCGGCGGTGCTCAGCTCTCCGGTGGCCGGAGAACGCGTCACGCGGACCACGTGTTTGCCGTCGACGACGGTCCACGCCACCTGGCCGCCCACCTCAAAAGTGGGGCGGGCCAAAGTCTCGCCCTTGATCGAATTCTCGAGCTCGTGGCCCAGCTCGCCCATCGTTAGCTGCGACTCCTTCTCGGAGCGCTTGCGCACGGCGGCCACCATCCCCTCATCGGAGATATCGGCGGACTGAATGTCATGAATCTGTCCGGCCATGCCCGGCACCTCGGCGCTGCCTTCACCCTTAACCTCAAGCAGCGAACCATCGTTGACTGCATAGAGCTTGGGCACCGATTGGGCGGCTACCTCGGGGTTAAACTCCGCGAAATCATCAATGGTCATCTCCTCCATGCCATCCACGAGCGGGCTGCCATCGATGGTGGCGCGGACGGAGTTCGTGATCTCGGCGTTGTTGAGGGTCCACACCAGCTGGGCGGCGAACTTAAGGCGCTCCTCCTGAGTCATCGAGGCCATGCCGCTGAACTCATAGACTCCATCATTGATTCCCAAGAAGGTGGCGTCCTTGGGGATCAGGCTGGAGGTTGCTGGCGCGATATCGGAAGATGGCCCCTGCAGCAAAAGCGTGACCAGCTCCGAGGCAATCGAATCCTTTCCCGAATAAAGCCAGCGACGATCCGCCACAAGCAGGCGTTGAGTCGTATCGAAAAAGTACAGCGACTGCGGGCGATAGCGATTGCGCAATTCGGTGCGCTCAATCACGGCACCGGTAGGCAGATCCGTAATGCGCCATTGCCCATTGAATTGGCGCAGCCGAACGGTCGCCTCAAGACGCGAGTTATCGGGGACATAGGCCCCGCCGTTGGCCAGACGGCCGATGATATTGCCACGCACCGAATACTCCAGGGCACCGTCCTCCATGTTCGAGGTCACCAGATCGATGGAATCCACCACGAGAACGGTGTCAGTAGGGTCCCAAGAATTGGCTATCTCAGAGGAAAGGAAGGTGCGTGCGGCAGCGTAGTTTCCGGTGGGAATCGCCACGGCCGAATAAAAGTCACGGACAAGCAAATCAGGTTCGCTATCGGCGCGCGGCTCGACGACGGCATCGTCGGCCCGGTCATGCGGTTCGAAGGTACTAATCACCTGCGGATCGGTGTTATGCGGCAACGTCGAACAACCAACGAGAGCGGTGAGTGCGACGCAACTGAGTACTGCGAGCGGGCAGCGGGCTGGAATCATCGCTGAGCCTCCTCCTCGAAGTCGGACACGCTGTCTTGGTTAAAAGGCGGATCCACGGCGCGGGCCTCACGCTCGGAGGGCCACACAATCCCGTTGTCCGTTTCTGCTTTAACCGCAGGAGCCTCCGGATCAGCGCTCAGCTCAAGAGCGAATTGTTCCTCTGCTTCTATGGGCTTCGGTGCCCCCGGCACTTCCAGAGCAATGGGCTCGGACTCCACCTGCTGCCCCGGAGTGCGTGGAAGGATCAATCGGAAGCGCGAACCGACGCCGTAGTAGCCGATGGCGTCGAGCGTGCCCCCATGGAGCACGGCATCCTCGCGAGCGATGGCAAGGCCCAAGCCGGTTCCACCAGAATGGCGCTTGCGCGAAGAATCCGCGCGCCAGAAGCGGTTGAACACCAGCTCTTCTTGGCCTTCCTTGAGCCCCACACCGGAGTCGGTGACGGCGATGCCGACGGCATCCTCAGTCGCGCCGACGTCCACGATGACGGGATTGCCCTCAGAGTGGTCGATGGCGTTCGCAAGCAGGTTGCGCAGGATGCGCTCGACGCGACGCGAATCGCATTCCACGGCGACGGGTTCCTCCGGCAAATGAAGGACGACCTCCACTCCGAGCTCCGAGGCGAGGTGCTCCACTTGGCTCAGCGCGGAGTCCACGCAGGAGCGAATGTCGATGGAAGCCGTGGAGAGGTCAGCCACGCCGGCATCGTGGCGAGAGATCTCCAACAGGTCCGCGAGCAAGTCCTCGAAGCGATCCAGCTCCTTGATGAGCAGCTCCGCCGAGCGCTTGGTGTAAGGGTTGAATTCATCCGCATCTTCCGCGATGACATCCGCCGCCATGCGCACCGTTGTCAATGGCGTGCGCAGCTCGTGGGACACGTCGGAAGTGAACTGCCGCTGGAGATCGCCATACTCCTCCAGTTGGGTGATCTGCTTAGACAGCTTATCTGCCATGTCGTTAAAGGAGGAGGCGAGGCGGCCCATTTCATCGTCTGAGTTGACCACCATGCGCTCACGCAGGTGGCCGGCAGCAAAGCGCTGCGCAATGCGCGAGGCGGAGCGAATCGGGACGATCACCTGCTGGGTTGCCAGCCAGGCGATGCCGACGAGGAGGACAACCACCACCACTCCGGCAGCCGAGAGCAAACCACGCATGAGAGCCATCGTGGATTCCTCAGATTCCATGGACAACACGAGGTAGACCTGGGTATTCGGAATGTCGCTTTCAATGGGCGTGCCCACCATCAGCGCGTTATAGGTTGCTCCCGATTGCTGGTCCACCGTGGCGTATTGCTGCACGACTTGGCCCCGGCCAACGAGCTCGCGCATCCCGCCGGGGATGCGGTAGCCCTCCGGGGACGTTGTGGCCGTGCCGTCGGAATTCTCCACGACGATGACCGGTTCATACACGGCCTGGGCGTCGGGTTGTTGCGCCGATAATTGGCCCAAGGCGGCGCGTGCAGAATTGATGCGCACCTGCGTTGAGTTTGCCGTACCGGTGGCATCGATCTGCTGTTCCACGGCCACGCGGGCGCGATCAAGCTCCTGAAGCGCCGTGTCCTCCTTCTGGCTCACCAGCTGCTGCGTCAGCACCGACACCAGCGCGTAGGCCAGGATGATCATGACCACCGTGGAGGCCACCAACATCATGCCCAGGACACGTGTCTGCAGGGAGGTGCGCCAGCGCTCGACGACGCCATCCCGGACTCGCCTTAACCAACCAAAAATAGCGGCAGTCCTTTACTCGGCGGTTTTTCCAGTCTTGTACCCCACGCCGCGCACGGTGAGGACGATACGCGGATCCTCGGGGTCGTGCTCAATCTTCGCGCGCAGGCGCTGGACGTGCACGTTGACAAGGCGCGTATCGGATGCGTGGCGGTAACCCCAGACAGATTCAAGCAGCGCCTCGCGAGTATGCACCTGGCCGGGCTTGCGCGCCATCTCCAGAAGAAGGTCGAACTCCAGCGGAGTCAGCGAGATTTCCTCGCCGCCCTTGCGGGTAACGGTGTGCTCGGGGACGTCGATAAGCAGGTCCCCCACCTCAATAATTTCTCCCGTGCCCCCATCGATTCGACGCAGGCGCGCGCGGATACGGGCGATGAGCTCCTTCGGCTTGAAGGGCTTGGTGATGTAATCATCCGCACCCGATTCGAGGCCGAGAACCACATCAACGGTGTCTGTCTTCGCCGTCAGCATGACGATGGGCACCGAGGACTCAGTACGAATGGCGCGGCAAATATCCACGCCATTCATGCCCGGAAGCATGAGATCCAACAGGATCAGATCCGGGTCATGCTCGCGGAAGGCCGGGATCGCCTCATTTCCATCGTTAACGGCAATAGGCTCCAGCCCTTCTGCCTCGAGCACGATGGTGAGCATTTCGGCGATTGCCGGGTCATCATCCACGACCAAGATTTTCGGTGCCACTTTATTGTTCTCCTACAAGCTCCTTGACAGCTTGGATAATCATATCGGCATCCGCGGTGGCGATCCACCGCCCTGCCCACTGCTGCTCTGCTAAGCGACGGTAGGCGGCCGCCGTGCGAGACTGCAACGCGGCATCGCGCTCATAGCGGTCGCGGTTGCGCCCTTCATCCTCTGCTGCACGGGCCACGGCACGCTGACCGGCAAGGGCGACGTCGGTATCCAAAAAGATCTGCAGCTGCGGCACCGGCAGGCCGAAGCGTTCAAACTCGAGCTCATAGATCCAATCGACGATGAGCTCACCGCCGACCCGCGCGGCGGAATACGCAGCGTTGGACGCCACATAGCGATCCAAGATGAGCAGGCTATCCGTGGACTCAGCGGCGGCAAGGAGCTGCTCTTTGGCTCCGTGCCGATCCAGCGCAAAGAGCGTAGCCATTCCATAGACCGAATCGGTCAGATCCCCCATACGCCCATACAGGGCCTCCTGCGCGAGCTGCGCATGGATGGACTCTTCGTAGCGGGGAAAGCTCAAGACTTCGACATCGCAGGCTAGTTCTTCCCGCAGGCGCTGGGTAATGGTGTTTTTACCCGCGCCATCGATTCCTTCAATACTGATCAGCATGCTGTTATATCTAGCGTGTACCTAGTGCTGCCGTTAGGACAAGGCCTCGATGAAGGGCTCGAGGTCGTAGTCTTCCTCGACCTCTTCGAGCAACTCCAGGGCATGTTCGTTGAGGTTTTCGCTGCCGGATCCGGCGAGATCCCGGATGAAGGGATAGTCTTCGACGACTTCTCCGGCGCTGAACGGGGCGCCTGCCCAGATCGCGGCTATCGTGGCCGCCGCCAAGGCGTTACGCTGCTCCTCCTCGGTCTGTTCTTCGCCCGAGACCGCAAGCGCGCAGGCATCATCTACCGCGGCAACGATTTCTTCATCCTCAAGGTCTGCCAGTTCATCCAGGAAGTCGACGTTGACCTCGTCGGCGAAGATGTCCTCATCCCATGAGCTCATTGCTTTCTCCTTCATCCTTAAGTGAATTAGGGGTCTGTGTTTTTATCCGCGTTCGTGTATCCACGGTGGGCCGGTGCAGCTTCGCGGGCGGGCGCTCCGCGCAGCCGGTATCTAATCCAATTTCTACCATTCTTTAGATGCCCTCATGCAAGGCTTCGGTCAAGAGCGCGGTTTTATTACGGTCACATCGCTCCGTGCCGTCTTCCGACTGCCTCTCCTCCTGTCCTCCTCCATATGCTGCATTTCGCCCACTGCCCTATGCCACGCCTAAACGGGGAATTTTGCCCAGGCCATTTACTATCTCCGGATTCGTGTTATCGTTGTTACCGACTTGTGACATTTACGCAGGCTTTTGTGCAGGAAGGAGAGCACCCCGCATGACGAGCAGTTCACGCCGCATCTTGGTCTTTGTCGCGGCCGGCCTCCTCTGTGCCGTCGCCGTAGGCGTCGCAGTGTGGCGCATGAGCGCGCCCGAATCCGTCGTGTCTAAGCCCTCCGCTGCCACCGCCGTGTCGAGCACCGCGTCTTCCGCTCCCTCGACAACGCATTCCTATACCACCACGGCTGCCCCGACATCCACGCAACCGAAGCAATCGAAAACTAATGTCGCCGCGCCGGCGGAGGATCCCTACCTGGCACCGAATGCCGTGGTGAACCGCACGGAGCCGGTTGGCCCCACGGCCGTCTACCGCCCGGACAATGTTTCCTCACTGCAGAACCAGCAGCCGCAGGCAACTCCGAACAATCCGTACCCGCAGGCGCCGGTCAGCACGGCCCCTGCCGTGCCGCCAACGGACGGCTCTACTCCGGCCTCCGAAACACCGATTCCGGGTACTCCTCAGCAAAGCTCCGAGCCCACTCAGCCGTCGGCCACGCCGGAATCTCAGACCGCCGTGCCGCAAGAGGGCCCAGTGGAGGACCAGGACGGCAACCAGCCCGCTGAGCAGCCGCAACCCAAGGAACCTACGCCCTCGCAGAACACTGGAGTTCCTGAACCGCTTGGCTCCTTCATCCCGCACCCCGCCGGGTTCACTCAGAACGCGCCCGCGCCTGATGCGGAGCCGAAAGCGCAACAGGGCGAGCCTATCGATGCCGCTCCACAGGGCGGCGAGGTACAAGGCGCCGATGTAGTGGAAGCAGTGGAGCGCGAATCCGCGGCTTACCGCACCAACGAGGCCGCCCCGACTCCCGCCGCGCCGACGGATGATGCTCCCGCGGCGGAAGAGCCTTCCGCAGCGACCCCCACCGCTGCTCATTTAGCCGACAACGGCGAAACTACCGCCGCATCAGCATTGACGCAGTCCGCCTAATACCCGCGCCGTTAACTCAACGGCAGCAGAGTTAACGAAACAGCCGCAGACTAAACGCGGGCGATAAACACCTCGGCGTCTTCGCCACCGGTGGAACGAACGATGGCGGCCGGGTCGCTAGCGGGAATCCACGCCGCGTGACCCGCGCCAAGGCTGACGTTTTCTGCCTCGGCATTGCTCAGTGCCACCGAGCCGGAGGTGCACAACACAATCATGGGGCCATCGCTGTCGACCTCGACGCTCTCCTCACCAGAAAGCTCGACGCGATCCAGCAGGAACTCCTCAATCGGCACTGGGTAGGACCATGCCTCTGCACCCTTTATGCCTCCTGTCTCGGCTGCGTCTTTCAGGTCCACGCGCGGATCTTCTGCCGCCTGGTAGGTGAGGACTTTAACCAGCTCGGGGACGTCAACAAACTTCGGGGTCAGGCCACCGCGCAGCACGTTATCGGAGTTAGCCATGATCTCTACACCCAGGCCAGAGACATAGGCATGCAGCTGCCCAGCGTCAAGGTAAATCGCCTCCCCCGGCTGCAGGACGATGTGATTGAGCAGCAACGCGCCCAACACGCCGATATCCCCCGGATATTGCTCGTTGAGCTTGGCCACGGTTGCCATCACGGTGGCCATCCACGGCTCGCCCGCCTGGTTGCCGCGCAGGCGCTCGCCCGCCGCTACCACCGCGCTGATCAGCTCCTTGCGCTTGGCACCCGGGATCGTAATCCACGTGGTAAACAGCGCGCGGAGGCTGTCGCCTTCAGCGGCAGGATCGGTGTCGAGCATGCCCTCGTAGTGAGCCAGTTCTTCGCAGTCCAAGGCCGCAAAGAGGCTGCGGGTCTGCGCTAGCGGACGGAAACCCGCCATGGCGTAGAACTCCGTGAGCGCCACGATGAGCTCTGGCTTGTGGTTGTCATCCTTGTAGTTGCGGTTTGACGCCGTGAGGTCGATTCCCGCCGCGTTCTCGCGGGCGAAACCTTCCTCGGCCTGCTGCTTCGAAGGGTGCGCCTGCAGCGACAGCGGCTCTGCAGCCGCCAAAATCTTCAGCAAGAAGGGAAGGCCGGCGCCATACTTGTCAGCCACCCGCTGCCCCAGCTGGCCTTGCGGATCCGCCGCGATGATCTCATCCAGCTTTTCTCCCTCAATCGTTGAGGGATCCGCCGGGTGCGCACCAAACCACAGCTCAGCAACCGGGCTTTGAGCCTCGGGCTCGCCGAGCAGCGTCGGAATCAGCGTGCGCGAGCCCCACGAGTAATTGCGGGCAGCACTGGTGAGCAACTTCATTGACTTCCTCTATTTCACGTCGTAGGCGGTCGCGGCATAACTGCGCGTAATCAACTGCAGCGCGCGGGCCAATTCCCCACAGGAGGTATCGGCGCTCGCCGCTGCGAACGAGTGGGGAAGGTTCGCCTCTTCCTGTCCCCATAAAACAATTTTCAAGGGTACCAAAGGCTCTTCCGATTCAAACGGGTCATAGAAGATGTCCGTCGGATTTGTCTGCAGAATCGGCCCTAAGCCTTCCGCGTCGACGACGGTCCCGCCTAGCCCATGGACTGCCCACAGCGTGCCCGCCATGCGGGCAACGAGAGCGTCGAGGTGCACCCGCGTGCGCTCCTCCGAGAACGCATAGGGATCGGGTCCACAGCTGTGGATGATTCGTCCGCCTTCCACAAATTCACGCAACGCGCGCCCGGGGTTCGTCGTGGAATCGCGCTGCGGTGACAGCGCTTCCAGCTCGCGGTCCACGGCATCGGCAACGTCCTCCAACCGGCGGGAGACCAACACCGGGTCTTCGCTTAACACCGCGCTCACCGCATGCACTGCCGTGATGGCGCGCACCGGTGAAATCCCTTCGGCCGTGGGAAGGGTGTCGATGACGACGGTGTCCTCGGGAGCATCCTCGATCTCATTCAGCAGAATCGTCGACGCCCCTCGGCGCGCGGCGTCGTGCAGCGCGCGCTCTGCCCATGGGCTATCCCCCGCCACCACCACGACGTCGAGGGCACCGACAAAGAGCGGCAGCGATTCGCTGACCATGATGGGAACCTCAGCGGGCTCGGCTAGGCCCACGGCAACGTGGGCAGCGGCGCGGGAAACCTGGTCCGCGGCAAGGACGACGATACTGCGCGGGCGCAGCCCACCCAACACGCGAGCCAGCTCCGGTACGGCGGCGGCCACCACGCGAGCTTGGGCACCTTCGTGGGCGATGTCGAAGAAGCTCACGGATTCGGGGTCATAGAAAGTCATAGGCCCGAGCATAGCTAGGATGAGTGGCCATGAGCATTCATCCGGTAGTCCTTGTCGGCGGCGGCCCTGGCGCGTGGGATCTCATCACCGTGCGCGGCATGCGGGCGCTGCAGGAAGCCGAGGTCATCGTGGCTGATCACCTCGGCCCCACCGCCCAGCTGGATAAGCTGTGTGATGTTGACGCCAAGGAGCTTATCGACGTCTCCAAGATCCCCTACCGCGCCCAAGTGGCCCAGGAGCGTATCAACGAGATTCTCATCGAGCACGCCCGGGCAGGCCGCCGCGTGGTGCGTCTGAAGGGCGGCGATCCTTATGTATTTGGTCGCGGCTTCGAAGAGCTCACCGCCCTTACCGCCGCGGGTCTCCCGGTGGAGGTCATCCCCGGCGTGACGTCGGCTGTGGCCGTCCCCGCGCTGGCAGGAACGCCGGTGACCCACCGTGGCGTCGTCCATGCCTTCACTGTAGTCTCCGGGCACCTGCCGCCAGGCCACCCCAAGTCCTTGGTGGATTGGGCAGCACTCGCGCGGTCTGGGGCCACGCTTTCGGTCATCATGGGTGTGAAGAACGCGGCGGCCATTGCCACCGCGCTGATCGACGCCTCCCTTTCCCCCCACACCCCCGTGCACATCATCCAGGAGGGCTCCCTCGATGGTGAGCGGGCCTTCCACTGCGAACTCGCCGAGCTAGGCGCAACCATGGAGGAGAACTCGGTGGCTCCCCCAGCGGTCATCGTTATCGGCAAGGTCGCCGGACTCTAGTCAACGCCAATACGGCACGTTCCTAGGATCGCGGCGAGCTCACTCCGACGGGTTCTGAGTCCTCCGCTGGAGTGCCGGCCGGAAAGCCATCGCGTCCGGTCGGCTCCGTGGTTTCGACAACGCGGCTGCCGCCCCGCTGGGGCGCGGTGCTGGAACCGCTGTGCTCGTTTTCCTTGCCGCTAGCGCGGCGCGCACGGCGGGCATTTCCCCACACGGTCACCGCCACGCCCAGAACGAACGCGATGGACTGCACGATGAGAGTCTGCGGGTGCTGCAGGGCCCACCCCAAAGCTTTGGGGATGTTGAGCGCCACGATGGCAGTTCCGACGAATCCACCGAGGAGTGTGGGATTGATGCGGGAAATGAGCCACGCCGCAACCGGCGCAGTGATCGCCCCGCCGATAAGCAGGGCCACGACCGCGGCAGCGTTGGCCACGATTTCTTCCCAGAGGCCAACGATGAAGCCTGCCGTCGCGCCAAAGGTAACAAGGAATTCTGCGGTGTTGACGGTGCCGACAATGCGCCGCGGTTGTTCGCGGCCGACCGCCAACAGTGTCGAGGTGGAAATCGGGCCCCATCCGCCGCCACCCGAGGCGTCGACGAAGCCTCCCAGCACTCCGAGGCCGGCGAGGAAAGGAGTCGAATGCGGCCGGGATTCTCGCGGTGCGGCGCTGCGCGTTCGCGAAAAGCGCCAGACCAGGTTGATGCCCAAGACGATGAGGATGGCGGAGGTTACGGGCGCGGCTGCTTCCAGTGAGAGGTTGGACAGAACCGTCGCCCCGACGAAGGCAGACAGGCCTCCCGGCACACCGAGCTTGAGCACGGTGGGCCAGTGCACGTTGCCGAAGCGCCAGTGGCTGATTCCGGAGACCAGGGTGGTGCCGAGCTCCGAGGTGTGTACCACGGCGGAGGCCGTTGCTGGGCCCAGACCAGCCAGCAGCAGGATGGTCGTGGAAGTTACGCCAAAGCCCATGCCGATGCCGCCGTCGACAAGCTGCGCGGCAGCACCCGCCAGCGCGATGAGGATGAGGCTACGCATGGGCCACCTCCGCATAGCGGTGCGACACAATTCCGGCGAGCGCCTCCCCCAGGGGCGGGAGCACACACCTAGACTGGCCGCCGCCATCCCCGGAATCCGTGTCGAGTCGGTCTAGGAGCAGTCCTGGGCTCACGAAGAGCGGCACGACGACTTCCTGATTCCCCTCCGGCCCCACGGGCCGGCGCTCGCCGCGCGTAGCAAAAGAGACCTCCGCCGCGCAGCCGGTGAGCTCGCCCACGCGCCGCGCCAGATCAGCTACCGCAGCATTAGCACGCTCATCGGAGGAACCGACGGAGTACACCACGACGGTATCCGTTCCTTCCGGCACCTGCTGCGCGAGCAGCCTTGCCATATCCTCCCCGGTGCCGAGGCCGCGTGCTTGGCGGAGGGTGACTCCGGAGGCCGCGGAGGCCTGGGCCAGTGCAGCGGGGACGTCGACGCGCTGGTGGTAGCCCTCTGTAAAAAGCAAGGGCACAACAATCGCCTCGCGCACGCCTTGTTCAGCAAGGTTGTGCGCGGCCTCTTCGAGGGGAGGATCGTTGAACTCGAGGTGCGCGGCGGTGGCTGGCGCACCGGCAAGCTCGCCGGCAGCGCGGGTCAGGGCCGCCACGCTCGCTGCGGCCGCGGGATGGCGCGAGCCGTGCGAGAGGGTCAGCAGTGCGGTGGTGGAATTCGGGGCTGTCATGACTGGGCGGTGTCCTTTTCCTAGGCGGTGGCGGTGGAGTGGCCGCGGCGAGCGAGGGAGCGCTGCAAAGCCTCCGTTGAGGACACCGCCAGCGCGGGCGCTACCGGGGCATCGTCTTGGCCGTGGAAGCGTACGGAAAAGATGCGGAGGCATTCTTCGCACTTCCAGGCGAAGTCATCTTCTTCATCGGGGAACAGGTTGGTCCCAGCGCAATAGGGGCAGTAGGCGGGATGGTTGCGGTTGGGGTTGGGCTTGCGGCGGAAATTCATTGCAAGTCCTCCTCGTCCGCGCGCAGCACCCAGTGGCGGAACTGCTCGCCGTCCTCGCGCTGCTCCTTGTATTTATTGACCAAGCGGATGACATAGTCGGGGACTTCATCGGCCACCACCTTGTGCCCGCGCAGCTTGCGCCCCCAGTCTGGGGATAGGCCGAGGGCACCACCTAGGTGAACTTGGAAGCCTTCAACGCGATTGCCATCAGAGTCAGTGACTATCTGTCCCTTCAACCCAATGTCCGAAACCTGCGAGCGAGCGCAGGCATTAGGGCAGCCGTTGAGGGCGATGGACAGCGGCACGTCAAGGTCGCCAAGGGTATCTTCCAGGATATCGACAAGCTCGATGGCGCGGGCCTTGGTGGTCACGTGCGCGAGCTTACAAAACTCCAGGCCGGTGCAGGAGATGACGCCGCGGCGAAACTCCGAGGGCTGTGAGTACAGGCCCGTCTCATCCAAGGCACGGGACAGGGCGGGGATATCCTCTTCTTCTACGTCGAGGAAGAGCAGCTCCTTCATCGGGGTCGTGCGGATGCGAGTGATTCCGAATTTCTCGGCCACGTCGGCGATGGCGATGAGCTGCTCGCCGGTGGCATGCCCCACGGTGGGTTTCACGCCGACGTAGAACTTGCCGTCCTGCTGGCGGTGCACGCCCACGTGATCGCGGTTGCCGGGTGCGATGGGGAGCGGGAGGCCGTCGAGAAGCGGCGCGTCCAGATACTCCTCTTCTAGGACTCTGCGGAACTTCTCAATGCCCCACTGCGCCACGAGGAATTTGAGGCGCGCGCGGTTGCGGTTGCGGCGGAAGCCATAATCGCGGAAGATGCGCGCGACACCGGCCCACACCTCCGGGACACGCTCAAGCGGGATCCATGCGCCGAGGGATTGCGAGAGCATCGGGTTGGTGGACAGGCCACCGCCCACAAAGCAATCGAAGCCTGGGCCATACTCCGGGTGCTCCGTACCAACGAAGGCGACATCCTGGATCTCGTGGGTCACGTCCTGACGCACATTGCCGGAGATGGCGGACTTGAACTTACGCGGAAGGTTGTGGAATTCATCGCGCAGGAGGTAGTCATTCTTGATCTCCTCGATGGCCGGGGTGGCGTCGATAATTTCGTCAGCAGCCACTCCCGCTACCGGTGAGCCCAGGATGACACGGGGGACGTCGCCGCAGCCCAGCAAGGTATCCAAACCAACAGAGCGCAGTTTCTCCCAAATGGCGGGGACATCCTCAATCTGGATCCAGTGCAGCTGGATGTTCTGGCGGTCCGTAAAGTCCGCGGTGGAGCGCGCATAGTCGCGCGAAATCTCTCCTACGGCGCGCAACTTGGCGGGATCGGCGCGGCCGCCGTCGAAGCGCACGCGCATCATGAAGTATTCATCCTGCAGCTCGGTGTTGCTGAGCTTGGAGGTCATCTCCCCGCCCAGGTTCTGGTTGCGCTGGGTGTACAGGCCCAACCACTTGAAACGGGGAGCGAGATCCTCGGCGGGGATGGAAGAAAACCCCTGCTTGGAATAGATATCGATAACGCGCTGGCGCACGGCCAGGGCATCGTCGGCCTGCTTGATCTCCTCGTCGGAGTTCAGCGGCGCGGTGCCATCAATCTTCCACTGGCCTTCTGGCTTCTTTGCGCGGGCTGGCCGCTTCGTCGCGGTGGTCATAATCTGCTGCCTTTCGTCGGATACTGAAAACCTACCGGTCTAGCTAAAACAGACAAAGCAGTCTTTTTTATTTTCTCCCGAATATGCAAAGCACGCTGGGTTTATGCCACAATGTTCTCCGAATGTAATTAGGCCCAGTTGCCCTACAGCAGACAAGCCGGTTCAATGAAACCCACGCTTGTTTAGACCTAAGCTTTCGTTAGTTACTACAACATTCCGAAAGGCCATCATGACCCAGCAGCCCCTGAAAGTAGCCGTCATCGGCGCCGGCCCAGCCGGCATCTACGCCTCCGACATCCTGGTGAAGAAGACCGGCGGCAACGTTCAGATCGATCTCATCGAGCAGATGCCAGCCCCCTTCGGGCTCATCCGCTACGGCGTGGCTCCGGACCACCCGCGCATTAAGGGAATCATTAACTCCCTGCACCGCGTGCTTGACACCGACCAGATCCGCCTTCTGTCCAACATCACCGTGGGCCGCGATGTCACCGTCTCCGAGCTTGAGGAATACTACGACGCCGTCGTCTTCGCCACCGGCGCCGTTGGTGACCGGGGCATGCAGATCCCGGGCTCCGATCTCGAGGGCGTCCACGGCGCCGGCGAGTTCGTCGGCTTCTACGACGGAAACCCGCGCTTCGAGCGCTCCTGGGACCTGTCCGCCACCGACGTCGCCGTGATCGGCGTGGGCAACGTGGGCCTCGACGTGGCCCGCATCCTGGCCAAGACCGGCGATGAGCTTAAGGAAGCCACCGAGATTCCCGATAACGTCTACGAGTCCCTGGCCAAGAATCAGGCCACCACCGTGCGCGTCTTCGGCCGCCGCGGTCCGGCACAGGCTAAGTTCACGCCGCTGGAGCTCAAGGAGCTCGACCACTCCCCCACCATCAACGTGGTGGTGGACCCGGAGGACATCGACTACGACGAGGCCTCCCTCAAGGCCCGCGAAGAGGCCAAGTCCTGCGATCTGGTGTGCCAGACTCTAGAAGGCTACGCCATCCGTGAGCCCAAGGATGCCCCGCACACCCTGCAGATTCACCTCTTCGAGCAGCCTGTCGAGTTCATCGGTGAGAACGGCAAGGTCACGGCGGTGAAGACCGAGCGCACCGCCCTCAACGGCGATGGCTCCGTCACCGGCACCGGCAAGTTCACCGAGTGGCCGGCACAAGCCGTCTACCTGGCCGTGGGGTACCGCTCCGATGCCATCGAGGGCGTTCCCTTCAATAAGCAGAAGAACGTCATCAACAATGACGGCGGCCACGTCATCGACCTCGACGGTGACGTCGTGCCTGGCCTCTACACCACCGGCTGGATCAAGCGCGGCCCGGTCGGGCTCATTGGCAACACCAAGTCCGATGCCACGGAGACCATCGGCATGCTGCTTGCCGACGCCGATGCGGGCAACCTCTCCCACTCCCGCGAGGAGGACATCGTGGAACTCTTCAAGTCCAAAGGCTTGGAGCACCTGACCTGGGAGGGCTGGAAGAAGCTCGACGCCGCCGAGCGCGCACTGGGTGAGGCCGAGGGCCGCGAGCGCAAGAAGTTCGTCGAGTGGGAAGAGATGGTCACCCACTCGCGTGACTAAGGGCCAACCCACGGCTGGGCCACTCGGCCCAGCCCCCATGGCCCGGCCCCTCTCTACGGCTGAGCGCCCCACGGCCCCCAACCAGACCAACTAAAACTGCCCTATCTGACGAAGTTATCGCTCTCGCCGCAATGAACGCGGGGAAAATCGTCAGATAGGGCAGTCTTTCTTCAAGGAATTAGTGCGTCACACGCTAGGCGCGGATGATACCGAGGACCTCGTCGACGATGGCCTGCACCTCGTCAGCGGTCTTGGCCTCAACGTTGAGGCGCAGCAGCGGCTCGGTGTTGGAGGCGCGAACGTTGAACCAGGCATCGGTGCCCTTGAGCTGTACGGTCACGCCATCGAGCTCGTCGACGGACTCAATCTTGTCCGCCAACTCATCGAGCACGCGCTGCGTCGTAGCCTTCTGGTCATCCACGGTGGAGTTGATTTCACCCGAGGCCTCGTAACGCGAGTACTGCGCCATGAGCTCGCTCAGCGGCTTGTCCTGCTCGCCCAGAGCAGCCAGCACGTGCATGGCAGCGAGCATGCCGGAGTCCGCATTCCAGAACTCCTGGAAGTAGTAGTGCGCGGAGTGCTCGCCACCAAAGACCGCCTTCTCCTTGGCCATCTGGGCCTTGATGAAGGAGTGGCCCACGCGGGTACGCACGGCCTTGCCGCCCTTCTCCGCGATGAGCTCCGGAACGGTCTTGGACGTAATCAGGTTATGGATGACGGTGGCACCAGGGAACTTGTCCAGGTAGCGCTCCGCCACCAGCGCACAAATAGCAGAAGGCGAGACCGGCTGGCCCTTCTCATCCACCACGAAGCAGCGATCCGCATCGCCGTCGAAAGCAAGGCCGATATCCGCCTTCTGTTCGACGGTGAACTTCTGAAGATCCACCAGGTTCTTCGGATCCAGCGGGTTAGCCTCGTGGTTGGGGAAGGTGCCGTCGAGCTCAAAGTAGAGATCCCGGACGTCGAAAGGCAGGCCCTCAAAGACCGCCGGGACGGTGTGGCCGCCCATGCCATTCGCGGCGTCGACAGCCACGACCAGTGGGCGGGAGTTCTCCAGCGGCACCAGGCCGCGAAGGAATGCCGCGTAGTCCGGAAGAACCTCACGCTCAGTGACGGTGCCCGGCTCACCGTCGAAGGCCGGGGTGCCGTCGATCAGCATGTCCTTGATCTGCTCCAGCCCCGTCTCCTGCCCCACCGGAACAGCGCCCGCGCGGCAGAGCTTGATGCCGTTGTACTTAGCCGGGTTGTGGGAGGCGGTGAACATAGCGCCCGCGCAATTGAGGTGGCCGGCGGCAAAGTACAGCTCATCGGTGGACGTGAGGCCGAGCTGGATAACATCAAGGCCCTGCGCGGCAGCGCCCTCAGCAAAGGCGGCTGCCAGCTGCGGGGAGGACGGACGCATGTCGTGGCCCACTGCCACGGTGGTCTCCCCTTCCCCGCGGAGGATGGCGGCGTAGGCCGCGCCAGTATCGCGCACGAGGGTTTCGTCGATGTCCTCACCCACGACGCCACGGACGTCATAGGCCTTGATCACTGCATTGAGCTGTTCACGAGTTCGCATAGCCCACAAGCATACCCCCGTCAGTCGCGGTAATCCGCGTGCGACGAACTAGTCGGCGTCCGGAACCACCGTCAGGTGAGCGCGGCGGCGCTGGCGGGCATCGTGGACGCGGCGGGTTCGGAACACGGGGTGGTTCGAATTCCGCGGATCCGCGCCGTCGAAAGTAGCGGAATAGTCAATGGGATCGGCGCCGGAACCAGCAGTGGAATCATCCACCAAGCCAGTGGTCACGCGCCCAGCCTCACGGACCGCCTCGGCGAGAGCTGTAAGGTCATCATCCTCATCGAGCTCGATGCGGTCAACGCGCACCATTTCCCATCCTTGCGGGGCGGTAATTCGTGCGCTGTGCTTTTCGCACAGATCCCAGGCATGGGGATCGGTTTCTTCGGAGAGCGGGCCCACGACGGCGGTTTGCTGCGCATAGGCATAGGTCAACGTCGCCACGGCGGGACGGCCGCAGCCGGGGCGGGAGCAATGGCGAGAGCTATTCACGGGCCCAAGTCTAAACCCTAACTTGAGATTTAGATAGTTCAGCGCGGCGCGTCTCGCCGCGAGCCCACCTCGATGCGGCTTAGACTAAGCCGCATGACCACGCCTCGCCCGCATATTCGCCCGGCCCGCCACCGCCATGGCCGTGGTGCCCGCGGGCCGCTGTTGCCGCAGAATACGCCGCGCTACCGCAGCAGCGCCGAGCGCTTCGACATGGCCGTGCTCGAGGCCTACTCCCCCATTCACAATGCCTTTGCCGAACAGCTCACCGGACTCGATCTCGCCGTTGATACCGTGCCCCGCATGCGCCTCTCAGTTGATATGACTGTGTTGCCGGATGAAATCATCGCGGATGGCCCCGTTCCGCTCGGGCGCATCGTCCCGGCGGGCGTGGATTCCGAAGGCCAACCCACGCGCGCCCGACTCGTCATTTTCCGCATGCCCGTGGAGGAGCGCGTGCACTCCGCGCAGGAGCGTGAAGAGCTACTGTCCACGGTGCTAACCGCTCTGGTGGCCAATTACCTCAACGTCGATCCCGGTGATATCGATCCGCGTTTTACTTGGTAAAGGCTAGGGGTGCAGAGCGCCCCTGCCCTAAAACCACTACTCCCCCTCACCGCCGAGACCCGAGCCAAATGACATAGGACTGTGCAGTGAGGGGGAGCACTGATGCTGGTTAGTAGCTGCTTTGAGCTCTAACCAATCTCACGCTTGAGGCGGCGACGCTCACGGTCCGAAAGCCCGCCCCAGATACCGAAGCGCTCGTCATGCTCCAAGGCATACTCGAGGCATTCATCACGCACCGCGCAGGCCTGGCAGATACGCTTAGCCTCGCGGGTAGATCCTCCCTTTTCCGGGAAGAATGCTTCTGGATCCGTCTGGGCGCACAGCGCCTGGTCTTGCCACTCCTGCTCGACGGCACCAAAGAGTTCATCGAGCGACATCTCTGCAGCAGCACCGCCACGGAGAATAGCGCTGTTATTCGTTGTATTGTCCACGCCGCTTCCTTTCTCCGAGGTCGTTTCTCTCTTAATTCGATGGCACCGACCCTACACCGAAAAGATTTTTCGGTGCCGTGCCCGCCGTGCCGTTGATTACACTGATGTCATTTCACACCGAATCACTAAATATCGTCAACCTGTCGCGAGAGATTTTTCGGCGGCTCCAGCGAAAACGCTGTACAGCATCCCCAACTTTCACATCCGTCACAGATCGCCCATCTAGGGGGCAATCATCGGGGGTACTACATGTAGTGGCCACCCCCAACCCTGTGAACAATTCTAAGGTTGCTTCGGCGTGTCGCCACCCAGTTGGGCAAAACACATGGATCTCATTCGCACCATGAAAACCATGCGTCACGCCCAAAAGATACGGAAAGCACCGAGAAGGTTCCTTCCTCCTCGGTGCCTTTTCCTCCTTTTACGGCGCAGCGCTTAGGCGTCGGAGCTGAAACGCACGCCAGCGTCCGGAATGCTCACGCCCGGGAAGACGCGCATGCCGCCCTGCAGTTCGCAACGCGCGCCAATGGTGGCGCCTTCACCAATAACGCAACCATCAATATGCGCGTTGGCACCGATGTGCGCGCCCGAGGCAATGATGGAGTTGTTAATGATGGCACCCGGCTCAATGGTCACGCCGTCAAAGACCACCGTGCCGTCCAAACGCGAACCCGCCCCAATGACAGACCCGCGACCCACAGCCGTACCCGACAGCAACAGCACGCCACCGGCAATACCCGCGGACTCATCCACCACGGACTCGCCCGTGCGGCCCACCAGCAACGGTGAATGCGCAATGCCGCGCACCAGATCGGAAGAACCACGGACGAAATCATCCGGGCGGCCCATGTCGCGCCAATAGGAGTTGTCCACATGCCCAACCACTAGGCGGCCAGACTCCAGCAGCTGCGGGAAGGTCTCGCGCTCCACGGAAACCACACGGCCCTCCGGGATGGTCGCAATAACATCCTTCTTAAACACGTAGCAGCCAGCGTTAATCTGGTTCGTCGGCGGATCCTCGGTCTTCTCCAAGAAAGCGGTCACCCGCCCGTTGGAATCCGTCGGGACGCAGCCAAACGCGCGGGGATCGGCGACGTTGAGCAGGTGCATCGTCACGTCGGCATCCTTCGAGTGGTGAGTATCGAGGATGCCGTTGAGGTCCATACCGGACAAAACGTCACCGTTGAACACCATGACCGTATCCTGACGCAGCTTGTCGTAGACATTGCGGATACCGCCGCCCGTACCCAGTGCGGTTTCCTCCACGACGTACTCGATCTCCAGACCCAGATCTGAGCCGTCCCCGAAGTACTCCTCAAAAACCTCCGCCTTATAGGAGGTGGAGAGCACCACGTGCTCAATCCCCGCGTCCTTGATGCGGGCGAGGAGGTGCTGAAGGAATGGGTAGTTGGCCGTGGACAGCATCGGCTTCGGTGTGCCAATCGTCAGCGGGCGCAGGCGAGTGCCGCGACCTCCCACCAGAATGACGGCATCGGCCGTCGATCCCCACTGGGGCGCTGATTCAGTCATATCGTTCCTTAATCTCTTTTCAGATAAGCCACCGTTAGTGTATAGGCGCACCTAGCTCAGGAGCCGTCGCGGCACGCGCTTAATACCAGCCCACGTACGCGCAGCCCCAGCCACAAGGCCACGCGCAGGGGCGCTTGGTACCAGTGCGGGTGCCTGTCCGCCTGGAAGCGATAGGCCGAATCATGGTGCGCGCGCAGCATTGCGCCGCGGTGCGCCTGCGTCGAATGGCCTTTGGCGTGGGTAATCACCGCCGTGGGGCAGAAGATATTGCGCCAGCCGGCGCGGACGAAGCGGTCACCTAAGTCCACATCCTCCAAATACATGAAGTAACGCTCATCAAAGCCGCCAATCTGTGCAAAAGCCTCCCAGCGCACCAACAGACAGGAGCCGGATAGCCAGCCGGCGGGGCGCTCGCTGTCCATGTCGGCGTCATCGCGGTAGGCGCGCGACCACGGGTTGGAGGGCCAGATCGTTCCGAACAGCGCATGGCCAATTCCCGTGAGCAACGTGGGCACTGCGCGCGCCGAAGGATAGTTACTGCCGTCCGGCTCCACGATGCGCGGCCCCACCGCCGCGGCATCCGGGTGACGGCGTGCGCACGCAATCAGCTCATCCAGGGAGCCTTCGCTAAAGGTCACGTCCGGGTTGGCGATGAGGAAAAATTCGTCATCGACCCCACGCGCACGCACAAAGCGCGCGCCGGCATTCATCCCCGCGCCGTAGCCGATGTTGCCGCCGGTATCGAGGAATTCCACGTCCACGTGTTCCCGCGCGGCGGCTTCCGGCACCCCGTCGGTCGAGCCGTTGTCGGCAAGGATGGTGAGGGTAGGGCGGGACGTCGCCAAGCGCAGCGATGCCAAGAAGTCGCTGAGGTAACGGCCAGGAGAAAAGGTCACGGTGACCACGGCCAGGGGTTTCTGTAAATTCTTCACGATGAATCTGAGCGTACCCAACGCCAACGCGCGCACGCGCCCGCGACACTGCTTCACGTTTTTGCAGCGAGCTCACCTAAACTAGTCCCGTGACTTCCCCGAACTCCCCGCGCGCCGCCCGCCATATCCAGGCCGCGCCCTCGCAGTCCGCGCCCACCGCCCAACGAGGATCGACGCCGGTGAAAGCCATCGTCGCTTTCTTGTCCGCCGTTGTCCTCGTGGTCTCCGGCGTGGGTTACTTCACCGTGGGCAAGCTGGGAAATGACATCTCCTCTGCGTCGAACCTGGCACTGGGTAACCAGGGTGGTTTCAAGGACAGCAGTCTCGATGGCGCGGTCGATATCCTGCTCGTGGGCAAGGACTCCCGCACCGATGCCAAGGGGAATCCGCTTTCCGAACAGGAGCTGGCAGATCTGCATGCCGGCGTGGACGAAGGTGAGGAAAACACGGACACCATCATGGTGATCCGTATTCCGAACGACGGCTCGCGCGCGACTGCCGTGTCTATCCCGCGCGATACCTATGTCCACGACAGCGAGTTCGGAAACACCAAGATCAATGCTGTCTTCGCGCTCCACAAGTCCGCCAAGATGGAGGAGCTCCAGCAGGAGAACGCTGAAGCTGAGGCAGCAGGTAAGAAGCCTCCCTACACGGAGAAGGAGATGGAGAAGGAGAGCACGGAGGCCGGCCGTGCTGGGCTCATCTCGATGGTGCGCACGCTTACGGATGTCAGCGTTGATCACTACGCTGAGGTGGGGCTCTTGGGCTTTGTGCTGCTTACCGACGCCGTCGGGGGCGTCGATGTCTGCCTCAACAATGACGTGGATGATCCGATGTCCGGTGCGAAGTTCCCGAAGGGGCGCCAGACCCTCAAGGGCTCCGAGGGCTTGTCCTTCGTGCGCCAGCGCTATGACCTGCCGCGCGGCGACCTTGACCGCATCGTGCGCCAGCAGGCATACATGGCATCCCTGACCTCGCAGGTTTTGGATTCGGGAACGCTGACGTCCCCGGGCAAGCTCAACAAGATTGCCGATGCCGTGGAGCGCTCCGTTGTCATCGATGATGGCTGGGACATCATGGGATTTGTCACCCAGCTGGCCGGGCTGGCCGGCGGCAACGTGACCTTTACGACGATCCCGGTGACCTCAATTACCGGCGTGGGTGACTATGGCGAATCGGTGGTGACCATCGATACTGCGGAGGTACATCGCTTCATGGATGATCTGGCCAAATCCCAAGAGAAGGCTGAGGAAGAAAAGAAGTCTGAGGATGCCCCAGCCGACCAGGAAGGTGAAGACGGCGAAAAGCCCGTGGCCGAGGACCTCAACCTCCACGTCCTGAATGCAGGCACCGTCGACGGCATGGCCGGCGGAATCGGTGCGTGGTTGAAGAACGTGGGCTACACCGTTGAGCGCACCGCCAACGCGCAGTCGGGCCTGTATACCGAGTCCCAGATTGTGGCCGCGGATGCCAACGATGAGCGCGCCCAGGCCTTGGCTGAGCAGCTCGGCGGCCTGCCGGTCACGGCCAACGAGGAGCTCGAGCCGGATACCTTCATCGTGGTGGCTACGGATGATTACTCTGGCCCGAAGGATGACTCCGCGCAGGAAGAGGAGGCTTCCGCCGAGACGAGCGAAGGCGGCGACACCCAGCAGGTGGGTACTCCGGGCGATGACTTCGGTACCGCGGAGGTGGCACCGGAAATCGACGCCGGCGGCGACGGCCCGCGCTGCGTGAATTAACAGCGTCGTGGCGGGCTGAGCGCCCGCCACCTACGATGGGCGGACATGGAACTCCTTCAGCATCTCTTGACCGCCGATGCCTCCGCTCCCCGCCTCAGCGTCTACAACGAAGCTGACGGCACCCGCATGGACTTCTCGGCGCAAACGCTGGAGAACTGGACCTCCAAGATTGCCAACATGCTGTTGGAAGAGCTCGACCTTGAGCCCGGCACCGATGCCCGCATCCTCATCGACCTTCCGGTGTCGTGGCAGGCTGCCGTCATTGCGCTTGGGGCACTAGCCGCGGGCATCCCCTTTGACATTACGGATGGTGCGGCTGCCCCAGAGCCGCACGTCGATGATGTCGCCGTAGTTTTCACCTCCCCGGAGGCCTACCTCGAGGCCACCGCCGGCTCGGCTTCTACCCCACTGGTCGACACGGTGCTGGTCACGCGAGATCCTTTTGGCCGCGGCGTTGTCGAAAGCGGCGGCGAGTTGCCGCTCGGCACCATCGACTTCGGCCCCACGGTGCGCTTTTATGGCGATCACTTCTATGGTTCTACCACTCCGCTTCCGAAGCTTTTCCCCACGGATTTGGGCGCTGAGCGCGTGTTGTCTCCAGGGTGGAGCGACACCGCCTCCTTCCAACGTGCTGTGTTAGAGCCACTGGCTGCGGGTGGCTCGGCCGTCATCGTGTCCGGATTGTGCTCGGCGGACCGCTTGGAGGAAATCGCGGCCAACGAGAAGGTCACTGTCCGCGCTTAAAGCTTGTCGTGAGATAGTAGAGCGATGTTCAGCTGGCTCTACGTCTTCATCGGCCTACTCATCCTTGTGGGCACAATCTGCCAGGGAACCATCGGATTCGGCCTGGGCACCATCGCCACCCCAATCTTGGCGCTGATTAAGCCGGAGCTTGTTCCCACGCTTATCCTCCTGCTGGCCTTCGTCATTTCAACCACGACAATGCTCAAGTCACGCTCAGCGGTGTCGTGGGACATCGTGGCCATTTCCTCCATCGCGCGAATACCCGGCTCCCTGCTCGGCGCGTGGGCCATTGCCTCCCTCTCCCACCGCGGGCTCTCCCTTTTCATCGGCTGCGCCGTCATCTTTGCCATGACCTTGTCTAGTCTTGGCTGGTCGCCGAAGCGAACCACCACCAACATCGCGGTCGCGGGTGCTGCTTCCGGGCTCCTGGGCACGTCCACCTCCATCGGTGGTCCACCCATGGCGTTAGTACTCAAAGGATACGACCCCACCCGTGTGCGCGGCACCCTGTCGGGCACGTTCATCATCGGCTCCACCATCTCGCTAGCCACCTTGGCCTTGAGCGGGCAAATCACCAGCCTGCAGCTCACCGCGGCCGCGGCCTACCTTCCGGTAGCCATCGTCGGCCTCATCGCTGCCGGATACCTCAACCGATTCATCAACGCCACGGTGCTCAACCGCATCGTCATCATCGTGGCCATCAGCGCGGCTGTGGCGCTCATTGTTGAGGGGCTGGTTGCTGCCTAGCGTCCGCGGCCTACTGCCACGACCACGCTCCGCACTGCCCGTTCTGCCAAAGTTCTCGCCTCCGACTCAAGATCTGGCAATAACTTTGTCAACTAGGGCAGTTGGGTGGCTCCGGGAAATCTGGCGGTTCCGGGTAATCGGGTGGCTCAGGCAAGTCGGGCGGCAGATACCCTAAGTGCTCGCTGTATTCCCAGGGCTTTGGCTTGGGCGGCAACACTCCCTCATGCCAGAAGCCGATGAATTTGAAGTAGCGCTTCTCGAAGTCCGGATTCCTGGCATTGGCTATCTGGTCGATGACATAGTCCAGATGATGTGCCACGCAATGACCTGTGTAGCGCAACGTGAGCCACCCAATCAGCGCACCCTCGTTGTTCTTCCAATGGTCTCGTAGCCATGCCTCTCGCTGGGAATGGAATTTCATCCCGTTGATTTCTACCGCAACCTTGAGCTCTGGGAGCACGATGTCCCAGGTGTAGTGGCCGATAACAACGTTGCACTCAACTTTGAGCCCACGCCTCTTCAGTCCCTTCGCCACCTTGACCTCCGCACCGGAATCCGTGAACAGGGCGGCTTGCTCCAGCATCCGTTGGCTTGCAACAGGGATGACATTGAGTGCTTCGCGGTGGCTGTCCAAGCGAGCACGCCCCGACTTCGAAGAATAGATAGATTCGAAGACGCGAATCCCCAGATCAGGACTAACGGACTTCATAGCGACAAGAGGATTAAGAATCCGGATCCCCGACAAAGTGACAAAACTAGTGACGCTCACCCGCGAGTGCACATAAAAGGTCGATGTCGGCATCCTCTCTGCACTAGCGAGCCTCAGCGGAAAAGTGACAGGCTCGCCAAGGAGTACCTGGGCAGCCGTTGTACCTGTCGCCTTAAGGTATGGACGGTGCTCCTGCAACAGCTTCAAAGCTCTAAAGGCTCGGGCCTGCCCCAGACGTAGATTCCCTTGGCGATTCTCGCAATCTCCCCACGGCTCACGCGAGTTGCAAGCGCGCCTTTAGATAGGCCGCGCACAACGCCATGGTTCATGTTATTCCCCCCGGAAAGTTTGGCCTTCACGCTAACATGGCGCGCTGCCACATGCCGAGCAACTGCCCGTTCTGCCAAGGTTATAGCCTCTGATTCAAGATCTGGCCTGATCTTTGGCAACAACGGCAGTTATCCCCAATGCAAACTAAGCAGGCCCTAGCGAAGCGACCCCTCAATAAAACTGCGGAACCGCCGAGCAATCTGCTCTATCTCCTGCCCCGCGAAGTGGCCCGGGGACCATGCCGCCACCAGTGGCACACCGCCCAGCGCGCGCTCGCCATCAACGACATCAAAGCCCACCAGCCGCGCCGGCTGCAGCTCCGTCATTAAAGCTACAGCTCGCCCGGCACGCGCCAAGGCGCATAACGTCGCCGTATCATCGCACTCCACGTGCGAGCCCAGGGCATAGCCAGCCGTGCCCACGAAGGAATCCACCACCCCGCGGGACACGCTGCGCCGCGAGGGCAGCGCCACATTTTCCTGCAGCAAGCGCTCAACCTCCACGCTTGTCGAACCCGCGCACTCGAGCGCCAGCGGGTGCGTTGGCGGCACCCAGGCGCGCACCGGAATCGTGCCCAGCGGCAAGGAAGCCACGTCATTGCCCGGCGGGATGGTAGCAATCACCACGTCGGCGGTTCCTTCCAGAGCGTCGAAGACGTCGTAGTGCGAGACCGGAGTCGTCGTAAGCAGAGGAATCGACGAGCCGGCGGCCTCTATAAACGGAGCGAGAAGCGTCGACATCGTCGTCGGCGTGGCCGCCACGCGCAGCGCCGGAATTCTGCCAGCCCGAAGTGCCTCCACCGCCTGCCCGGCGCGCGCGGATGCAGCGAGGAGGCGGCGGCAGGTAGGGATGAGGGCATGCGCTGCGTCGCTCAGCACAAGCGCAGATCCAGCCCGCACGAAGAGCTCAAGGTCCAGCTCCTTTTCAAAGCGCCGCAGTTGGCGGCTCAGCGCCGGCTGAGTAATTCCGAGGCGTGAGGCGGCAGCGGTCACCGTCCCGGCCTCAGCCACCGCGAGGAAATATTTGGCCTTCACCATGTCCATTCCCCTACTTTTACCAGCCCCCATGCCCTATATGCATGGCTTTAGAGCTTTAGCAACATTAGACAACATGACATCACCAAAGAATAATGAGACCACTACCACAACGAAGTCAGGGAGGTTCTCCATGTCACATGTCGGCGCCGCCATTGCCGCATCACTTGCCGCGCACAATGTGCCCCGCGCATTCCTCGTACCCGGCGAAAGCTTCCTTCCCGTGTTGGACGGACTCTACGATTCCCCCGTCGAAGCCATCGTCTGCCGTCACGAAGGCGGCGCCACCTACATGGCTGAGGCCCACGGCAAAGCCACCGGCCAGCCCGGCGTAGCCATGGTCACCCGCGGGCCCGGCGCGGCCAACGCCTACGTCGGCATCCACACCGCTTGGCAGGACGCTACCCCGCTCGTCCTCTTCGTCGGCCTCATCCCTACCTCGGACCGCGACCGCGAATCCTTCCAGGAATTCGATCCCAAGGCGTGGTTCGGCACCCAGGCCAAGCAGGTCTTCGTCCTCGACGATCCGGAGCGCGCCTCTCGCGTCGTGGCCGAAGCATTCTTCCAGGCCCAGCAGGGCCGCCCCGGCCCCGTCATCGTAGGGTTGCCGGAAGATGTTCTCCACCAGGAGTTCACCGGCACCATCCACTCACCCATCCCGGTTGCGGAAGGCGCGCTTTCCGACGATCACCTGGACCTCCTCTCCCGCGAACTGAGCCGCGCAGAGCGACCACTCATTTTTGCCGGCGGTCCGCGCTGGACCCCGGAGGCCGCGGAGAAGATCACTCGCTTCGCCGAAGAGCACCGTATCCCAATCATTCAAGACTTCCGCGCCGCCGACCGCGTGCCTTTCGACTCCCCCGCCAACGCCGGCTGGCTCGGCTACGGCCGCGACCCCCGCGCGGCACAGCTGCTCGAGGACGCCTCCTTGGTCATCGAGGTGGGCGCAGTGCTTGGCGACGTCCCCACAGACGGCTATACCTTGCGCCAGTCACCGCAGGCGCGCAACATCGCCATCAACCCCGATACCAGCCTGCGCGGCCACTCGGTGGCGCTGCTAGAACACATCGTGGCAAGCCCGGCCGCCTTCGCGGAGGCCGTGGACCGCCTAACCGTCGAGGGCACGGAGCAGCGCGGCGAGTGGTTTGATTCCGCGCACGCGAACCACCTCGACTTCGCCACCCTTCCCGAGCCGGCGGACTACCGCCCGGGCAAGGAGGGCACCGCCCACATGGAGGCCATCCTCGCAGCGCTCCACGAGCAGTTGCCCAAGGATTCCATCTACACCTTTGGCGCCGGCAACCACTGCATCTGGGCCCAGCAGTTCCTGCGCTCCTCGGTCTACCCGTCCCAGTTCAGCGTGCGCAACGGCTCGATGGGCTACTCCATCCCGGCCGCAGTTTCCACCAAGCTGCAGTTCCCGGAGCGCACCGTGGTCACCATTGCTGGCGATGGCGAATACCTCATGAACGGCCAGGAGCTGGCCACCGCGCTGCAGTACGGCGCGCCTTTCCTCATCATCGTGATGTCCAATGGCGAGTTCGGAACCATCCGCGACCACCAGAAGAAGCACTTCCCCGATCGCGTCTCCGGCACGCAGCTGGTGAACCCGGACTTTGCTGCCGTCGCCCGCGGCTTCGGTGCCCACGGCGAGCTCGTCACCGATGACGCACAAGCCCCGGAGGCCGTGGCCCGCGCTTTGCACGCCATCGCCAACGACAGGGTACCGGCACTGATCAACGTCATCACCGATCAAGAGCATTCCCTGCCTATTCCGCCCACCAACTAAAGGAGGCTCACCATGAGCTCTACCAACACTCCCCCAACAACCACGCCACCCACCACTGAGCTGAAGGAGGGCGAGCACATTGTGGGCGATGGGGTCGTCGCCAAGCAGCGTCCCGCCGCCTCCACCGCATCGTGGATCATTACGCTCTTCGGTACCGCCGTGGGTGCCGGCATCCTCTTCCTGCCGCTCAACGCCGGTGGTTTCGGGTTCTGGCCGCTGGTCTTCGCCACGGTCTTCATTTTCCCGCTGGTGTATTTTTCACACCGCACCTACGCGCGCATCGTCGCGGGCGCGCCCAAAGAGGACCACGGCAAGGACATCCTCGAGCTGGTCTCGCAGTACCTGGGCAAGGGTCAAGGAATCGTCTTCGCGGTGCTGTATTGGATCACGGTCTTTTCCACCGTCCTGATTTACGGTGTCTCCATCACTAACGCGGTGGATAGCTTCATCGTCAACCAGCTGGGCGGGCCTTCGCTCGACCGGTGGCTACTGGCCATGCTCTGCGTCGGCGTCATGACCGGCGCCTTCGCCATCGGCCGCAAGCCCATGATTTGGCTGGCCCAGGTGCTGGTGTACCCGCTGATTATTGCGCTGGCAATCACCTCCATTTACCTCATCCCGCGCTGGGACCTGCAAAGCTTCCTTCACTTTGATGACGGCTCGGATGGCTACGGCGGCATTTTCAAGGGAATTTTCCTCATCCTGCCGGTGCTGGTCTTCTCCTTCTCCCACATGGCAGCGCTGTCGCAATTCGCCCTCGATATGCAGCCGCAGTACGGCGAGAAGACCGAAAAGCGCGTCTCCCGCACGGAGTTCTACACCTCCATCCTGCTCGTGGTCTTCACCATGTTCTTCGTGTGGTCCTGTGTCCTCGCGCTCGGCGCCGACGGCATGAATGAGGCTCTCGAGCAAAACATCCCGGTGCTCTCCTACTTCGCCAACGTCACCGGCACGCCGTTCATGGCCTACATGGCCCCCATCGTGGTCATCTGCGCCATCGTGTCTTCCTACTTCGGCCACATGCTCGGCACAGAAGAGGGCACGGAGTACCTGCTGAAGAACGCCGCTCCACAGCTGGCGGAGAAGGTCTCGCACCGCACGCTGCTCAACATCATTTATGTCATCGCCTTCGTGTGCACCACGCTCGTGGCGATCTTCAACCCCTCCATTATTTCCATGATTTCCGTGGTCTCCGGTGTCTTCGTGGCGTTCATCGTTTACCTGGTTCCGGTGTACATGTTCAAGAAGTTGGACGTGTACAAGCACTTCCGCAATGACCCGTGGAACTACTTCGTCTTCGGCATGGGCCTGCTGATTATGGCCGTGACCATCTGGGACATGATTTAGAAAGGACGTGATTATGCTTCGCAATGATCTCTCGAGCTTCCCCGAGTACAAGGTGGGCAAGGACTTCCCCAACGCGCTCAAGCTCTCATCCAATGAGGTCCCCTTCCCGCCAGCTGAGGACATCATCGCCGCGGTTGCCGACGCCGCCCGCACCACCAACCGCTACCAACAGCCCGGCAGCCTGGAGCTCACCAATGCACTGTGCAACTACTTGGGCGTGCCAGCGGATCATATCTTCGTCTCCGCGGGCTCCACGCCCATCCTGCAGGCCACCATCTTGGCGTCTTGCCACACCGGCGATGAGGTCATCGTGCCCTGGCGCAGCTTTGAGGCCTATCCCCTGTACGTGCGCATGGCCGGCGCGGAGCCGGTTCTGGTCCCACTCACGGAGGATTACCGCGTCGATCTGGAAGCAGTACTCGAGGCGCTAACGGAGAAGACCAAGCTCATCATCCTGTGCAACCCCAATAACCCGACGGGCACCGTGATTACCCGCGGTGAATTCCGCGCCTTCATGGACAGGGTGCCCAAGGACGTGGTCGTGCTGCTGGATGAGGCTTATTGGGAGTACAACGACGCCCCCAATACCCCGGATTCGGTGGAGGAATACCAGCGCTACCCCAACCTGCTCGGCGTGCGCACCTTCTCCAAGGCGTGGGGTTTGGCCGGCATGCGCGTGGGTTACGCGGTGGCAGGCGAAGAGATCATCAATGCTCTGCGTCTGCTCTCCCTGCCGCTGACGGTGACCGCCATGGCGGAAACCGCGGCCGTGGAAGTGCTCAAGCGCCACGACGAGCTTGCCGACGCCGTCGAGATCACCAAAGCGCAGCGCGACCGCGTCTGCGCGGAGCTAGGGGCCGAGAAATCCTACGGCAACTTTGTGTGGCTGCCGCGTGCGGATGCCTCGGAGGTAGAGACGAAGATGCTCGATGAGGGCGTGGTCATCCGCCGCTACCTCGACGAAGGCGTGCGCGTGTCCATCACCGATGAGGCCGAGACCACCCAGTTCTTGGAGGCCTGGCGCCGCGCGGGCATTGAGCCTTGGAGGGATTAGCCGAGGTTTCCCGCAACAACTCTCGCTAGAACCATCCCTAACGTGAGATTCGCTCCATAGATTTAATAATTGTTGCCATACGTCACACTCGTCCGCATAATGGGACGTGTTCATATACGCACACCACAAACTGGAGGATGAATAATGTCCGGAATTCGCGTAGAAAACCCTGCAACTGGCGAGGTACTCGAAACCTTTGATCACGTCACCGAGCAGGAAGCCCTTGCCGCTGTAGATACCGCGCACGAGGCATTCCTCAGCTGGCGAGAGACCCCGATTGAGGAGCGCGCCAAGGTAGTTACCCGCGTTGCTGAACTCTTCGAAGAGCGCAAGGACGAGCTCGCAGAAATCATCGCTACCGAAATGGGTAAGCCGATCTCCGAGGGCCTTGAGGAGGCCGAGTTCAGCAGTGCCATCTTTGGCTACTACGCAGATAACGGCCCGAAGTTCGCCGCCGACGAGGAAATCCCGGTGGAAATGGATGGCAAGGGCTATATTCAGCGCCTTCCCATCGGCGTCCTCCTCGGCATCATGCCGTGGAACTTCCCCTACTACCAGGTAGCGCGTTTCGCCGCTCCCAACCTGATGCTGGGTAACACCATCATCCTGAAGCATGCAGAGATTTGCCCGCGCTCCGCACTCGCCATCCAGAAGATCATGGATGATGCCGGCGTTCCCAAGGGCGTGTACACCAACATCTTCGCAACCCACGACCAGGTAGAGAAGATCATCGAGCACAAGGAGCTGCGCGGTGTTTCGCTCACCGGCTCCGAGCGCGCTGGTGCTGCGGTGGGCGCTATCGCTGCGAAGAACCTTAAGAAGGCAGTTCTCGAACTGGGCGGCTCGGATCCTTACGTCATCCTTGACACGGATGACGTCAAGCAGGCAGCCAAGGATGCGTGGGAAACCCGCATTTACAACACCGGTCAGGCTTGTAACTCCAACAAGCGCCTCATCGTCATGGAGGACATCTATGACGAGTTCCTTGCAGAGCTGGTTGAGCTGGCTAAGGCCATGAAGCCGGGCACACCGCAAGAGGCTTCCGAGACCATCTACACCCCGCTGTCCTCGCGCGGCGCTGCGGAGAATCTCAAGGACCAGATCGATCGCGCCGTGGCCGCCGGAGCAACCCTTCACGTCGGCGGCGAGCTCGTGGATGAGAAGTCCTCCTACTTCAGCCCCGCCGTGCTGAGTGACGTCCCTGTTGGTTCGGACATCTACTACGAGGAACTCTTCGGTCCCGTCGCCACCGTATACAAGGTCAGCAGCGATGAAGAGGCGCTGAAGCTGGCCAACGATACCCAGTACGGCCTCGGTGGATGCGTCTTCTCCAAGGACGTCGAGCGAGCAGAAAAGGTTGCTCAGCGCTTGGAGGTCGGCATGTCCAACGTCAACACCTACGCGGCTGAAGGCGCCGAGGTTCCGTTTGGTGGCGTCAAGAACTCCGGCTATGGCCGCGAGCTGGGTCCCTACGGGATGGATGAGTTCGTCAACAAGCGCACCTACTTCGTGGCCAACTAAGGAGATTTCATGACTTCACTAGGAAACTTTGTTCTCGAGGTTCACACCGCGCTTTTCGACGGTCACGATACCTCCGTTCTGGACAAGCACTTCGCCGATAGCTTCGTGGAGCACTCTCCCCTCATCGCTGACGATGCAGAAGGGCTCAAGAAGTTTGTCGCGGATCTGGGCGAGGGATTGAAGTACACCAACGCCCGAGTGATTGCGGATGAAGCCAACGGCCTCGTCGCACTGCACGGTCGTTTTGATGGTATCGAAGATGAACCCTTCGTCGGCTTCGACATTTACCGCGTCGAGGGTGACAAAATTGTCGAGCACTGGGACAACCTCGTTCCCAAGGCAGAGCCAAATGAGAGCGGCCGCACGCAGCTCGATGGCACCACCGAAGTGGGTGATGAGAGCCTGACCGAGCAGAACCGTAAGTTCGTCATCGAATTCTTCGAGCGTTCGCTCATCGGCGGTGACTACTCCGGCTTCATCGACAACACCCGCGATGATCAGTTTGCCCAGCACTCCCCCGATATCGCCGACGGCGCCCAAAACTGCGTCGACTTCCTCACCAAGCTGAAGGAGGATGGCGAAGGGTTGGAGTATGAGCGCATCCACCGCACGATTGCGCAGGGACAGTTCGTTCTGACGCATTCCGAGGGAAGCATTGCTGGTGCGCGCCACTCCTACTGCGAGCTGTGGCGCGTTGAAGACGGCAAGCTCGTCGAAATGTGGGATGCCATTTCTGAGGTCCCCTCCGATAATGAGGCGCTTCATAGCCACGGCATCTTCTAGGAAATAACCTAGGTTGCACGCCTAAAGGCTGGGCCGCTCCCGAAATGGAGAGTGGCCCAGCCTTTTGTGTTTTCGGCACCAGCTAGAACTGGGTCTGGGGCGCAACTGCCCGTTCTGCCAAAGTTGTCGTCCCTGCCTCAAGATCTGGCCGGAACTTTGGCAACAATGGCAGTTCACCCTTAAGAGCTGCCCCCCACACCATGTTCGAGGCCGCTGGCTGCAGGCTTTAAGCCCAACCCGCCGGCACCAGCCCGACGATAGAAATGATCGAATAGATGAAAGCCAGGAAGTACACCACGATGATGGTGCCCTGAATAACCGGGTGCGCAAGACCACCCACGGTCCAGCCGGGATCGCGGTCGCCCTTCTTGCGGGAGGCGTGCAGCAGCATCACCGGGATGACGGACATGATGGCACCCGCAAAGCCGCCCGCATAGGACAGCGCCGCAACGAAGCCACCGAGGCCTGCAATCGAGATCACCAGCGGCGGTACAACCGTCAGCGCCACCGCGACGATGCGCTGTCCCTTCACGCCTTCCCAGTGGAAGATGTCTAGGACGTTGCGCATGGTGGTAAAGCCAATCGCCAGGAATGACGTCAGCATGGCGGCCAAGGCAAAGATGTTGGCCAGGTAGTAGGCAACCGGGCCCAATGCCTCACCCCAGGCAATGGTCACCACTTCGGTGACTTCCATACCGAGCAAGCCGAGGGCTGCAAAAGGCACCAGCGCCAGGGTAAAGCCCGTGATGACCATGCCCACGACGATCGCACGCGCGGTCTCCTGCGGCTTCGACGGATCCATGCCTTGGACCAGCTCCGGAACCACATACTGCGCCAGGAAAGAAAACACTGCCAGGTTCAGAATCGGGACGATGAAGAAGGGGTGAAGAACCAAAAGGTTTTCCACCTTGATGCCTGGGCCCAGGATGGTCCATCCGCAGAGGACAGCGATGATGATGGCCATACCGGCGGTAACGGCGCCCTCAGTGGCACCTGTGGTGTGCAGACCGCGGTACATCACCCATGAGCCAAACCCAAAGAAGATTAACGTGCCCAGAAGCGGCGGCAGGCCGAAAATGTTGTTGATCAAGTCACCGGAGCCGGCAGCATAGGCAATGAGCGCACCGATACCGTTGACGATGATGGCAACGAAGACCAGCCACCGCCCCCACTGCCCCAGGTAATGCTCGGCCAGTCCCGAGACTTGCAGCTTGGCTTTGGTGCGCATGGCGGACTCGGCCACGTACAACATGGAAATGGTCGTGAGCGTGCCAGCCACGAGCAGGGCGATAACGAGCGCGAGGAATCCACCGTTGCGAGCGGCATAAGGAATGGAGAGAACTCCAGCGCCGATGTTGGTGCCGAAGATGAGGGCAATGCCCTGTACGAAGGACAGCGCGGGCTTGAATTCCTTCGTGGATTCATCCTTCTGCGGCACAGTAATGTTGTTGGACAAAGACTTCTCCAATGACTACTAAATGGCTATTAAAACGTGAACTCACCCGGCCATCGCCGGGTGAGAACTGCATTCGCCTTACTTGTATTCGTTGAACTGCTTGACGACGACCTGCAGCGCCTCACGCCACAAGTCCTCCGGGATGGACAGCGAAGGCAGGAAGCGAATGACGTTGTGGTCCAGGCCGCAGGTCAGCAACAGGACGCCTTCGGCCTTGGCACCGTCAGCAATCTTGTGCACCAGCTCGGAGTCCGGCTCGCCCTCAGCGGTCACGAACTCGAGTGCGAGCATGGCGCCGCGGCCACGGAAATCTGCGACGCGCTCATCGCCCAGGATGGGCTCCAGCTCCTCGCGGGCGACCTTCTCCAGGTTCTGAGCACGCGCACCGAAGTCCTTCTCCTCAAACTCCTTGAAGGTTGCCAGCGCAGCCGCGCACGCCACCGGGTTACCGGTGTAGGTGCCGCCCAGGCCACCAGGCTGCGGGGTATCCATGATTTCCGCGCGGCCGGTTACTGCGGACAGCGGCATACCGGAGGCAATGCCCTTCGCAATGGTCACCATGTCCGGCACGATGCCCTCGTGGTCGGAAGCGAACCAGGTACCGGTGCGCATCATGCCCGCCTGGATCTCGTCGATGATGAAGACGACGTCATTGTCGTTGCACCACTTCTGGATTGCTGCGAGGTATCCCTCCGCTGGGACGACGAATCCGCCCTCGCCCTGAATCGGCTCTGCAACCACGCAGGCCAGGTTGGCCGCGCCGACTTCCTGCTCGATCATGGTGATGGTCTTCTTGGCTGCCTCGGCGCCGCTCAGGCCATCGCGCAGCGGGTAGGACATCGGTGCGCGGTAGATCTCCGGGGCGAAGGGGCCGAAGCCGTTCTTGTAGGGCGACTGCTTGGCGGTCATCGCCATGGTCAGGTTAGTGCGGCCGTGGAAGGCGCGGTCCATGACCACCACACCACGCTTGCCGGTGTAGTTGCGGGCAATCTTTACTGCGTTCTCGACAGCCTCAGCGCCGGAGTTGAACAGCGCGGTCTTCTTCGGATGGTCACCCGGGGTGACCTCGTTGAGCTTTTCGGCCACGGCCACGTAGGACTCGTAAGGAGAAACGGTGAAGGAGGTGTGGGTGAAGTGCGCGACGGCCTCCTGGACCGCGGCCACGACGGCCGGGTTAGAAGCGCCAGCGGAGGTCACGGCGATGCCGGAGGCAAGGTCGATGAAGCGGTTGCCGTCGGCGTCGGCAAGAATGCCGCCATCCGCATCCACTACGTAGCCCGGAAGCGAGGGCGCCATGCCCGCGGGGAGGGCGTTCTTGCGACGCTCATCCAGGGCGGCGCTCTTCGGGCCCGGGACCTGCTGGCCCAGGTGGCGGGACTGCTCAATGTGGTACTGAAGTTCCTGCATGGTCTTCCTTTTGTGCTCGGATGAATAGTGTGCCCCTTAGTGTGGTCTCCACCACCCACTGCGCACTATGGACGCAGTGTATAAATTTTCTCCGCTTAACTGTGTACTCTGTCCACCATGCGTGAGATTTCCTTCCGCTGGCTGCTCAACCAGCGCTCATTGAACCTGCGAAGCATCGTCACCGGTAGCGCCACATTCAACACCATCCACGCTTCCGAGCTCGCGGACCCCAGCGAGTTCACCTCCCCCGGCGCGCTCATGCTCACGTTGGGGCTTGCCTTCCAGGAGGAACCGGAGGGCTTCGAACGCTATGGTGCGGCCCTGGCCGCGGCCGGCGTGCAGGGCATCGGCTTCGGCACCGGACTGGCCTTTAGCGAGGTCCCCACCGCGCTCATCCATGCCTGCTCCCAGCACAATCTCACCCTCTTTGAGGTCCCACGCGCCACCCGATTCGTCTCCATCACCACGGCCGTGGCTCAAGAACAGGCCCGCTTGGACAACAACGCGCACTTTGCACTCCACCGCCAGCAGGAGCGCCTCAACCAGGCCGCGGCCACGAGCATCGGGGCGCTCGTCATGCAAACCAGCAAAGAACTCGGCGCCGCAGTGGCGGTGGCCAGTTCCTCCGGAGCGGTGGTCAGCCGCAGCGATCGCGGTCAGCTCAATGCGGCCGACGCCGCGGTGGAGGCCGCGGAGCAGACGGGGCGCGGAACGGGGACGTCGACAACCACAGGCGCAACCATCACCAGCATCTTCGGCTCGGCGGGACGGCGCTGGGCCATCGCGGTAACGCGTGCAGAGAAGTTCGATTCCTACTCCCGCGCGCTCATCCGGCACCTCGCGGGCCTGGCCAGCCTGCTCTTAGATCATCCCGACACCACTGCACACACGATCCTCGGGGCGTTGGCGCTTGACGCCCAACTGGCCGGGGTTGACTCCCCGGCCTTACAGGCGGCCTTCCATACGGTCGATAGCCACGACCTCGTGGATGTTCTGTTTCTCACGGCACCATCACCCTCCCGCCTCGCGCGGGCATTAAGCGAGATTGGAAAAGCCGAGCCTCTCAGCCTCATCCGCCCGGAACACGATTCCGCGCTTATCGCTCTTCCCCCGGGCACCGCACACCCGAACTTGAGCGGGAAACACACCCGCTACCTCCGGACTTCCATCCTGCAGCGCATCCAATGGCAAGCGTTGACCCCGACGCTCTTGTCCTCTCTCCAGAGCCACGCGCGCAGCCTGCCCCTCGGTACTGTGGCGACCTTCGATTCGGCTGCCCCTACCTGGCTGGCAGAACCCGGCGTACCCGAGGCCCTCGCTGCCCGGCGCGCGGCGACGGTCAGCCTTCTTGCCGAGCACGATGCGCAGCACAACACAGAGCTGTGCGCCACGCTGCGTTGCTTCCTCGTGGGCAACGCCAACTTGGCCACCGCCGCCGCGGAGCTCGGCGTTCACCGCCACACGGTGCGCGCCCGCTTGGACAAGATCGAGCAACTCTGCGGCGTGGACCTGAGCAATCCCGTCACCCGCGCGGAGTTGCTCTTGCTCAGCCTTGATTCTTAAGAACTCAGTCCGGAACGCTCACGCCCAGGATGAGAAGCTCCGCCGCCACGAGAGGATCCTTAAGATCAACCTCCAATAATTCCTCCAAGTCCGCGATGCGCTTGCGCACGGTGTGGCGGTGCGAATGCAGCTCCTCAGCGGTGCGGCTTACATGCCCGCCGGCGCGCAAGTAAACCTCCAGTGTTTCCGCCAAGTCGGTGCCGTGCTCGGCGTCAAAGGAACGCACCTTGCCCCAGGTCTCCTTCGCGCGGTTGTGCACCGCTCCTTTAACCCGGGGATCCCTAGTCCAGCTCAAGGTGCGCGATTCCGGCCCCGCGAGCATCCCCGGCTGCAGCCCGAAAGCGAAAGACTCCAGCTCGTGGACAATCCCCACCCCCAGCTCGGCCCACGGCATGGGTTGGCCCACGACGATGCGCTTGCTCCCGCGAATATCGCGCAGCAAATCCTGCAGGTTTTTCATCGTTCGGCTTCCCCTAAAGAGCAGGAGGCTGGAGGACTTATCCAGCGCGTACTCGAAGAGCAAACGCCCGTGGTCTTGGAGGCGGGCATCCAGGGCCTGGATGAAGCGCTGATGGGCGCGCTCGCCTTCAGATTTCACTAGGACTGGCCGTACCCTCCCCTGCGCATCGCCCACGAGGTGGAAGATGCGCCGCATGGGATCTTCGGGTTCGTCCAACCCCAGCTGAATGGCCAAAGCCATGGAGTTGAGCTCATTCTGTGTGCGCCGCAGCTCTTGTGGGCGCTTCACGCTAAGCTCCGCTAGGCCCGCGGCCTGCTTGAGCAGCGCGCGCTCGTTCACACCGAAGCCATCACGCGACACTGCCAAGAGCCCGAAGGAGCGCGCACCGTGGTCGGCCAAGCGCTGGGCCAAGACACTCCACCCGCCCACGCGGCGCGCGGCGTAGAAGTTCTGGGCGCGCGTATCGGCGATCACCGGCGCCCAATCCACCGGGGGCAGTCCCGGGTAGCTCGACTGCGCAAAGACGCGCCCGTCTTTATCGACGAGACAGGAATGCGCGCCTAGGAGGCGACTGGTCTTGTCCACGAGGGCATCGAGGCCGGCCACGGCAGCGTCGTTCAGCGCGCCCTGCTGAGCAATGAAACGCTCCAACCCTTCCTCGCGCTGGCGCTGCAGCTCGTCGTGCAAACGCGCGAGCACCGAGACGAAGGGAACGCGCCGCGCCACAGTGAAGAGCGAAATATCGCACTCCCGGGCGGCCTCCACCATGGCGGGTGGGACCTCAGCAAAGGCAAGGCCAACGCCGAAGCCCACCCCCGTTACCCCACCCTCGGCCACCCTGTGGATGTACTCCGTCAGCTCTTCCGGCTTTCCTTCAAAGGCCATGCCCGTGAGCAAGATGACCACCCCAGAGCCCACAAACTCACGGGGATCGCGCAGCTCACACGGGTGCATCACGGAAAAAGTACGCCCACAATCGTGCAGAATTTCTATCCCCAAATCAGGCTGATTAGCCAACCATCTCAGGGAAACGCTTCCCTCTTCCAGCCCGACCGCTACTCCCGTATCCAATGTGGACAAATTCTCACCATTCTTTCACCCAGTTGTCTATGGCCCTTATGAAGTTTAGCCGCCAGAATGACCTACGTCATAAAAAATCCCGAGTATTAAGGAGCAGACAGCATGCAGGATCTCAAGCACCGCCTCCCCCAGGAGCGGAATGTCTCCAGCGCAATCCCTGGCCCCCGCAGCCAGGAGCTGAATGCCGCCCGTGAAGCAGACGTCGCCGCTGGCGTCATCCCGGGCTACCCCTCCTACATCACTGACGGCGACGGTGGCGTGCTTGTCGACGTCGACGGCAACACCATCGTCGACTTCGCATCCGGCATCGCCGTGACTTCCGTCGGCGCCTCCAACCAGCGCGTTGCCAAAGCCGTCGCCGAGGCTGCTAGCCACCTCACCCACACCTGCTTCCTCAACGCTCCTTACGAGGGCTTTGTCCAGGTAGCCAAGAAGCTCAACGAGTTGACCCCGGGCACCCACGAGAAGAAGTCCTGCCTCTTCTCCACCGGTGCTGAGGCAGTGGAGAACGCCATCAAGATCGCTCGCCGCTACACAGGCAAGAACCGCGTCGTGGTTTTCGACGGTGCCTTCCACGGCCGCACCAACCTGACCATGACCATGACCGCCAAGAACAAGCCGTACAAGTCCGGCTTTGGCACCCTGGCCGCTGACATCTACCGCGCGCCGATGTCCTACCCGCTGCGCGACGGCCTCGACGGCAAGCAGGCAGCAGCGCGCACCCTGCGCTACATCGAGCAGTACGTCGGCACCGAAGAGTTGGCTGCCGTCATCATCGAGCCGGTTCAGGGCGAGGGCGGCTTCGTTGAGCCGGCCAAGGGCTTCCTCCCGGCACTGCAGGAATGGTGCACCGACAACGGCGTTGTCTTCATCGCCGATGAAATTCAGGCCGGTATCTGCCGCACTGGATCCTGGTTCGCCTGCGACGATGAGGGCATCATCCCGGACCTCATCACCACCGCCAAGGGCGTGGGCGGCGGCATGCCGCTGTCCGCTGTGACCGGCCGCGCCGAGATCATGGATGCCCCGGACCCGGGCTCCCTGGGTGGCACCTACGCCGGTAACCCGGTGGCCTGTGCTGCTTCCCTGGCAGCTTTCGAGGAGATGGAGGAGCTGGATCTGGCTTCCCGCGCCCGCGAGATCGAGGCCATCACCCGCGAGGAGCTGGAGCCGCTGCTCGAGCTCACCACCGTCGCCGAGGTCCGCGGCCGCGGCGCCATGATCGCCATCGAGCTGGTAGACGACAACAACCAGCCGAACGCTGACCTCACCGCCAAGGTAGCCAAGACCTGCCGCGAGCAGGGCGTGCTCATCCTCACCTGCGGCCTCGACGGCAACGTCATCCGCCTCTTGCCGCCGCTGGTCATCAACGAGTCCACCCTGCGTGACGGCCTCCAGGTCCTGGCTGAAGCCATCCGCGCGAACTAACCCGAACCACCAACGTCTTAAAGGAGACCCACCACTATGAAGATCTACGATTGCATCATCCTCGGCACCGGCTACGGCGGACTGGGCATGGGCGCCCAACTTGTTCGCGACGAGCAGCAGGACTTCCTCATTCTCGAAGCAGCCGACGAGGTCGGCGGCGTGTGGCGCGACAACACCTACCCGGGTGCTGCCTGCGATACCCAGGCTCTGATCTACTGCTACTCCTACTTCCTCAACCTTGGCGTCTCCCGCATGTTCGCCGGTCAGGACGAAATGCAGGGCTACCTCAAGGCTCTTGCTGAGGAATTCAACCTCTACGACCACATCAAGTTCAACCACCGCATCACCAACGCCGAGTGGAAGGAAGACCTCAAGGCATGGGAGATCGAGGCCAACGGTGAGACCTACTACGGCCGCGTCTTCGTCGGTGCGTGGGGCCAGCTCTCCAAGCCGAAGGTTCCGAACTTCCCGAACCGCGAGGCATTCCAGGGCGTGCAGTTCCACTCCGCCGAGTGGAACCACGACGTTGACCTGGCCGGCAAGAAGGTCGCCGTCATCGGAAACGCGGCTTCCGCTGTTCAGCTGGTTCCGGAGGTAGCAAAGGTGGCGGAGAAGCTCTCCGTGTTCCAGCGCTCCGCTAACTACATCCTGCCGCGCAACCAGGTCATCTTCACCGATGAGGAACTTAAGGAGTTCCAGGAGAACCCGGATTCCTACCGCGCTATCCGCCAGGAGATCCACGAGGTCCGCGAGGAGGGCTTCGACCGCACCCGCAAGGGCACCGATTCCGCTGCTGAGGGTGTCGAGCAGGCCATGGAGCACCTGCGCTCCCAGGTCAACGACCCGGAGCTGGTGGAGAAGCTCACCCCGACCTTCGCCTTCGGCTGCAAGCGCATCCTGCGCTCCGATGACTTCTACCCCACCTTCAACCGTGACAACGTAGAGCTCATCACCGCTGGCATCGAGAAGTTCACCGAGACCGGCATCCGTACCGATGACGGTGCAGAGCACGACTTTGACGTGGTCATCTACGCCACCGGCTTCCACTCCCAGGAGTTCCAGGGTGATTTGCCGATTGCTGGCCGCGATGGCGTCGACCTGCGCGAGCGCTGGGGTAACTCCCCGGAGGCTTACCTGGGCATGACCGTGGACGGCTTCCCGAACTTCTTCATGCTCTATGGCCCGAACACCAACCTCAACCACCACTCCGTGGTGGCCATGCTCGAGGCACAGGATCGCTACATCTCCCAGGCCGTTGCTTACCTGCGCGAGAACCCGGAGGCAGCCCTCGACGTGAAGAAGAACGTCATCGACGAGTTCAACACCAAGATCCAGAAGGAGCTCGAGGCATCTGCGTTCTCCGCTGACTGCTCCTCCTGGTACAAGAACGAAGAAGGCCGCGTCATCAACAACTGGTCCGGCAACGTCGCTGAGTACTACGAGCTGACCGACAAGCTCGAGCTCAACGACTACGAGCTGGTCTAGGAGGTAGTTCACAATGCACACTCTGCACGACGATTTTTCCGGGCGTCCCGTCGCTGAGGATGCGTGGAAGGCGCTGAAACCTTTCCGCGATGGTGGGGCGAAGTCCTTCCATAACTTCCCCATCCCGCAGGTGCGTGAGAACTACGTAGCCTCGGCCCACGCCAACCCGCTCCACGAGGAGAAGGAACCCGCGACCACGGATTTCCAGGTTGACCAGTTCCAAGTTCGCCTCTACGACCCCCGCCCGGAGGCGGAGCGCGGCCAGGAGACCCCAGCGGTGCTCTACATGCACGGCGGCGGCTGGCTCATGGGCAACCTGGAGACCCACCACTCCTCGGTACGCCGTATCGCGGTGCTGACCGGTCTCCCGGTCGTTGCGGTGGACTATCGCCTTGCCCCGGAGCACACCTACCCGGCGGCTATCGACGATTGCCGCGCTGCCTACCGCTGGTTGTCCAACCCTGAGGCCGAGCACGGCCTGACCGTGACCTCCATCGCGGTAGCGGGTGACTCGGCCGGCGGCCAGCTCGCCGCTACCCTGGCGAACGAGTTCGTGGGCGAAGAAGACGTCGCCAAGCTCAGCTCCCAGATCCTGCTCTACCCCATCACGGATTGCTCCCGCGAGCGAACCGAGAACGGTGCCTCCTACAAGCGCTTGGAGGAGGGCTTCCCGCTGGCATCTGACACCATGCGCTGGTTCATCGATACCTTCGTCACGGAGGAGGCACAGCGCACGGCAACGGATCTCTCCCCGCTGTTGCTAGAAGAGCTGCCGGAGGGCCTGCCCCCGTCACTCGTGATCACGGTGGATAACGATCCGCTCGCGGACGAGGGCATCGAGTACGCCGGCAAGCTGGCGAAGGCGGGCGTCGACGTCACGCACAAGCACCTTCTGGGCTACCACCACGGGCTGTTCACCTCCGCCGGTGTCATTGACCGCGGCGAGGAAGAGCTCGCAGTCGTCGCCGAGTTCATCAAGGCGGCAGCGAACTAGAAGCTTCCGCTCCATCACGCACGGGGCAGGCACCTTCAAAGGCAGCCTGCCCCGTTTGCATAAGTAGCTATTTCTGTCCACCTAAAGTTAGGTTCACCATGCTTAAACGCTCATTCGGCATCGCGATGGCCTTCATCGGCGTACTCGCGGGTGCCTCCTTCGCTTCCGGCCGCGAGGCCCTTCAATACTTCGTTGCCTTCGGCAACATGGGCATCGTCGGTGCCATCGTTGCTGCACTGGCCATGACCATCTCCGGTATCACTATTCTCCAACTAGGTTCTTATCACCGTGCCAAGGAGCACACCTCCGTCTTCAACGCGGTGTCCACCCCCATTGTGTCGAAGGTCCTCGACTTCGCCACGCTGACCTGTCTTTTTTGCATCGGCTTCGCCATGTTCGCCGGTGCCGGCGCCAACCTTAACCAGCAGTGGGGCTGGCCAGTATGGATCGGCGCGGTTCTCATGCTCGTGCTCACCCTGCTAACTGGCCTGCTTGACGTGGACAAGGTAACCATCGCCATCGGCGCTATCACCCCGTTCATCATCGTCCTGCTCACCATCGGCACGGTCTATACCGTGCTCACGTCCAACCCCGATTGGTCGCACCTCAACGAGCAGGCACAGCAGCTGCCGACGACGCTGCCGAACTGGTGGGTCTCCTCTATCAATAACCTGGGTCTTAACGTCATCGTCGTGGTCTCCATGATGATCGTTATTGGCGGTAACTTCCTCGATGCTAAGGAAGTGGGCTACGGCGGCATCCTCGGCGGCCTGTGCTTCCTGTTCCTGCTGGCGGTCCTCGTCGGTGGCCTCTACGTCTCCGTGGGCCCGATCACCGAGGCTGAGATGCCAACGCTGGCCATGATTGAGCAGATTCACCCGTGGCTTGGTGTCGCCATGTCCGTTGCTATTTACGGCATGATTTATAACACCTCCATCGGCATGTTCTATGCCTTTGCCAAGCGCCTCACCCGCGGCAAGCCGCAGCACTTCTACAAGGTCTATGTCATCTCCGTGCTCATCGGCTTTGTCCTCTCCTTCATTGGCTTCTCCAACCTCATCGGCTGGGTTTACCCGATTCTGGGCTACATGGGCATCGCCATCATGTTCATCATCGGCTTCGCCTGGCTGAAGAACCGCGGGGAGCTGCAGTCCGAAGCGGACCTGCGCCGCCGCGCACGCGAGCTCCTCAAGAAGCGCTTTGAGAATGACAACCACCTCTCCGATGAGGAGATGCGTGAACTCGTGGCCATTGCTCGCAACTCCTCCATCCCGGAGTCTGACTTCATCAAGGAAATCATGACGGAGGTTGATTCCGCGGATCTCCCGGAGGACATGCAGATTGGCGATGGCAAGCTCCACGCGCTCATTACCGGCAAGCCCATCCCACGCAGCAAGAAGAAGGTGTAGTTCTCTCCCCTCCCCCTCTCACTCTCTGCCCTCACACCTTCTCCGTGCCCCGCATCCAGCCGCCTAGCGCTGCATACGGGGGCGCAGCGCTTTCCACAGCGCCCACAGGACCAGGTCTGCATCGGAGAAGCGGATGCGTTCCGCCAGTGCCTCCAACCGGTGCCGGACCGTATTGGCATGTACACCCACGACCTTGGCCGCGCGGGCGACGGAAAACCCTTCGGCCTCATAAGCATGGAAGATTTCTTCCCCATCTTTAATGGAGCCGATGGCGCGGTCGAGCTGCCCCACTGCATCTTCGAGGCCGCGCTGCCCCAGGTAGGCCGCTGCCTTCTCAATGGCACTGCACTGAGAAAACTCCATGCTCTGCAGGTGCAAAGAATGTTTCCGTTCCACCCCCACAGCGGCAAGCAATGCCTGCAGCCACGCCTGCGGGCCTTCCTCGACGGTATCGAAGCCGTCGGAAAGCCCCACTGAGCCGAAGAGCACATCCGCAATCTTGGTCTCAGTACCCGATTGCGTCGTCAGTACGCAGGTACGACCAGCCACATATCCCAGCACCAGTGGCACGCCCGCATCTTGGGCCACGGCGAAAGCTTTGTCGCGCACATCACTGCGATAGGAATCCTTGATGGAATCGGAAACGATGAGGCGCATTTTCGCGTGTTCCGAAAAGCCCCGCCTGCGCAACGTGGTGGCCACTTCTTCCCTATTCGAATTCTCATCGCACAACGCCACCATCAACGCGCTCGATTCGGCAACGTGGTTGCGCAGGATGTTTCTCTGCGCCATGAGGGAAGCGGTGAGTAGTTCCTCCAGCGCTGCGAAAGCGGGGTCATCGAAATCTGCATCCTGACTGGTCTGCCGCCCCCGGATCAGCCAGTAGCCATGGTCGAAGGAGGGGCTCTCACCAGCAATGTCAAGCCACCGAGCAAAGACCTTCCAACGCCCCACGTGCATGCTCGTGGTGCTGTGGTTGACCACCACCGACAGGGAACGTGCAATACTCCGCGCAGGCAGTTCGCCGGCGGCGGCAATAACCCGACCATCAACGGTCAACAACAACAAGGAATCTCCACTAAACCTAGCAAATCGCGCGAGGATCTCGGACTCCGGCGCCGGGTTAACCAACCCGGGGCTTAATTGCCCGATGGTGCTGAGCTTGCGCCAGGATGCCAGGTTGGGTTGGCGCCGCAAAAGCTCATCCACCGCGCGCCGGATATCTTGGCGCGTGATCCCATCGGTGCCGTACAGGAGGGCGCCGGTTCCCTCTACCGAGTCCAGGACTTCCTGCTCATCGAACTCGGAGTCGAGGAAGATGACCCCGGCGGCGTCGACCAGCCGGCGCTGGATGGCGCGTGGGCTTCCCTCCGGCTGGGGAAGGACTAGCCAGCCCGCCACGTCCCCATCGCCCTCGGCGCACAGCCCCACAAAATTCTCATCCTCGAGCGTCTTGCTCAAGCGGCGCAGCCGCGGCTCCATCACGACGAGATCGGCGATCCGCAGCACCGGACTTTCATGTGACGCCACTTAATCCTCCGAAAAATAGTGTCCTATCTTACTTTTAATCAGGTAATTCTAGCGCCCTTCAACCTGGCTTTTTGGAGTTTCCTCCACCGTTTTCCATCTTGATTCACCGTTTCTCCATTGCTCCCCTCCTCGTGCCATATCAAGATTCCTCTCAACCGAATTCACCATCTTTTGAAAGAGAGGTCCACACCATGACGGAGACCAAGCCTTTTCGCGTATCCGTTGACGTCGGCGGAACGTTCACCGACGTCGCGATTGTTAACACCGAGACCCACGAGTTGTCGGTAGCCAAGGTTCCCTCCACCCCGGATGACCCGATGAAGGCGGTGATGAACGGCCTCAAGTCGGCCGACGTCCAGCTCAACCAGGTCGAGGTGTTCTCCCACGGCACCACAGTGGCCACGAATGCGTTGATCCAGCGCCGCTTCCCGCCGGCAGCGCTCATCACCACGAAGGGCTTCCGCGATGTGTTGGAGATCCGTGACGGCACCAAGGATGAGCTCTGGGATGCCTACCACGACGTTCCGGAGCCCTATATCCGCCGCCGCGACCGCTACGAGGTCGAAGAGCGCATCGACTTCGACGGCGCAAAGGTCACCCCGCTCGATGAGGCAGAGGCACGCCGCATCGCCGGCATCCTGCGCCGCAAGAAGATTGAGACCGTGGCGATCTGCTTCATCAACTCCCACGCCAACGCCTCCCACGAGGAACGCATGGCGGAGATCCTGCGCGAGGAGCTTCCCGACGCCGCTATCTCCACCTCCTCCGAAATCCTCCCAGAGATCTTCGAGCACGACCGCTTCTCCACGACCGTCGCCAATGCGGTCCTAGCCCCGCTCGTCTCCGGCTACGTCAACCGCCTATCCCGCCAGCTGGAGGAAGGCGGCTACGACGGTGACCTGCTACTCCTCCACTCCGGCGGCGGTTCCATGACCCCGGAGATGGTCTCCCGCTACCCGGTCCGCCTGGCCGCCTCCGGTATCGCCGCCGGCGCCATCGCGGTGCAGGACATCGCTACGCGCTGCGGCTACTCCAACGCCATCGGCCTGGAGATGGGTGGTACCTCCACCGACATCGCCTTGGTCTACGAAGGTGATATTCGCATTACCAAGCAGTGGCAGGTCGAGTACGGCTTCCCCATCTGCTTCCCGTCCATTGAGGTGGGCACCATCGGTGCCGGTGGCGGTTCGGAGGCCTGGATCGATGAGGCAGGATCCCTGCGCAATGGTCCGCAGTCGGCCGGTGCGGATCCGGGGCCGGTCTGTTACGAGCGCGGCGGCACCGAAGCCACGAATACCGATGCCAATGTCACCCTCGGCCGCCTCGGCACTGAGCTCATCGGCGGCGCGCTGAAGCTCAACCCGGATGCCGCGCGTGAGGCCGTCAACAAGACCGTCGCCGATCCTCTGGGCCTCGATACCGAGACCGCCGCGGAAAACATCGTCCAGGTGGCCAACGCCAACATGGCCGACGCCGTTCGTCTGCTGTCCATCCGCCGCGGCTACGACCCGCGTGACTTCGTCCTCGTCGTCGGCGGCGGCGCCGGCGCACTGCACGGTGCCGAGGTGGCCCGCGACCTCTCCATCCCCCCCGTCGTCGTCCCGCCGCACCCGGGCGTTACCTCCGCACAGGGCTGCCTGCTCGTGGATATCCGCCACGACATCACCAAGATGTACCAAGCACCCGTGGACGAGGTAGACACCGCGGACCTGCGCAAGGAATTCCAAGCGCTCATCTCCGAGGCCCGCGAGCGCCTCCACAAGGAGCACGTGCCTGAGGAGCGCATGAAGTTCAAGCTGACTGCGTCCATGCGCTACCGCGGCCAGTGGCGCTCCCTGACGGTGGAAATCCCCGAGTCCGATAACCCGCTCGATGATGCCGTCGCCATGTTCCACGATGAGCACGAGCGCGAGTACTCCTTCGCCGACCGCGAAGGCGCTGTGGAGTTCTACCAGATTGGCCTCATCGCTATCGGTGAGCTGGAGAACCCGCCTTTCAAGCACTATGACGTCGAAGAGCACGAGGCAGAGCTCCCGGAGACCACCCGCCCTGTGTACTTCTCCGCGCACGGCGGCTGGGCCGATGTCCCGATTTACCACCGCCCGGATCTGAAGGCCGGCGCAAAGCTCAACGGCCCCGCCATCATCGATCAATTCGACGCCACCACCGTCATTCCGCCTGGTGACCGCGCAGAAATTGATGAGTGGTCCAACATCCGCATCCACATCGGCAAGGCGACCAACGCCTAAGACGCTCGCCTAAGACTCTCCTTTGAAAGGAATCGACATGACTACTACTCAGACACAGCCACAGAAGCCGTCGCCGTCTTCTTCCAGCCGCCGTACGCTCGACCCGGTTACCTTCGAGGTACTCAAGAACGCCTTTGCCACCTCGGTCAACCTCATGTCCGAACAGATTCTTCGCACCTGCTATTCCTTCGTTATTTATTCGCGCGACTTCTCCTCCGCGCTCTGCGACGCCGAAGGCAACACCGTCATGCAGGGTGACCAGGACATCGCCGTCCACGTCGGCACGCTGCACTTCCAGTGCCAGGCCGTGCTCGAGGAATTCGGCGATGACATCCACGAAGGCGATGTTTTCGCCATCAATGACCCCTACCAGGGCGGCACGCACATGAATGACGTGTCCTTCCTGCGCCCCATCTTCTACGAGGGCACCCTGCTGGCCTTCGCGCAGAACAAGGGCCACTGGGCTGATGCCGGCGGCTCCGTCCCGGGCTCCTTCGATGTGTCCGCCACTAACTACTACACCGAGGGCCTGCGCATCACTCCGGTGCGCGTGTGGTCCAAGGGCGTGTTCCTCAAGGACGTGGCCAAGCTCCTAGCAGGCAACACCCGCAGCCCAGAGATCGTCATGGGTGACCTCAAGGCTCAGGCTGAGGCGACCGCAGTCTGTGAGCGCGAAATCCACCGTCTCGTGGACAAGTACTCGGTCGACATCGTGCGCACCGCACTGCGGGAGGTCCAGGACTACGTGGAGGACATCGTCACCGCCCGCGTCGCCGAGCTTGACGACGGCGAGTGGTCCACCACCGACTACCTCGACCTCGACCCGGCAAAAGAAGAGGGCTTGGTTCCCATCAAGGTCACGATGCGCATCAAGGGCGGGCGCCTGTCCTACTCGCTGGATGGATCCGCGCCGGCAGTCGCCAGCTTCCTCAACGCGGGCTATGGCTCCGCGTTCTCCGGAATCGTCGCCGGTACCAAGACCTTCTTCCCCGACGTGCCGCTGAACTCTGGCCTCTACCGCGCCATGGACATCGACCTGGGTCCGGAAGGCACCGTGGTCAACGCCGGAATCCCGCACGCTGTAACCGGCTTCTGTTCCGGCCCCTTCGAGAAGATCATGAACGCCGTCTTCGAGCTGTGGTCCCAGCTCATGCAGGAGCGCGCCATGGCTTGTGCCTTCAACCTGGAATACCTCCTCATCGGTGGTTGGGATACACGTGATGCGAAGAAACCGCAGGATAAGGGCGATTTCTTCATGTGGTACGACTGGATGGCCGGCGGCTGGGGCGGGCGTGTCGACCGCGATGGTTCCTCTGCCACAGCACCGGTCTTTGGCCCGGGCCTGGCGGTCCAGCCGGTAGAAGGCCAGGAGCGCCTCTCTCCGGTCCTCACCAGCCACCATGCTCTGGTCACCGACTCGGCCGGCCCCGGCAAGTACCGCGGCGGCGTCGGCGTATCCAAGGGCGGCGTGCTCACGGATGCAAACCAGACCGTGATGAGCTACTGCTGTGATCGCGCGCGCTCCGTTACCTGGGGCATCGACGGCGGGCTGCCGTCCATCCCGCAGGGCGTCTGGCTCAACCGTGGAACCCCGGATGAGAAGTTCCTCGGCGCGCTCTTCTCCAATGTTCCGGTGGGTCCGGGCGATACCTTCGAGCGCCCCTCTGCCGGTGGCGGTGGATTCGGCGATGCCCTGGAGCGTGACCCGAAGGCTGTACTGGAGGACGTCATCGACGGCTACGTCTCCGTGGGCCGTGCCGCCAAGGACTACGGCGTTGTCATACACGCCATCGATCCGGAAATCGACGAGTACGAGCTCGATGAGGATGCAACGAAGACGCTGCGTGAGGAGCTGCGCTCCACCCGCCTGGACAAGCTGGCGGAGTCCCCGGAGTCCGTGGCTGAGCGCTACAACGCGGGCGAGCTGGACCAGCTCGACCTGGTCCGCCACTACGGCGTCATCCTGGACTGGGCCACCGGTGAGCTCCTGCCCACCACCACCCAGCAGTACCGCGAGCAGATGACCAAGCGTTCCTCTTCCCACTGGAAATAGTAAGCGCCCTGACTGCCCCCTAAACTAGGGGCATGTCTCTCCTCGGCACCGTACTCTCCCACCTCGCCAGCGGCACCCGTGTCCCCGACGAGCTGCGAGAGCAACTGGATGCCGAGGAGCTCAGTTCGCTTCGGGCCGTTGAGGAGACCATGCGCGCCAACCACACGTGGCGGGTGATGTCGACCAAGCTGCTCGATGTTTCCCAGATGCTCAACTCGGGCCGCGAATCCACTGATATCTTCCACGCCATCGTGCGCCACGCGCGCACCACTATTGGCACGGACGTGGGCTACCTCAGCCTCAACGATGAGGACACCGGTTTTACCAAGGTGCTGGCCACCAGCGGTGTCGTCACTGAGGAGTTCCGCACCATCAACATGCCGATGGGATCTGGAATCCTCGGCATTGTGGCCGCCACCAACCGCCCGGCGTGGACCTATGACCATTCCGCCGACCCCAACGTCACGCACGTGGATTACGTGGACCGCGCGGTGGAGGCCGAAGGCATCCGCGGTATCCTTGGCGCTCCGATTCGCATTGCCGGGCGCACCATCGGCGCGCTCCTTGTGGGCGACCGCCACCCCCGCCACTACACTCACGAGGAAATTGCCGCGCTCGAGGTGCTTGGCTCTATTACCTCTGTGGCATTGGAGAATGCGCAAGTCATCGAGAGCCAAGGCGAATCCGTTGCCGAGCTAACCCGCTCGCAGATAGCTCTGAGCCGCCATGTGGAAGAGCTGCAGTGGCTCAATGAGGTCAACGCGAAACTGCTCCACGTGCTCATGAACAATGCCAGCTTCGAAGAGCTGGAACGCGTGCTGGCTGAAAGCCTCGATGCTCCGGTGATGCTGTGGACCACGGAGGATGCCCCGGACACTTTCCCAGCAAGCACGTTCCCTGTGGAGTTTAATGGCCGCGCACTAGGAACGATTGGTGTGGACAAGCAGCTCAGCGACGCCGAATTGCGCGTCATCAGCCATGCTTCCGCAGCCTTTACGTCGATCGCCCTTTTTGCTGAGGCGCTTGTCGACGCCACCGCGCGCAAAGTCGATGACCTGGTCTATGCCGTAGCCCTCGGCAATGCCGGGCGCGAAGAGATTGCCCGCCTGCGACATCTGACGGGTATCAGCCTGAACTCCTCAGCACAGCTGTATTTCGTCGGCCTGCACTCAGCAAAGGGCCTGCCCACTCGTCCGCAGCTGGAACACCTCTTGCCGGGTAATGCCGCTATTACGCACCACGATCAGCACGTGTGCGTGCTGTACCAGCCGGATCGAGGTATCGATGCGGCGCTGGCCCCGCTGCTATCTGAGTTCCCCGATTTAGCGGTCTCCGCCATCGGCTTTGATGGCCTGAGTGAAGCACGCAGCGCACATGATTCCGCCATGTCTTACCTGGAATCAGCGCTCGCCCTGGGAGTGCGCGGCCGTCTGATCACCGAGGACTCCCTGGGCACGGTGGGCCTCATTTTAGGCGCGGACCCACACGCATTGAACGCTCTTTCCACACGCACCATCGGCCCGCTGCTGCGTTATGACGAGGAGCATTCCACGGAGCTGACCGATACCGCCCACCACTACCTGCTCTCTGGACACAGCATCCCGCAGACCGCCCAGGCGATGTTCATCCACCCCAATACGGTGCGCCAGCGGCTCGACCGGATCTCGGAGTTGATGGGTGATGAGTGGGCCGTCGGCCAGCGCGGGCTCGATGTCTTCGTGGCGCTGCGCGCCCACACGCTCAGCAAGTAGAGAATTCCCTATCTAAATAGCTGTCTGATGTAGATTCCCCCATACCGTTCCCGCCCTCACCGACATCCTGTGGCGTACATTACGTTGCATTAACCCCACCCGATGTCTGGAGGTAGATATGTCTGACACGATTACCATTCGCGGCGCCGTCCTGGAGCGCTCCGGCGATGAGCGTCCCTACGCCGACTCCAAGCCCATTACCGTGAGCGAGCTCGAGCTCACCGCCCCCGGCGAGGGCGAGATCCTGGTCAAGATCACCGCCGCTGGCCTCTGCCACTCCGACCTCTCCGTGGTCAACAACAACCGCCCCCGCCCGCTGCCGATGCTGCTGGGCCACGAGTCCGCAGGCATCGTCGAGGAGATTGGCCCGGGCGTTACCAACGTCAAGGTCGGCGACCACGTGGTCATGACCTTCCTGCCGCGCTGCGGCGAGTGCGCTGGTTGCAAGACCGACGGCAAGATGCCGTGTGAGGTTGGCTCCAAGACCAACAACGAGGGCACCCTCATCCGCGGTACCCGCCACCTCACCCGCAATGGTGAGATGGTCCAGCACCACCTCGGCGTTTCCGGCTTCGCAACCCACGCAGTGGTTTCCGAGCTCTCCGTCGTACCGGTTGGCTCCGATGTCCCGGCGGACATCGCCGCTATTCTCGGCTGCGCCATCCTCACCGGTGGCGGCGCCATCCTCAACGAAATCGATCCGAAGCCGGAGGACAGCATCGCCGTCGTCGGCCTCGGTGGTGTGGGCATGGCCGCCATCATCACCGCCGCTGCGCTCGGCGTAAAGGAGATCGTGGGCATCGACATGCAAAAGGACAAGTGCGAAAAGGCCCTCGAAATCGGCGCCACTTCCGCCATGACCCCGCAGGAAGCTGAAGAGTCCGGCAAGAAGTTCACCGCCGTCGTGGAGGCCGCCGGCCACCCGAAGGCATTGGAGACCGCCTACAAGGTCACTGCACCGGGTGGCCTGACCGTCACCGTTGGCCTGCCGGCACCGGGCTCCACCATCACCATCGACCCGCTCGTGATGACCGGTGAGGCACGCCGCCTGCACGGCTGCTACCTGGGTTCCTCCGTTCCGTCGAAGGACATCCCGAAGTACGAGCAGCTGTGGCGCGAGGGCAAGCTCAACGCCGAGGCCCTGATCTCCGACCACATCAAGCTCGAGGACATCAACACCGCCATGGACCGCCTGTCCGACGGTGTGGCGCTGCGCCAGATCATCGAGTTCGACTAATCAAGACTCGTCTAAACCTCAACCACTTCACCTTTCCTCACCAAGCCCTGCGCGGTTCGCGCCCGTAGGGCTTGGTCCCTTTTTCTTTGAAAGGAGGCCGTCATGGCCGCAACCACCGAAGCCGCCGAACCCGAAGAACAGGGAATCGGTCAAGCTTCGCCCCACTGGAAGATGGGGCCATTTGATGTCCGCTTGCCGTTCGTGCACTACCGCATTGAGTGGCCGGACTTTGCCCAAGGCCTGTTCATGTGCGTGGTCGATCTGGGCGCTATCCCCCTGATGACTGAGGCCCTCGGCATGCCCTATGAGGCGGCACTGGCCGTCGTCATGCTCAACGGCCTTCTCTACCTGACTCACCACCTCTTGGGTGACCCGGTTGTCCCGGGCTGGATTACCCCAGCTATTCCGCTGCTGACGGTCTACATCCAGACCTTCCCGGAAGGAGAGCAGCGAATCTGGGCGCTGATCAGTTTCCAGCTCTTGCTGGGCATATTCTCCTTAACACTGGGTATAACTGGGTGGGCGTCAAAGGTCGTTCGCCTCATTCCTTCAGGTCTGCGCGCCGGTATCGTGCTTGGTGCCGGTATTGCAGCGATTATCTCGGTATTTCAAGAAGACGGACGTTTCCACTCCTTCCCTATCACCATCACCATCGCGGTGGCCGTGGCCTTCTTCCTCATGTATTCGCGCGGCTTCCAGGCACTGCGGCAGAAGGCCGCCGGCTGGCGCTTCCTGGCTTCGCTAGGCATCCTGCCTGCAATCTTCGTCGCGGTTTTCGTCGCACCGCTGGCCGGCGAGGCACCGTGGCCGGACGTGGAATGGGGCTTCTCCAAGCCTGACTTCATCACGCTGTGGTCTGAGTACACGGTCTTCGGCGTTGGCTTGCCGCCGGCGCACATGTTCCTTACCGCCATCCCCACAGTGTTGGCTGCCTACATCGTCGTCTTCGGTGACGTCCTGCAAGCCAACGCCGTTCTCAAGGAAGCCGACCATGTCCGTACGGATGAGGCCGTGGTCTACAGCCCGTCGCGCGCACACCTCCTCTTCGGCGGCCGCAACATGCTGATGTCCATCATCGGCCCAGACATCGCCATGTGTGGTCCACTGTGGGCGGCGATGCACGTGGTCATCGTTGAGCGCTACAAGCAGGGCAAGCGCGCCATGCGCACCATATTCGGTGGCGCGGGCTCCTTCCGCTGGGGCACCAACACGGGCCTCCTCCTGCTACCGATTACCTCTTTCGTTGAGCCTATCCTGCCGGTGGGCTTGGCACTGACGCTCATCATCCAGGGCTTCGTATCCGTGCGTGTGGGCATCATGGAGGCCAAGAACCAGAAAGACCTCGGCATCGCAGGCATAACCGCTGGCGTGCTGGCCACCCAGGGCGCCGCGTGGGGATTCGCCGCCGGCATCATTATGGTGCTGGTCATCTACGGCAAGGACATGTTCAAGGACGAGCGCGACGGCACCATCCGCAACTTCGATGAGATCGATCCGGAGGAAGGCTTCGCCGACGCGCAGGCGGATTTCACGGAGCTGGCAGAACTCAATGATCTAGACGCTGACGGGCACCCGATCGATCCGAACGCCCACCGCACAGGATCCAAAGAATCTCCAAAATCTAGCGAGACCTAAGCTCAACCAGCTTATTCCCCAAGGTGCTTCCCTCCCCAATAGCAGTTCACCCCTAGCTGCAGGGGAGGGTTTCGCATTTCATCCTTCTATGTCAGCTATTCGAGAGGCTGCTGGATGGAATCCGTTTTATCCGTGGGGCTGTATTCTCTAAATAGACGTCACAAATTTAAGCCTCATTTGATGATAGGAACTGTTCCAACAGGGCTTCCAAACCAGTTTCAAACGACTTGTCCGCACGAAGTTTAGATTGTTCGCTCTCCTCCGAAGACTGCTCTCGGAATTGAGCCAAGTAGATGTCATTCATCTTGTTCAATGGACTATCTCCAGGCCCAGGCGATTCAAAAATATTCAAAGGCGCATGAACGTCGTAAGCAGAACCAAAAACAAGAGACTCTACTGCGACAAGCCTCGTAATAACTTCCGGTTCGGGAACTCCAGCGAGTGCAATTACTTGGACGAGCAATTCGTACATCGAAATCGTTTGGGGCGAACCATAAAGTGGAAGCTCAGTAATTACGCGAATCAGCGGAATATTATCAGCCAGAATATCCCGATACGACCATGCCCATTGCCGAAGCGCATCAGCTGCTGGTAGTTCCCCTGCAAGGGCGTGCTTCAGCGACGAAGTATCGACCTTTGCAATGATGTCATCTTGTACCAGAGCCAGCAGTTCTTCTTTATTCGAAATGTGATTATAGAGCGCTGCGGTACTGACCTTCATTGACCGAGCTACCGCTGACATCGATAGGGCTTCAAGCCCCTTGCGCTCAACAATTTGCAGTGCGGCTGATGCTATTTTTTGCCGGTTCACCAGCGCTTTCACTGGCCGCCCTTTGGGGCGCGAAACATTTACCACTGTGATCCCTACAATTCTTTCCGCGCGTTTGTTACTGTAGTCACAACGTTAAATTAAACCCTTTAATTTAACGTTGAAACACCATCGTCCATACGAAGGTCTCACTCACCGCATACCTACTGCACGCGAAGGAGAAACGCTCCAATGGTCACGCAACGTAATGGTAATCCCAACGCCGAAGAGCGCACAGTCGATGTTGTAATCATCGGCGCCGGTGCTTCAGGGCTAATGGCTGCCCGCACTCTCAAGAAAGCAGGAAAATCAGTCTGTGTTCTCGAAGCCCGCAATCGCGTGGGCGGCCGTACCTGGAACGGAAAGGTACTCGACGACCAAGGTACTGAACACTTCATTGAGATCGGCGGCCAGTGGATTTCCCCCGATCAAACGCGCCTCACCGAACTCGTCCAAGAGCTCGGACTCGAGACTTTTGATCGGTACCGCGAAGGAAAATCAGTCTACGTGTCCCCAGACGGCACGCGCCACGAATTTGAGGGAGATACCTTCCCAACGTCAGAGGAAACCGCCTCCGAGATGAATCGATTGATCGCTGAGCTCAATCAGCTGGCCGAGGAAGTCGACGCTAACGCCCCTTGGGAGCACCCACGAGCCAAAGAACTCGATAGCCAATCCTTCCGTGACTGGTTAGAAAGCCTATCTGACGATTCTGAGGCAATTGACAACATCTCGCTTTACATTTCCTCTGGAATGCTTACTAAGCCTTCCCGCACCTTTTCCGTACTTCAAGCAGCTCTGATGGCTTCATCTGCTGGTTCTTTCGACAACCTTGTTGATGAAAACTTCTTGCTTGATAAGCGAGTTGCCGGCGGCATGCAGTCAGTTTCCATAACGATGGCAGAGGAACTCGGCGATGACGTCATTCTCAGTTCACCTGTTCGCACTCTCGAATGGGCTACGCCAGATCCTTCTACGGCAGACGCCCCCAACAATGTTGAAGCGGACGTCCGCAATGGTGTGGACAACAATGGTGGACCGGGAACCGTAACTGCCTATTCTGATCGCGCTGTTGTCCATGCTAAAAACGCTATCCTTGCGGTTCCGCCAAACCTCTATAATCGCATTTCCTACGTGCCTCCCCTGCCGCGAGAACAGCATGTTGCCCATCAGCACATTTCCATGGGTCTCGTCATCAAAGTTCATGCAGTCTATGAAACTCCCTTCTGGCGTGAAGAGGGACTGTCCGGTACTGCATTCGGTGGCGATCGACTCGTTGCCGAAATCTATGACAACACCAATTACGGCAAAAACTTCGCAGGCGGTGAGGAAGGAAAAGAAGACGCATTCGGCACATTGGTTGGCTTTGTTTCCGACGTTTACGCCGAAGAGATGTGGGCTCTCCCCGCTGAAGAACGCAAAGAGCGCATCCTCGATGCAATGTCCATTTACCTTGGTGACAAGGTGAAGAAGCCAATCGCATTCTTCCTCTCTGATATGGCGGCCGAAGAATGGACTCGCGGAGCCTACGCAACGTCATACGATTTGGGTGGACTATCGCGTTGGGGCCATCTTCAGAACAAACCAACCGGCCCTATCTATTACTCCTCTTCTGACATCGCTGGTGCAGGTTACCAGCACGTCGACGGCGCGGTGCGTATCGGTGAAGCCGTTGCGAAACAGATTCTTGGGCAGGGATAAGCGGTGACTGTTCATGAATCCACCCACAGATTTTCCGCGCCGCAGGGCTAACGGCTCTCTGCTAGTCGCATACATCGACACCTCTGACGGTCATGATGCTCTCCATTTAGGAATTGCTCTCGCGCGTGAGCGCCAGGTCAACCTGAAGATAGTCTCGGTTATTCCTCCTGTTAGTCCTCAAGGTTTTGGTGTTCAGACTCAAGATCCTGGTTACAACGCGATTGTGCGAGAACAAACCGAACAGCGTCTCGCCAGTGCGTTAAATAGTCTTCCCGCTGACATTTCTGCGACATGGCACGTCGTCGAGGGGACAGAACCCGCTCTTGCCTTGAATGATGCCGCGCAAAAACTTGAGTGCGATTTAATCGTCGTCGGAGCACGCTCAGGCGGACTTTTGAACCGATTCCGCATCGGTACAGTACCCAGTTCATTGCTATACACAGCACAAACACCAGTAGCGCTAGCTCCTCAAGACTATTCATATCCAGGACCGATAACGAGTATTTCTGCCCTTGTTGGCCCGCGCCGAGGACGATCAGATGTCGCGGCAATCGGACTGGACCGCGCAAACCGCCGAGAGATTCCATTACGCATCATTACCTTGAAGATCTCCGGAGAAGATGCCGGGCACGGATTTGAGCTCCCACTCTCGGAGGCAATCGAAGAAGCGGTTTCCAAGGGACAAGCGTCACGCATCACTACTTCGGGATCAAGTGTCCAGTCAGCGCTGCGAAACCTTAGCTGGGAAGAGGGCGAAGTGGCAGTTCTTGGTTCTGCGCGTATTGCCGGCGATGGTCGGCTCTTCCTTGGCACAACTGCTCATCGAATCCTCAAGCACTTACCAGTTCCAACCATTGTTGTCCCTTCGGGCTACATGTCGCTGAAAGGAGGTGCTCCCTCATGAGTGAACAACCAGCAGTTTCAGAGAAAGGATTGGCAGTCGGCAAAGTCGGTTTGCTCGGAGCTGTCGTCATTGGCATTAGTTGTTTGGCGCCAACTTACACACTCACTTCGGGAATCGGTCCTGCCATCTCGGCCGTGGGCGTCTTCGTTCCAGCCGTTCTCATTCTGGGGTTTATCCCCATGCTGCTTGTGGCCTTTGCTTACCGCGAGCTCAACAACCGTGCTCCTGATTCAGGAACCACTTTTACATGGGCGACCAAAGCCTTCGGCCCGTGGGTCGGTTGGATGGGTGGCTGGGGTCTGATCGCCGCCACGATATTGGTCCTATCGAACCTTGCCGCAGTGGCCGTTGACTTCTTCTATCTGCTCATCGCACAGCTTGCCGGTAGACCAGAGCTCGCTGAACTCACACGCAACCTCTGGGTAAATATTCCAACCACACTTGTGTTCTTAGTTGCTGCAGCTTGGGTCGCGTATCGAGGTATGGACACAACGCAGAAGATGCAATACATCCTCGTTGCAATTCAAATCATCGCAATTGTCTCCTTCGATGTCGCAGCATTATGGAGGGCTTACAACGGAGATGGATTCGATTTCACCCCGATCCAATTCAGCTGGTTCAACCCATTTGAAATCAAGGACTTCTCGGTGGTTGCTGCCGGAATCTCACTATCCATCTTCATGTTCTGGGGCTGGGATGTCACCCTAACTATGAATGAAGAAACGAAAAACCCAGAAAAAACTCCTGGCCGGGCGGCTACCGTCGTCATCGTCATCACGATCATTTTGTATGTACTTACAGCGGTAGCCGTTATGGCATGGGCGGGCATCGGCGAAAGCGGACTAGGCGCCGGTAACCCAGACAATCAGGAATCAATTTTTGCAGTGCTTTCTTACCCGGTTATGGGCCCATTTGCCATCCTTATCTATATCTCGGTTCTAGCTAGCTCTTTTGCATCCTTGCAATCCACGCTGGTTAGCCCCGCCCGCACGATTCTGGCGATGAGCTATTACAAAGCTCTTCCCCCACAATTGGCTCGAATCAGCCCACGATTCCAAACTCCAACCGTCGCAACGATTGTCGCAACCGTCGTTTCTGGAGCCTTTTACGCCATAACAAGAGTGCTCTCAGAGAATGCACTTTGGGACACAATTGCTGCTCTTGGTCTCATGATTTGTTTCTATTACGGCATCACAGCAGTTGCCTGTCTGTGGTATTTCCGAAAAGAACTCTTTACTTCAGTAAGGAACTTCCTGTTTAAGTTTCTATGCCCGTTGCTGGGCGGTGGCTTCCTTCTATTAATGTTTTTCATCACCGCTTATGACTCCATGGACCCGAGCTTTGGTTCCGGTTCTTCTCTTGGAGGGGTCGGAATCGTCTTCATCCTGGGCGCCAGCATCCTCGTGCTCGGTTTAATCCTCATGTTCATTACCCGACTCCGCAACCCAGATTTCTTCACGGGCTCAGTAATCAGCCGTAGTGAATCCAGTTCAGATACAACAACCCCAAACTTTTCCTAGGAGGAAAAATGTCTCAGTACCGTGTACAGAATCCAGTCAACAACAAGATCATTGAAACTTTCGATGCTCTCGATGATGCTGCTATTGAGCCAATCCTCGAAGCTTCTTCCGTAGCTTTCACCGAATGGTCTGGAACTCCAGTCTCACAACGAGCAGAAATTGTGGCCAAGGCAGCTTCACTCTTTGAAGAACGCAAAGAAGAACTCGCTGCCATCATTGCTGAAGAGATGGGGAAGCCACTTCCGGAAGGCGTTGAAGAAGCCGAGTTCTCATCTGCCATCATCCAGTACTATGCGGACAACGCGGAGAAGTTTCTCGCGGATCAAGAGATCCCTACGGAGGCGGACGGTAAGGCATTCATTCGCCGCCGCCCATTCGGGCCTCTGCTCGGCATCATGCCGTGGAACTTCCCGTACTACCAGGTAGCGCGATTTGCAGGACCCAACCTTGTCGCAGGAAACACCATCATCCTTAAACACGCGGAGATTTGCCCGCGTTCTGCTCTGGCGATCGAAAAGATCTTTCTCGATGCCGGCCTTCCGGCAGGGGTGTACACCAATGTTTTTGCTACCCATGAGCAAATCTCTACCTTGATCGCAGATCCCCGCGTTCAAGGAGTTTCTCTTACCGGATCCGAGCGGGCCGGAGCTATCGTTGGTGCACAGGCTGGCCAGCACCTCAAGAAAGCCGTACTCGAGCTTGGAGGTTCAGATCCATATGTCATCCTCGACACGGATGATGTTAAGGCTTCAGCCGAACTCGCTTGGGGTACGCGTATCTACAACACCGGCCAAGCCTGCAATTCAAACAAGCGGCTTATTGTCGCAGAAGACATTTATGACGAGTTTGTTCAAGAACTAGTTAATCTTGCACAACAAATGGAGCCAGGACTACCGGATACTGCCGGGGAAACTGTGTATGCCCCGCTATCTTCCCGTAGCGCTGCAGAGAACCTCAAAGAACAGCTCGAGCGCGCTGTTTCTGCTGGAGGCCAGCTACTGGCGGGTGGTGAACTCTCAGAGGAGGGCGCCTACATCTCCCCTGCAGTAATCACAGATATCCCTCGAGGTAGCGATTCCTATTATGAGGAATTCTTTGGACCGGTCGCCACGGTCTACAAGTTTAAGACTGATGAGGAAGCGCTCGAGATAGCTAACGACAATGTCTTCGGCCTTGGCGCAGCAGTGTTCTCTCAAGACTCCAAGCGAGCCCAAGCAATTGCTGAGCGCATCGAATCTGGCATGAGCAACGTCAATACACCAACTGGTGAAGGTCCTGAACTCCCCTTTGGTGGTGTCAAGCGTTCAGGTTTCGGTCGCGAGCTTGGTTCACTTGGTATCGAGGAGTTCATCAATAAACAGATGTACTTCATCGCCAACTAAACACAGCTAGGCCCGAAGCCTCTTCATCAAGGGACTTCGGGCCACTTTTAGCTAAACGCCTGCTCCCCCGTCAGCACGCGCCCCAGAATCAGCGTGTGGATCTCATCCGTGCCCTCGTAGGTGCGCACCGATTCCAGGTTGGCGACGTGCCGCAGCGGCGAGTAGTCCGCGGTGACGCCGTTGCCGCCCAAGACGGTGCGAGCTTGGCGGCAGATCTCGATGGCGGTGCGGCAGTTGGCCAGCTTGCCCACCGAGATTTGGTAGGGCTCCAACGTTCCCGCGTCCTTGGCGCGCCCCAGGTTGAGCGCCAACAGCTGCCCCTTGTTCAGCTCCACCGCCATATCGACCAGCTTTTGCTGCGTGAGCTGGAAGGATGCCAGCGAGCGGTCGAATTGCTTGCGCTCCTTGGCATACTTCAGCGCCACCTCCAAGGAATCGCGCGCAGCGCCCAAAGCACCGAAGCTGATACCGAAGCGCGCCTCATTAAGGCACATGAACGGCCCCTTGAGGCCAGGGTGCTTGGGCAGCAGGGCGTCACCAGGCACGGTCACACCATCCAGCGAAATATCGCACTGGATGGACGCGCGCATCGACAGCTTGCGGGTGATTGGCGTCGCCTTAAACCCCGGCGCGAACGTCGGCACGATGAACCCGCGCACGCCCGCCTCCACCCCGGCGGCGGAGGCATCCTCCTCGGACACCTTGGCCCAGATGATGGCCACCCCGGCCACGCTTGCCAGGCCAATCCAGCGCTTCGCGCCATCCAGAACCCACTCGCCTGAGCGGTAGCACGCCACCGTCGCCATGCCCGCCGGGTCCGATCCGGCGGTCGGTTCCGTTAGCCCGAAGCAGCCAATGACGTCACCGGCGGCCATCTTAGGCAACCATTGCTGCTTCTGTTCCTCCGAGCCGTGCTTATAAATGGCCGACATCGCCAGCGAGCCCTGCACCGAGACCACCGTGCGAATTCCCGAATCGCCGGCCTCTAGCTCCTGCATGGCCAGCCCGTATTCCACGGCAGTGCGCCCGGCGCAGCCGTAGCCTTCCAGGTGCATCCCGAACAGACCAGCCTCCGCGAGCACCGGGAAGATCGACTCCGGCAGCACCGCGTCCTCGTACCACTGCGCCACGTGCGGGCGGATATGTTCATCCACCAGTGCGGCCACGCGGTCACGCGTGGCTTTTTCTTCTTCGCTCAGGAGGGCGTCGATTCCCAGCAGATCTGTCATGGCATTCTCCTCACGGTTCGAGTGACGAACCACAATTCGTATGTATAGTAATACGCATCACTCTACCCGCTCCCTCAAGGAGGAACAATGCGCGCGCCCGCCAACGCCATCCCGGTGCCCCTCGCTTTACGGTGGTCCGACCAGGACGCGAACGCCCACGTCAACAACGCCACGATAGTCACCCTCCTCGAGGAGGCCCGCGTCCGCGCAGCCGCCGCACTGACCGGACCCGTCGCCACCGATACCTACGCTCACGTGGTGCGATCCCTCGAAGTGCAGTACGAGGCCGAGCTCACCTACACCGATTCCATCGAGGCGCGGGTGTGGATTTCCCGCATCGGAACCACCTCCTACCAGGTGGCCCACGAACTCATCCAGGACGGCACCTCGTGCGTGTTCGCCACGGCGACGCTGGTGCTTATCGACGTCTCCGCGCGCCGCCCCATCCCCCTGCCCGACGACCTCACCGAGCGCCTGAGCGCTCATTTCTCCGAATAGCCATTCACCGCCTTTAGCCCAGAACTTCCATCCACTTCTCTCCAATTTCTAGTCACTCACAAAGGAGCACAACCCTCATGATTTCCACCCGCGTTACCGAGATGCTCAGCATCACTCACCCCATCATCCAAGGCGGCATGCAGTGGGTCGGCCGCGCCGAGCTCGCCGCTGCTGTATCCAATGCCGGCGGCCTCGGCGTCGTCACCGCGCTCACCCAGCCCACCCCGGAGGATCTCCGCCACGAGATCCGCCGCACCCGCGAGCTCACAGACAAGCCCTTCGGCGTCAACCTCACCATGCTGCCGGCGATTACCCCGCCGCCCTATGCGGAGTACCGCGACGTCATCATCGAAGAAGGCGTAAAGATCGCCGAAACCGCCGGCAACAATCCCAAGGAGCACATGCCGGCCTTCAAGGACGCGGGTATCACCGTCATCCACAAGTGCACCTCCGTGCGCCACGCGCTCAGCGCGCAAAAGGTAGGCGTGGACATCGTCAGCATCGATGGCTTCGAATGCGCTGGCCACCCTGGCGAGGATGACATCCCGGGCCTAGTCCTCATCCCCGCCGCCGCGGATCAACTCGATATCCCCATCATCGCCTCGGGCGGTTTCGCGGATGGCCGCGGCCTGGCCGCCGCGCTCGCTTTGGGCGCCGAGGGCATCAACATGGGCACCCGCTTCGTAGCCTCCGCAGAGGCGCCGGTGCACGAGAACGTCAAGCAGGCCATCGTGGAGCGCTCCGAGCTGGATACCCAGCTCATCCTCCGGGAGCTGCGCAATTCCACCCGCGTGGCCAAGAATGCCGTGAGCGATGAGGTAGCCGAGCGCCTCGCTCAAGGCGCGGAGTTCGGCGATATCCGCCACCTCGTTGCCGGCAAGCGCGGCCGCGCGGTCTACGAGACCGGTGACTTGGATGCGGGCGTGTGGACCTGTGGTACCTCGCAGGGGCTTATCCACGACGTCGCCCCGTGCTCCGAGATCGTCTCCCGCATTTCCGCCGATGCCCAGCGCATCATTTCCTCCCTCACCGAACTCGTTAAGGACTAACCATGACCGACGCCATCCTCACCCGCCGCGAAGGCTCCGCCCTTATCGCCCAAATCAACAACTCCGCGCGGCGCAACGCCATTGCCAAGGAACACTGCGAAGCACTTTCGGCCGCGCTTGCCGACGCCTCCCAAGACCCCTCCATCCGCGCCCTCATCATCACTGGTGATGAGACCGCCTTCTGCGCGGGCGCGGACATCGTGGCGGCGGCACAGGCTGCGGCTGCAGCGCAGCAGTCGGGCGAGACCCCCAACCCGGCTGAGTCGACGATGCTGCCGCAGCTCAACGCGCTCGTCACCGAAATCCAGGCCGCCGAGATTCCCGTCATCGCCGCGGTCGAAGGCGCAGCCGCCGGCGCTGGGGCATCGCTGGCCTTCGCCTGCGATCTCATCGTGGCTGCTGAAGAATCCTATTTCACGCTGCCCTTCGGCAAGATCGGCCTTATCCCGGACGGCGGCGTAAGCCTCACCGCACTCGCCTCCGTGGGGCGCCACCGCGCTCTTGCCTTGGCACTGCTGCAGGACAAGCTCGGCGTCGCCGAAGCGGAGGCGGCTGGGATCGTCGCCAAGCGCGCGCCCCAGGGCCAAGCCCTCGAGGCCGCGCTGCAGCTAGCCCAACGCCTGCATATCGCGCCACGTGACGCCCTGGCCAAGGCCAAGGAAGCCATCAACCGCACCGCACTGGGGCAGCTCGATGAGCAGCTCGCCTGGGAGGAGCCCACGCAGTACGCACAGATGGATTCGGCAGGCCACAAGGAAGGCGTCATGGCTTTCCTGGAGAAGCGGCCCGCGCGCTTTGATTAGCGGCGGTTTTGACTAGTAGAAAACTGCCAGGGAGACCACATGGTGAATCCAGCGTCGCCCGCCATACTCTGTCTTGTGCGTTTGAGAGAGCGCATGCGAGAGAGAACCCCTCACCCTCCAGAGGGCGGCCAGTGGCCGATACACGGAGGGACTTGATAGAGACGCCGTTGGGCCCCTTTCTTCGAGAAATCGAAAAAGGGGCCCAACGGTGTTTTCACCTAGTGTGGACCTCATGAGCACCGCTGCCCTAGACCTCAATGCCTGCGCCACCGCACGCGCTGCGGAGCTTCCCGGCGCCACGCTGACGCACCCCTTCGGGCCGGACTGGGACGTCTTTAAGGTGCGCGGCAAGGTCTTCCTCCTTCTCACCGCCGTGACTGGTTCCCAGCAAGCCATCCTCAAGGTCGAGCCCCTCGATGGCGAAGCGCTGCGCAGAGAGTATTCCTTCATCGCACCTGGCTACCACATGAATAAGCGCCATTGGGTTTCCGTGTATCCCGACGCCAAGCTCACCCCGCAGCTGCTGGCCGAACTCGTGACGGACTCGTACCGCCTCGTGGTGGAGAAACTCCCTCGCTCGCAACGGCCCATCGATCCCTCCACCTTTGGTTAGGGTTGTCAACGTAAACATTTGCGGACGCGAGTCCTCAACTCTTACGCTGGATCGCGTGAGCAAAAATGAGCTAATCGATGAGACCATTGCGGAATATCGCCGCTTCGAGCGCGCCCGCGCGCGGTTCGATACGGAAGCGCGCCGCGAATACGGGATCACCGGCTCCCATCTTTCGCTTCTCCGGCTCATCGATAAGAAGAGCCCCATCCCCATCCTGCAGCTGCGCAAGGAGTTGGGATGGCAGCCCGCCACCATCGGGCAGGCGGTCAAGCGCTTGGTGCGCGATGAGCTTATCTCCATCGATGATGATCCGGAAGATCTTCGCCGCCGCCTGTGCAGCATCACCGAGGAAGGCCAGCACTTCTTGCTCCACGTCCCCCTCACCGGCCCGGTGCGCCTGCGCACCTACGAGCACAGCGAGGAAGAGCTGAAAGCAATGAAGCGCGGATTCGAAATCGCGATGAAGGCCTTCGGGTATGAACCGTGGAGCGATAACGACTAGCGCTCGCCGCACCCGGATTCCACGATGCGCTGCGCCACGTGCGTCAACACGTCCACGCCGGCCACGCAGTCTTCCTCCGTGGTGAACTCCTTTTCGTTGTGGGAGATGCCGTCGACGGATGGGATGAAGAGCATGACCGTCGGCACCACTTCTTTCAGGTTGGTCGAGTCATGCCCGGCCACCGTGTAAATCTCTTGGTGCGGGTACCCCAGCTCCTGCACGACCTCACGGGCTAATTCCACGCCGGCGGCCGGGTAAGGGTTGAGCGCCCACTCGTGCGTCGGGGTGAGCTCAACCGAGGTGCGTGATTCCTCCTCTGCTTCAGCGATGATCTCCTGCAGACGCACTTGGGCTTTCTCCAACACCTCCGTGGAGGGTGAGCGCACATCCACGTTGAAGCGCACCTCGCGGGCGATGGTCACGGGGGAGTTCGGCTCCAGTGTTAGCTGCGAGACCGAAGCCTGCAGCTGGCCTTCGGCAAATTCGTGGGTGAGGCGCTCTACTGAAGCAATAATGAGGGAGGCGCCGAAGAGCGCATCCTTCCTATCGGCCATCAGAGTGGAACCGGTATGGCCCTGCTCACCGGAGACCACCGCCTGGAATTTCTTCGCACCCCACGTGGCGGTAACCAAGCCAATCGTGTTGCCGGCAGCTTCAAGTTCCTTACCTTGTTCGACGTGGATCTCCGCATAGGCCGCGAGCTTCGGGGCTTCACCGCGCGGGGCCCAACCGGCTTCCTCCTGGGCCTGCGCAACGGTGACGCCGGCAAGGTCGGTGGCGGAGTGGGCGCGGTCAAGCGTGAGCGTTCCCACGAACACCGAGCTGCCCATCATGGAGGGCGCAAAGCGCGAGCCTTCCTCGTTGAACCAGTTGATAACCGCCAGGTTATAGCGCGCCTTGGCACCCGACTGCGCCACGCGCCCGGCAGCATGGGCTGCAGCCAGCACGCCATAAGCACCGTCGAAACGGCCGGCCAAGGGCTGCGAATCCAGATGTGAGCCCAGGCCCACGTACTCGGCGCCGGGGGCAAGCTCGAAGAGTCCGTACTGGTTGCCAATCTCGTCATAGATGACGCGCGCCCCGAGGGACTCTAGGACCTCGTGGAACCAGGCGCGGTTGAGGTTATCGCCGGAACTGGCTGCCTGCCGTTCCACGCCACCGCCCGGGGTGGCACCGTTGGCGGACATGGCTTGGAAATCGGCCAGGAATTGTTCGTTGGTGGTTGCTCGCATGTCTACTCCTTAAATACTTCCGTAGCGCAGCTCGCCGCCCACGATGGTGGCGGCCACGTCGATGGTGGATAGGTCATCAGTCTGCAGCGGGTCCTGGGAAAGCAGCACAAAATCTGCCAGCTGCCCCGGCATCACCTGCCCCTTGCGTCCGGCCCAGCCGGTCGCCGCGGCGGAGCCAGCGGTATAGGCATAGAGGGCCTCGGCTGGGGTCAGACGGTCCTTAGGCCCATAGTCCCGGCCCGAGGCGGTGCGCCGCTCCACGAAGGCCTGCATGACCTCCAGCGGCACACCGGGCGCCACGGGTTGATCGGAGCTGCCGGGGAGGATGAGAGAGGCGTCGAGAAGCCGCTTGCCCGGGTAGCTCCACGCGGTGCGCTCCGGGCCGAGGGACTCCGCCATCGCATCACCGAAAGCCGGGATGAACAGCGGCTGCGGCACCACCACGATGGGCTGGCCGCGCAGGCGCTCAATCTGGTCGGGCCGCACCACGCCGCCGTGTTCGATGCGGTGCGGCATCGCTGGCGCACCGTGCTTGGCGACGGCCTCCCCCAGCGTCTCAATCGCAAAATCCACTGCCGCATCACCAATAGCGTGAATGGCCAAAGACCAGCCGGAATTCGCCGCCTGCAGCGCACGTGCTCGCATCTGCTCAGGATCGCCCTGGAAGTATCCGTGATGGGAGCAGCAGGCGTAATTCTCACTCAGCGCGGCGGTGGTGCCGAGCAGGGAGCCATCGCTGAAGATCTTGACGGGGCCGACCTGCAGCCACTCGTCACCAAACCCGGTGCGCAGGCCACCGTCGAGGCCCCAGCCGGGACCGTCGGAGGCGTGGCCGGGAATCTCGTGGAGCACGTCCATGGTCACCATCACCTGCATGCGTGTGTGCAGGGTGGCGTTTTGATAGGCGGCGATCTCGCGCGGGCTGTGCCCGATCCAGCCGCCGGCCACCCCGGCATCCGTGACGGAGGTCAGACCGCGCTCCAGGTAACGGCGCGTGGCCAGCTCTAATGCGCGGCCGATTTCCTCCCCGGATTCCGGCAGGGTCACGTTCTGGATGGCGCGCATGGCGTTTTCGTCGAGCAGCCCCGTGCAGTGCCCGTCGGCATCGCGGACGAACTCGCCGCCGTCCACCTCGGGCGGGTTGGTGGGATCGACGCTCGCCGCGCGAAGGGCCGCGGTGTTGACCGTGTAGGCGTGGCCCGAGTTGTGCTTGATCAACAGCGGAGCGTCCCCTGTGGCGCGGTCGAGTTGTTCTATCTCCACCGGGGCATCTAGCCCGGAGGGACGGAATCCGGAGGCCACCACCCAACCGTCGGGGTTCGACTCGGCGGCGCGCACGGCGGCGTAGACCTCCTCGGGAGTTGTGACCTCGGAAAGATCCACCTCGAGCAGCGTCTGGCCGAACCACACGGTGTGGGAATGCACATCGTTAAAGCCAGGGGTGAGCGTGCGCCCGCCGGCATCCCACGTCTCGTCGGCGGGCAGGGCGTGGGCGGCCTCCCCCACCGCGAGGATGCGCCCGTTGGCAAAAGCCACCGAATCCGCAACCGGCCGCGCGGGATCCTGGGTCAGGATGTGGGCGTTGTCGATGCGCGTGATCATGCGTCCTCCTGAGTTCTCCTGTTTCTCCGGCACACTGCACGCGGCGCGTGCTGTGCTAGTCCCCACATGCTAAACGCAGCAGTGATACACCTCTCCACATAGAGGGCAATTCACCAGCACCCAACGTGTAGCGTTGTGCACATGCACGAGAAGCGCTGGCACGATATCGTCACGAAGGTCCATGGCACCATCCCCCACTTAGTTGAGGATTTCCTCGCCGCCTTTTCCCGCTCGGGGCGCTACGGCGATTCCTTGGTGAGCGAGGACGAGCTGCGCCTGACCGCCTTCGAGGTTTTCGCGCGCATCACTGACGTGCTGGTTGGGGCGATGGATGAGGAGGAACTGCGCACCCACGCCCAGAGTTTGGGCCGGCGGCGCGCGCACCAGGGCGTGGAGCTAGCCACGCTGATCGACGCCATCCAGCTCGACTTCACCGTCCTCTGGGAGCACCTGCGCCGGGCCGCCGGCGCGGATCAGGAGGCGCTCATCGACCACGTGGCGCAGGTGCATTCCGTTGTGACGATGTACAACCTGGTGGTGCGCGATGCCTACCGCTTGGAGGAGGCTCGCGGGCAGCACGACGTGCACCGCGCCCACGCCCGGCACTTGGAGAGGCTCTTCGCCGCCGAATCCCTGGGCGCGCTCGGCATCGCGGAAATCACCCGCGCGCTCAACCTGGATGCAGATTGCCACTTCGACGTCGCGGTGGCCCACCCCACCGCTGCGGTGGAGATGCGCGCGTTTCTCGACGAACCCATCTCCTCCGGCGAAGCCTTCGGCCATGGCGCGCGTGGGATGTTCGTTGCCTTCTGGCCTAGAGACCAAAGGAACAGCGAGCATCCCACACTGGACACCGGCGCAGAGCTCACGGAGATCTCGGGCATACTTTTCCGCGACGTCATCGGCTTAGCTGGAGTTCGCGCGGCGGCGCAGCAAGCGCCGCGCATCTTTGACGCCACCGGGCCGCTGGACCACTTAGCCGAAGCGTCCGACGCGCTCTGGGCCGTCGCCGGCGATGCCATTGCAGACTTCCCAGCCAGCGGCATCACGGAGCTCACGCAGGAAATCACCGAGCTGCGCCTAAGCAACGCGCCGCTCTACCAAACCATCACTACTTACCTGGATTGCGGCTCTATCAAAGACTCCGCCGAGACGCTGCACTGCCACCGCAACACGGTGCTCAACCGCCTGCGGCAGGTCACGGAACTCACGGGACTCGACATCACGCGGCCGAAAGACGCCGCGCGAGCATTGCTGGCGCTGCACCGGACAAAGCGATAGCTCTTGTGCAGAGTAACAAGGTTCCCTCTCTGTAGATGGGTCGATGCATAGAAAACTCTTCAAACCATTCACCGGAAGGTGACGTGCACCTAATGTGTCCTAGAAAGGTAATGCGTTTCACATAAGGAGCATTTCGATATGACTACCCACGCACCCCCTTCCAACCCGGCCCAATCCGGCGCCGAGGAAATCCAAGTCGAGTCAAAGGACGTCTTCCGCATCGCCAGTTCCGCGTTCGTCGGTACAGCCCTCGAGTGGTACGACTTCTTCCTCTTCGGTACCGCAGCCGCGCTTGTCTTCAACGATCTCTTCTTCTCGGGAATGTCAGGCACCGGCGCAACCCTGGCATCCTTCGCCACTTTCGGAGTAGGTTTCCTGGCACGCCCTCTCGGCGCGGTCATTTTCGGCCAAATCGGCGACAGGATGGGCCGCCGACCGGCCCTCATCATCTCCATCGTCGTCATTGGCATGGCCACCGGCGTCATCGGCCTGCTCCCCACCTTTGACAGCATTGGCATCTGGGCGCCCATCACGCTGGTCATCCTGCGCCTGCTTCAGGGCATTGCCGTCGGCGGCGAATGGGGCGGCGCTACAACCATGGCCATCGAGCACGCCCCAGCCGAGAAGCGCGGTCGCTATGCCGCTTTCGTGCAGATCGGTTCCCCCGCCGGCACGCTGCTTTCTTCCGGAGCCTTCGCGCTTGTGCTCATGCTGGACGATGCCACAGTGAGTTCCTGGGGTTGGCGTGTGCCTTTCCTCATCGCCTTTCCTTTCCTAGCGGTAGCACTGTGGATTCGCACGAAGGCTGAAGAATCTCCTGTTTACAAGGCCCTTGAAGAGGAGGCAGAAGCAGACGAGGCAGCTCACCAGGGCTCACTGAAAGAGCTCTTCACTGAGCATTTCTCACAGCTGTGCCTGGCTTCCGCGGCCGCTTTCCTGGGCATCGGCGGATTCTTCGTCATGAGCACCTATGTCCTCTCCTACGCCACGACCACGCTGGACTTCCCGCGGCAAACTGTCGTTAATGCCACCCTCCTCGGCGCCGTGTGCCAGATCTTCATCAACATCATCTTCGGCCGCATCGGCGAAAAGATTGGCCCCGGTCGAGTTATCGGATACGGCGCGCTTGCCACCGCCATCATGGCGTGGCCGCTGTGGGCAATGATCGACACGGGGAACCCCGTACTCCTCACGCTCGCCGTCTGTCTCGGCCTGTCGCTAGTTACGATCACCTATTCCGTATCTGGAGTCCTCCTCTCGGAGGTCTTCCCTGCGAATGTCCGCTATTCCGGGGTGGCTATCTCCGCCAACATCGCGTCGGCAGTATCGGGGCTGCTACCCTTCCTCGCCACCGCATTGAACGCATCCAATGAGACCCCCAGTTCTATACCGGGAATCATCATCTTGGCCGTCACCGCCTTGATCACAGCCTTCGGCGGTTTCGCCGGCGAGAAGCACCGCCGCGAAGACGACGTCACCATCGTCGACTAGCCCGAAACAGTTCATAAGAAAAACAAGTTGGGACACGGCGCTCAAGCCCATTAAGCTCAGGTACCGTGTCTCACAATCTCTCCTCCTCCACCCTGAACGCACGCGCCCGGCGGGTTGTCGCCTGGGTCGCTGCCTTGAATCTCTTTGGCTTCTTCGTCGAATTCGTCGTCGCCTGCATCATCGGCTCGGCCTCACTCTTCGCTGACGCAGCCGATTTCCTCGAGGACTTTCTCATCAACGCGCTCGTGCTCTTAGCGCTGCGCTGGTCGGTAGAGGGGCGTCGCAAAGCAAGCTATGGCCTAGCCGGGCTCATCCTGATCCCCGCCGTGGCGTCCTATGGCATGGCGATATGGAAGATCATCAACGGCGCCGTTCCTGAGCCACTCACGCTTTCCGGCACGGCCATTTTCGCCATGCTCATCAACCTGCTCTGCGCGGTGCTGCTGGTGCAATTGCGACACGGAGGTGCGCTCACGCGTGGGGCGTGGTTGGCCGCACGCAATGACGTCGCCGCCAACATTCTTATCCTCGGCGCAGGCCTTCTCATGCTGGCGTGGGCGAGCCCCTGGCCGGACATCGTGGTCGGCCTCATCATCGGGACTATCAACCTGCGCGCGGCGGCTGAGGTCTTCGAACAGGCACGCGCGGAAGACCCAGAGATCGAAGAAGACTAACGCGCCGTTCTTAAGAATTACTTAAGCAAACGGTGGTCGGTTGGGTTCTACCCCTTAGACCACAGAGGCTGAAATTGAGCGTGACACGACCCCACAAACACCCTTTCACTCCCCCTAATGGGGTCATTCTTTAGTTTGTGCACGAACGGTCAAAGAGACGTTTTCCCAGAATACGGTCTAGTTAGACAAAACCAAGGTCGGCGCAAATTTCTTAGTCAATTGTTCACCCGGGAGCCACCCGATCGAAATGTATTTCTACATTCGAAAATATAAACAATTCAAGGGGTGCGCGATCCTGAAAAGGGCCTTATTGTTGCAACACGTCACGCACTGGGCACTACAGCGCAAACACAGTGTCACCACAGTGCGTCACCGCATTGCCCCAAACTTTCATCCAGGAGAACAACAATGACCCAGCGTCGTCGTACCGCCGGCCTCATCGCCGGCCTTGCGATCGCAGGCACCGCCCTCATCGCACCGGCTGCCTCCGCAGCCACCCAGACCGAGTCCTACCCGGAGACCCCGGCCGTGAACGCAAAGCTGCCTATCGTTCACACCACCCACGGCTCCGACCACATGAAGGCCAACGTGCTCAACCCGCGCCCGGTGTGCAACCCGTGGGAGGATCACCGCACCGTGGTCTACAAGGTGACCGATAACTTCATGCCGGCAGGCACCATCTCCACCACCAACCAGACCAAGAAGGACATCCCGCTGCAGCAGGACCTGTCCAAGTCCCAGTCCATCACCCTGTCCGTCAACGGTGACCGCACTGAGACCACCTCCATGAACGCTGGCGGCAAGGGCTCCGGCAAGAACTCCGAGGGCTCCTTCGGCATCTCCCACGAGATCGCCACCAAGCTCGGCGCTTCCGCTTCCTACTCCCTGTCCTGGGAGGCTGGCCAGTCCATCGGACCGTACGATGTTCCGCCGAACCACACCGGTGAGGCCACCTACGGCTTCCGCGTCCTGAACATGACCGGTACCCAGCAGTACTGCAAGCCGAACGGCACCTGGTCCACCCCGACCTTCTGGTCTGCAATGCAGCCGATGAAGAACGAGGTTCGCGTCAAGCTGTACGACGACATCGCTGATTCCTACGCTCCGAACAAGGACGCTCAGAACACCACCGACGTCAACGACCCGAAGGTTGTTGAGGAGGAGAAGTCCCCGGAGGCTGACGCTGAGGTCATCAAGGACAACGAGGTCACTCCGGAGGAGAAGGCCGTGTCCGAGTCCGAGGGCAAGAAGGAAGAAGAAGCCGACAAGAAGGTCCAGGAGGACGTCGAGAACGGCAAGACCGACGAGGCCAAGCAGAAGCTGGACCTGAAGCCGGTTCTGACCACCTCCGGCGCTAAGCACGCTGGTTACGCTGGCACCGTTGCTCTCCGCCTGGAGAACGTCGGTTCCGAGCGCTACTACGGCGACTTCCCGGCTGTCCAGTACCGCGTTGATGTGAAGACCGCTGAGGGCCCGAAGGGCGTTGACCGCCTCATCACCCCGCGTTCCTCCAACGGTGCTCACATCCGTGACCTGGGCTTCGACGAGAAGTCCTCGACCCGCTCCTTCGAGGTCACCCTGGCCAACCCGATTAACGCTGGCGAGTCCGCTCGTGTTGCCAACCTGGACTTCGGCGACGGCAACACCAAGGAAGGCCGCCTGAAGAACTACATCGAGGTCACCCAGATTTCCCGCCTGAAGGGCGACAACTCCACCGACAACGACCAGAACGTTGACTCCCGCGAGATCACCGTGAAGGACACCGGCAAGAAGGCTGAGGGCCTGTTCTAAGGAACACCCCTCGCCCACTGCAGAGAGTGTGCACAGCCCGCCGGCGCTTAGTCCGGCAGTGAGAGAGTGAGAGGACCCCGACCGCTGTGAAAGCGGTCGGGGTTTCTTTATGCCCTTAATCCGCTTCCACCAACTACCCCGCAGTTCTCCCGCTGCCCCGCCTTCGTTAACGCCGGGGAAGTTCTGCGCCGCAGGGTTAGTTGGCTATTGTGAACTAATGAAATTCTTTCGCTCCGCACTTGCGGGCATTCTCTCGGCGGGGTTGATCATCTCCCCCGCCCTCGCACAGCCGGCACACGCACAAGCACTGGATACGATGAGCAGCGATGCCGCCAACATCGATCAGCACTCCAGCGCCCTCGATCCCATCGCCCTGGGACCGCTGGCACCTCTACTCTTCGCCGACAACATTTTCGCCGCCTGGGCACAGGTGCTTCAGCAATTGAAAGTCCCGGTGTTGGCACCAGACGCTACGCGCCCACCGGCGACGGCAGCCCCGGCACAACTGCGCGGACTGCGTCACGTCCAGGACAACGTGTGGGAGCTAAAAGCCTATTCACCGGCCATGGACCGTGTCATCACCAACGACATCATTCTTCCTCCAGGAGGATTGGAGAACACGCAACCCCGCCCGAGCTATTACCTACTGGGTGGTGCCGGCGGTGGCGAGGACGCACTGTGGTGGGACGGCGGCGGGGCCTCCGAGTTCTTCCGTGACAAGCAGGTCAATGTCATTTCCCCGCGCGGCGCATATGGCTCAATGATGTCCGACTGGGTGCAGCCCCATGACGCCCACGGAAAATACAAGTGGGCCACCTATCTGACCAAGGAACTCCCGCAGCTTATCGACGCCGAGTTCCACGGCAACGGCCGCGACGGAATCGCGGGTCTAAGCAACTCCGGCGGCCCCGCATTGGAGCTAGCCACGTTCGATCCGCGCTTTACAGTGGCTGGTTCCCTCTCCGGTTGTCCCTCGACCACAGGTGTTCTCGCGCAGTCCTTTGCGTGGGCAAGTGCTGCGTTCTACGGCACTGACCCGGCTCGCTCCTTCGGCGCGCCGTGGGATCCGGCGTGGGCGCAACATTCGCCGGTTCTCAACCTCGATCAGCAACGCGGCCGCAAGACTTTCGTCATCGTCTCCCGCGGCGGCCCGGCAGACTTTGACGTTGATATTGAGGACTCACCACTTCCCGCACTGGGCCTCAACGAACGCGTGGATTATTGGTGCAGTTCCTATTACGCTAAACAGGCCACCGCAGCTGGCGTAGACCTTGACTATTACGAGCTTCCCGCGGGACGCCACACATGGGGGCTGTTCCGGCGCGAGCTGGCCATCAGCTGGGCCACGGTTGGCCCAGCGCTCGGGGTGTGACCCCTAGATCACCGCAGGCTGCAGAAGTAAAATCAACATTCATGAATGTCATGGATACTTGGGAGCCCACGCTGGGCACCGGACCACTGTTAGGGATTGCGGTTGCGGCCATCGCCGTCATCCTCGTCCTCGTCATCTACTTCAAGGTGCACGCTTTCGTCACACTCGTCACGGTCTCCGCGCTCACCGCCTTGGCCGCTGGCATCCCGCTGGATGGTGTGGTTCCCACCATGACGAGCGGCTTCGGCTCAACCTTGGGATCCGTGGCCTTGCTGGTGGGGTTGGGCGCCATGATCGGGCGTCTGGTAGAAACTTCCGGCGGTGCTAAAACGCTTGCCGACGCCCTCGTGAAACTCTTCGGCGAAGACAAAGCGCCCCTAGCACTCGGCGTGGCCTCCCTCATCATGGGCTTCCCCATCTTCTTCGACGCGGGGCTCATGGTGATGCTGCCGGTCATCTTTGCCGTCGCCAGGCGCCTGGACGGCCCAGTTCTGGCCTACGGCATCCCCGCCGCCGGCGCCTTCTCCGTCATGCACGTCTTCGTGCCACCGCACCCGGGCCCTGTCGCGGCCGGTGAGTTCTTCAGCGCGGATATCGGTCTCATTCTCATTTTTGGCCTCCTCGTTGCGCTGCCCACGTGGTATCTCTCCAGCTACCGCTTCGGTCTCCACCTGGGAAAGAAGTATCCCTACCGCCTCGAGGAAGCCATCACCGGCGCGTTGGTCAGCGATGCCGAACTCCCGGATCGCCCGGCCTCCCCGGCCTCAGTAATTGGCATCCTGCTCATCCCCATGATCCTCATCTTCGGCAATACCGGGTTGACCACGCTGGGCACCGCTGGTGTTGTTGATCCTTCCGCCACGTGGGTTCGCTTCTTCGTCTTCCTGGGCCAGACGCCCATCGCGCTGTTGATTACCACTCTGGCGGCGATGGCCGTGCTGGGCCTGCGCCGCGGGGAGGGTAAGAGCGCGATTGAGAAGACCGTGGAGTCTTCGCTCGGACCGATCTGTTCCGTCGTCCTCATCACCGGCGCGGGCGGCATGTTCGGCGGGGTGCTGCGCACCAGCGGTATCGGTGATGCGCTGGCGGACTCCATGTCTAACCTCGGCGTCCCCGTTATCCTGGCCTGCTACCTCATCGCGGTAGCCTTGCGCCTGGCGCAAGGCTCGGCCACCGTTGCGCTGACGACGGCCGCCGCGCTCATGGTGCCTGCCGTGGAGGCCGGCGGCTTCAGCGAAATCCAGCTGGTCCTCATCACGCTCGCCACCGCAGCCGGCTCCGTCTTTGGCAGCCACGTCAATGACTCGGGCTTCTGGCTCGTTGGCCGTCTCATGGGCATGGACGTGTCCACCACCCTGAGGACGTGGACCGTCAATCAGGCGCTGATCTCCTCGATTGGCTTCGGCATCGTCCTTATCTTCTACGGCGCCGCCGCGCTGTTCTAGGCCTGCAGGTACTCGGCCGCCGCGGCGGCCAGCTCCTCCGGCGTGGCGCTGACGTCGAGCACCAGCCCTGCTTCCTCCGGCCGCAGTTCCTCCAGAGTCTCGAACTGCGAATCCAGCAGAGACACCGGCATGAAGTGTCCGGTTCGCCGGCTCATGCGCTCCTTGAGCAATTCATAGGAGCCGTGCAGGTGGATGAAGACCGTATCGGGTGCTGCGGCGCGGATGATGTCGCGGTAGGAATGCTTGAGCGCGGAACAGCCCACGATGGCCCCGGATTCCTGCTCGGCTAGAAAGCGGCCGATGGATTCGAGCCAGGGTTTCCGGTCATCGTCGTCAAGCGCCTGCCCCGAGGCCATCTTTTCGATGTTCGCCGCCGGGTGCATATCGTCCCCATCCCGGAAGGGCAGTCCGGTGCGCTGCGCCAGCAACTCCCCGACCGTCGATTTGCCGCAGCTTGAGACTCCCATGATAATCACGTGCTTGCGCATCAGCCCTCCTTAAGACAGCACCCGATCCTACGCGCTACGTGACGTAGCGCGATATAACGTTGCGCTCTTAGCGCAGCGGCCCGTAACCAAAGTCGCCGCGCTGCACCTCGCCGCGGGCATTCGGATCAAAGGTGGCGCACAGGGCCGCCGCCACGTAGCGCACGCCGCCCTCCGGTGCGGAGGAGCCGACGCGCTCTGCACAGTTTTCAAGAGCAGGCATGCCGATGCTCTGCCCCGGCATAGTCATGGAGAAGAAGGACGCCGCCATCATGGTGTTGCCATCGGCGCGGACGTACTCTGAGGAGCCCTTGATGGCTTGCCAGGCAACTGCCCCGACGGGATCGGTGCGGAACTGATCCCGCTCAGTCTGGGTCAGCTCGGCATTGGCGGCGGGCACGGACAGCGTTGTGATGAGAAGTGCAGCGGATGCGGCGAGTAGAGAAGACTTTTTCATAGGAACACTCTATCCTCTCGCCTGAGGATTGTCGCGGCGTTTTCTATTTGCCTTCGAAGCGGATCGATCGACGCAGCTGCCGAATCTCATCGGGCCGCACGCGGCAGCAGCCACCAAGAAGGCCGACCCCAGCCGCGCGCATTGGTGCTGCCGCCTCAGTCAATCCCACCGCGCCGGTGGGAGCAGGACGCCAGCCGCGGGCGCCGTCATCCCAGATCTCCCCACTGTTGGGACAGGCTAAAAGCGGCTTATCGGTTCCAGCGCGCAATGCCTTCACCGCCGCCCATGCCTGCGGTGGGCGCACACAATTCACACCCACCGCACCCAGCAACGGTGTCTGGTTGGCCAGCGCGATCACCTGCGAGAGCTTCGTCGGGTCGGCCGCGATGGCGCCGGTGATGCTCAACGCAAAGGGCTTGGGCTGGGCCGAGAGCAGCTCCAGAAGCACCGCGGCCTCATCGACATTCGGGATGGTTTCAGCAAGAAGGAAGTCGGCCTCCGTGTCCGCGAGCACCTCTACCCTGCGGGCATGCCAGCGGCGCAATTCGTGCGCCGAAAGACCATAGGCACCGTCGTACTCGTTGCCCCGGCCCGGGCCTGCTCCATACGGGCCAATGGATGCGGCAACCAGTAGATCACCGTGGGCAGCATGTCTGTCGCCGGCCTTGCGGGCGGCGTCACGCGCTACCGTGACGCTGCGGCGCAAAAGAGACTCCGCCTCCCCGCCCAGCACATCGAAGGTGATTTGATAGGAGGCCGTGGTGGCAACCTGGGCACCGGCGGCAAAGAAGTCCGCATGGGCAGATTCGATGAGGGCAGGGGTCTCACGCAGCACGCGCGCCGACCACAGCGGGCCCGAGATGTCGTGCCCCAGGGCTTCGAGGTGGGTTCCAAGGCCGCCGTCGAAAAGCAGCGGCGCGTCAAAGAGGGCCATGACGCACGAGCCTAGCAATGCGTGGGCAGCCGACCCCCACCATGCCAATAGGTTTCATTAATAGTTGCATTACTTTTCTTAATCTTTTACCTTCTGGCACTGAGCCTCAACAGCCCTTCTTCCTGCTCATTGCCATGCTTTTCGACGTTCCCCTCTCACTCAGGTTCCTCACCGGAGGATAAACGCAAACTATACTTTCCCAGCCTTAATCCAGGGATTTTTGAAGAATTTCCTGAGTTTTTGAGAATAGTTGACACGTCACCAGCACTTTCTTGGGAAAGCTTTCCATCAACCTAAGAAGCCACCCCCAAGTACTACCCCCGCCGTCCGTCGTTTCTAAAGAAAACTATGCGAATTCAAGCCTTCAAGGCGGCAAACCCAAAAGAAACTTAAGCCCGCCACGCGAAGACGCAAAAACTCACAGGCAAACCTTAAAACTGCTGGTCAAGTGGCTTTTCAGTACCCCGAAGAGCTTTAATTTTAAGTGAAAGTACCGCTCGGTACGAGGTCGAAAAAGCCTCCACTTAACACCTGAAGCAGAAAGAGGTGCCCGCCATGTTCCGTTTCCCATTCGGACATAAAGCCACAAAGATCGTCGCCCCGGTTGCTGCCGTTGCAGCACTCTTCGCCGGCTCCATCAATGCTCCTGCTCAGGCTGGTAGTTCCTTCGGTGCATTCAACCCGGCTGACTTCGGCTTCACCATGCCGTCCGTTGCCGGCCCGGTAGCCCCGGCTCCCCACGCTGCAGCCAGCGTTCAAGGCCTTATTAATCAAACCAATGCGCAACGTGTGGCCAATGGCCTCGCGCCGCTGCGCGTTGATCCGAACCTGACCAACCTGGCACAGGATTGGGCAAATACCTTGAGCCGCGATGGCCAGACCCGCCACCGCCCGAACTACTGGACCTTCTATCCCGCCGGCCTGCCCGCTGGTGGTGAGAACGTCCTCCAGGCATGGAGCGACTACTCCGATGCCCAGCTGGTGAAGCTGTGGATGGATTCCCCCGGCCACCGCAAGAACTTGCTCGACCCCCGCGCTAAGTCCGTGGGTATCGGCCTGACCGTCGCCCCCGACGGCCGGTTGTACGCCGTGCAGAACTTTGGGCGGTAGTCTCGCACCTTCTACCGCTGATGCGCGCCTGTGAAGATGAGGTTGTCACTCTTCACAGGCGCGTCAGCCGTTGTGAGCGTCCGGAGCCATGCTGTACGTACGCTCGTTTTATCCTCTAAACTTGCTTCCAACACGCAATTACCAGGGCAGTATGCATCGATAGGAGGGGCTATGACCGTGCGCGTCCCCATGTCCCCGCCTGTCCTTGAATGGGCAGTTGAGAGAACGCAGCTCCCCATCAATGAATTGGAAAAGAAGCCTGACTTCCACTCCTTGCGCTCTTGGCTAATAGGTGAAAGTACCCCAACATTCAGGCAAGCACAGAAGCTGGCCAAACTTGCTGGGATCCCTTTTGGCTATCTACTACTCGAAAAGCCCATCCAACGCACCCCTCGCCTTCCTGATTTTAGGACTCACGGGAGCACTCCGTTGTCCGAATGCAGCCCTGCGCTTGAGCAGACGATCTATGCCTGTGAACGACGCTTAGAGTGGTACGCAGAGGATGCCCTCGCCAACGGTATTGCAGGGCCTAGTTTTATCGGTCGGTTCTCTACAGATACGCCGGCGCAAGAGGCCGCCGACTGGTCAAGCACTCTTCTGAATTGGGTTCCAGGTAAGCATGAGCGTAACCGGAGCCGCGTAGCAACGCTGGCTGATGCTATTGAGCGCGCCGGTATCTTGGTTATGCGCAGCTCCATCGTGGGCAATAACACCCACCACAAGCTCGATCCTGATGAGTTCCGCGGTTTTACGTTGATCCGGAATTCCTATGGCCTCATCTTCATCAACACCAGTGATTCTGGAGTGGGCAAATTGTTTAGCTTGGCCCACGAGTTCGGCCACGTACTTCTTGGCGAACAAGGTGTTTCCGGCGGCTCTCTCAATCAGCGCGCTGTCGAGCGTTGGTGCAATCAGTTCGCTGCAGAATTTCTTGTCTCTGCCAAGGACTTGCTCACAAAATGGTCCGAAACCAAAGACTTAGAAGCGGTGTGCCATTGGGCATACAAAACTTTCGGGGTCAGCCGTGACGTCACTGTATGGCTGCTCGTAGGAAACGGCGCGCTCCCCCGAGAAGCTGGTCAGCGCTTCATCAAAGAAGCCCCACGTCCAAGGACAACGCAACAGTCTGGCGGTGGTGACTTCACTCTTGGCCTACGTTCCCGTTTGGGCGGGCTCTTTCTCGAAGCGGTCACTGGAGCGCTCGCTGAAGGCAGAATTGGTGAACGCGAAGCATCCCGTCAGCTTGGTATCAAAAAGATCAGCACTATTGAGGCTTTGGTGGATCGCTATCAGGGGCTGCCATGACGCGCTACCTAATTGATTCCAATATTGTTATCAACGCGGTTCGAAGTTATCCTCGCGACGTGTTTCCAAGTTATTGGAGCTCTTTCGAAACCTTCGTGGCCACTCAAACGTTTTTCTTCCATGACACTGTGCAAGAAGAACTGGAACGGAGACAAGACTCTGTTTCATCATGGTTCCAGGACTTCGTCCCTCATGACCAAATCTTGCACGTAGACGACGCTGAAATTGAGTCATACCGTCTTTTATCCAAATGGGCAGCCTTCCAGCGCAAGCCTCGGTTTGATGAAGCGGCAGTACAAGAATTTCTCAATGACGCTGCCGATTCATGGCTCGTGGCTTCTGCTCATGCTCGAGACCTCTCAATCATTACCGATGAGAAACCCCAACCGCGCAGAGTCAACAGAGTAAAGCTTCCCGACGCCGCCGCAGCACTAGGGGTTCACTGCTCCACTTACTTGGATTTCCTTCGGTCACGAGGAATCACGTATTAGGTGGGGATGCGGCCAGGGAAGTGATCTTCAAGAAACTTCCGCTTTTCACCGCCGTACCACTTACCCCGGCAACAGCTCAGAGGCCTCCCCCACCACGCTCACCACGAGCACATCGCGCGCACGCGAGGCCGCCACGTAGAGCAAAGCCCGCTCCCGCTGCAGCGCCTCGTCGGCCTCGGCTGGTGCAAGTCCCTTCATCAGGTAGCGCTGCGGCAGCGCCTCGCGGCTTACATCAAGCAAGATGACATGCGTGAACTCTAAGCCCTTGGCGTTGTGCATCGTCATCACCGCCACCGGGCGCTCCCGGGAGGTGCGCCGCCCAGTGCTCACGGCCACGCCCAGCTCGCCCAGCTGCGTGGCGATCTCATCCTTGCGGGCATTAGTCCGGGTCAGCACACCGATGGAGACATCCTCATCCCCGGAGGTCCAGTCCCGGATGCGCGCGGCCAAGGCCTCAGCCTCTTCCGCCTTGCTCGCAGAATTCACCACAACCGGCGCCGGACCCTGGCGCACCGAACGGTAGCCATGCAGATCGTCGATATTCTCTTCCGAATCCACCCACTCGGCACCGTCCAGAATCGCCGTGGCATAGCCCAGGTTCTGCCGGGTCGTGCGGTAATTCACGCGCAGCTTCGTCGTGGCGCGGCCGCGGGTTTCAATCCCGTAATCACGCAGCACCAACCGCTGGCCATAGATGCGCTGGTGCGAATCCTCCGCAATGAAGATGTCATTCGGCCCGCGCTTGGCCACCGCCCGCAGAAACTTCCAGTGGCCGGCGTGGAAATCCTGGGCTTCGTCGATAAGCACGTGGTCAAACATGCCCTCAGTGCCCGTGCGGTGCTCCACGATGTGCGCGGCCACCACCGCCGCAGCCGCATAGGTCAGCTTCCCAATCGACGCGCACGCCGCGTGGAAGTACTCCACAATCGCCCACACCGCCTTGCGCTCAGCGCGGTTGAGCGGAGTCCCCCGCCCGGTGCGCCGCGCACGCAGGTAGGTCTTCTCATCCGTGATCCCCTGCGTGAGGATCACCGCCGAGTACTCCTGTGCCAAAAACGTCGGGTGGGATTTCTCCCGCGGGAGTGAGCCACCTTTCAGCTCCGCGGCCTCCTGCCACTGCCGCTTTTCCTCCACACCATCCAAGCCTCGGGGCACAAAGTCCCCATCAATGTTGAGCACCGCAGCCATCGCGGCGGCGCGCTCGGCTGCCTGTGCGTTCGCCAGCACATCGAAGACGAGCGCATCAACGCCACTGATCCACAGCCCCGGCGCGCCATGCACGGAAGCTTCCGGGAACGTCGGGTACAGCTCATTCATCTGCGCCTTAAGCGCGTTGGCCAGCTCACGCGTGTAGGTGGTCAAAAAGACGCGCGCCTTCGGGTTCTTCTGCAGCAGGTACTTCGTGCGGTGCACCACCACCACGGTCTTGCCAGTACCAGCACCACCCGTGATGCGCGCGGAACCCGAGTGCTCGGCCTCGACCGCGCGACGCTGGCTCGGGTGCAGGAACACCCGCCACTCGGCAAAGGAGCCCTCGAGGATGGCCGCCAGCTCCTCCTCGCCGGGGTCGATGACGAAGGCCCTGCGGCCCGCCGGGGACTTGATGCCTTCCACCAGTGCCTTATCCGAGCTTGCCTCAGCCACCGCGGACTGCGCCAAGCCCAAATCTTCGCGCACCTCAGCAACGCTCATCCCGGACAGCAGCCCGACCACCGCATCTTGTTCCCATTCAGGCGCGCCCGCCAGTGCTGCCAACGCTTCCTCCGTTGTGGCGGCGCGCTCCAGCACCGCCACCGTCTGCGGGGAAAGACCGAGTTCATCGCTGAGCGCCTGCTTGTCGACGCCCACCGCATCCCACGGCCTCACTCCCTCACCGTCCGCTGGGGCATCCGCCGAAGGCTCAGCATTCGACTCGGCTTCGGCCTCCGCTTTCGCCGCTGCTTCCGCAGCGCGCTGCTCGGCCGCCAGGCGCTTGGCGCGTGACTCAATCTCCGCCTGCGGTATCGCCGTCGAGGCCTCTGATGCCGTGGCATCCACGAGCGACGGAACGCCGGAGACCCCGTTGACCACGAGCGTCTTCGACGTGGCGAGTGCGTAGGCATCATCGTGATTGAGGATGTCAATGAGAACGAACATGGTGTCGTTGCCATCGTGCAGCTCGAAGAGCACAGCGCGGTACTTGCGGTTGACGCGGGCTGTGCGCACGCGCTTATCCACCGCATCCTTGACGGGCTCCACGTGCAGCGACGGGTTCGTGGGATCGTCCACCAGCTTGTTATAGAACTCTAGGATCTGGTTTCCCAGGTTGTAGCGGTCCTCAATGCGGCGGTAGAAGGACAGGCTCGTTGCCATTGCTTTCCTCTCTTTTAAAGTCAGCGGATCAGGAGGCGCTCAGCGCCGCGGTCAGGGAATCAGGAACGGAATCAAAGTCAGCGCCGAAGACGGCATAGCCCTCGGCCTCGAAGCTAGCGCGAAGGTCGTCGGCGTCCTCGGCAAAGAGCAGCAGCACCTTGTACTGCGGCCACTGCGCCACCACCGGAACACCGGAAACCTCACCGCCCACGGAATCAGCATCCGGCTCGGGCAAGCCCGCCGCCGCCATAACTCGCAGCGCTGCCGCCACCTCCGGCTCGTCGGCGAAGGCATCCACTGCCTCGGCCCACCCAAGAGTCATTTCGACCACTGCCGCTGGCTCGGTAGGCTCTGAGACTGGAGTATCCGGAAGCACCTCGCGTGCCACAGCATCTTCCACTGCGGACTCAATCACTTCTACCTGTGCAAGCATCGGGTCCAGATATGCCATGTTGCTTAAGCTCAAGAACAGCCTCCAGGCACTTAAGTTTTCTGAGACATTGGTGGAATCAAATCGAACGCGACGACGCATCTTTGCAGCACCGACGGTGACAGTACTGAGATATGTCTTCTCAAAACCGTCTACGACCGCCCTTCCTCCGTGAGCTGCTTGAGCAAATGCCGCTTCACTGAAAAGCGACCATTTTTGTTCCGGATGCATCAATAGTTCTAGCAGCTGTGTCATAGGATCTTTCTCCAATTGGAGAAGATCATCCAATGACAAGTCGCTTCCTTCGACCATTGGAGAATAAAGTTTCGGCTCTGTCCACAGCGGCGCGACCGGCGGATCCTCGCGCACTGTTGCCTGCCGGGCATCAATGTCCTGCCACGTCAGCGACCACGGCAGGTAACCCAACTCGTAGAGCCCGTTGCGCTTATCAAAGTCATCCTTCACCCGGTTGTGCACCGCACTGGCGTGGAAGGCTTCGCCATCGAGGTAGACGGCGATATCACGGATGGCACTATCGCGCGTGGAGAAGACGAAGTCCGGGATGGTTCCGCCAATCTGCTTTTGCTCCTCCATGACCCAATCATGGCGCGAGTCATCAAAGCTGATGTCCCACTGCGCGTGGTTACCCTTCATGGATTCCACCACCGTGGCGCCTTCCTCCTTCAAGTCCGCACGCAGCTGTTCCACAAAGCGCTGCTCCAGCTTGGACTGCTCGCTGCGCTCCGGGCGCTCCTCGGTGAGATGGCCCTCCCACGTAAAGGAAGCCGGATCAGCATCAGTAGAGACCTGGAGGTCATCCGCCAAAATCTTGCGCAGCGCCACCACCGCGGCCTCACGGGAGGTCTGCGGTATCTGGCTGCTGCGTGCAAAGGGCAGCAAACACGACGGGCAGCACTGCCGCGCTTCCTCAGCACAGTGGCAGGAGGCCAAGCGCCGGTAGGCCACGAGCAACATCTGGCGCACGTGCGCCGGTTCCGTGAACTGCGCCAGGTAACCAGTACCGCCCGGCACGGTGTCATGAATAAGCAACATATCCACTGGGCTGCCATCGGAATCCACGCGCACCGGCTCCACATCCAGGTGGTCCGGGTTGCCGCCCAGGTACTCCTTAAAGCCCAGCTTGAGTGCGGCCACCAAGGAGGGCAGCGTGGTGGATTCCACCATTCCTAGCAGCGCCGGCAGGTGCACGAGAACCGCCTGCGTGCCCAGGCTGCGCCCCAGCGCAAAGCTAATGGAGTGCTCCTCAGCCGCGTTACGGTACTCGCACCACGGCGCGTGGTCCTGCCAGCGGTTAGCGCCCACATCGGAATCCAAGTGCCCGCAGCGCTCGCATACTCGGAACAGCGGCGCCTCGCGCTCTACTGCCGCAAAGGTGCGCTGGCTGCCGCCGCCCATGCGGCCCAAGTTCAGCCACCGCATCTCCACATGCGCCAAATACTCCATGCCGAAGCCGGAATCAGACAGGTACCAAGCCTTACCGCGCCCGCCCTCGGGCACATCAAAACTCAGCTGCGTGTGGAAGCGCAGGGAGGTGCGGTCATCGGTGATGTCATTGATAGCGGAGCGCGCCGCGTCCACGGTGGCATAGACCTTGGTCATCTCCACCACATCAATGAGCTGGTTCCGATCCGCAAAGCCCTTGGCCCCACACTCCGGGCACGCACCTACGCGCGGGGCGGCCACGGCTACTTCCTCATCGCTGGAGAGCACCGCACCGGTGGCTTCCGAATAGGAGCACTCCGGGCACAGGCGCCATTGAGTCAGCGCCGAGTGGTGCTCACCCAACTCCACCGAGTCCACCTTCGCGCCCACGCCCTGCACGTAGAAGGTGTTGCCGGGGGCTAGCTCCGTCAGCGCTGAGGAGACACCGCGGCTATAGCTATAGGTCTCCGTCTCAAATTTCTGTACCTCCTCGTTGAAGGAGGAGACAGCCAGGTTGAACTCCACGGCATCATCCAACAACGTGAAGTTCGGCAGCAGCCCGAAGCGCTCCAAAGCGCTAATCCAGTACTCATCGGCGTGGTCCTCCAGCTGCTTGCGCACAAACCTCTGGGAAGCCACCGTGGCATCAAACTGGTTCTTCAGCTCATCATCCTCCACCGCGGAGGCCTCCACGCGTGCCTTCAACTCCGTCACGCGCTTGCTCAGTACCTCCCGGCGGGACAGAAGCAGCTTCTGCGTTGCACCCCAACGCTCGCGTGCGGATTGCAAGTCCGCCACCATGCCGGACGAAGCACCATCCTCACCCGGCAGGCACCAGCCGCGTAGCTCTTCCAGTACCTCCGCCGAAGCATGCTGCGCCACCGTAGAAGCAAAACGCTCATAGGCCGCCAACACCACTGAAGGCGAAAGCTCAACCAACGCATCCACCACGGAGTAGCTGGCATACGTAAACACATCACGCGCGCTGCGCAGCTGCTCCACCGAGCCCGCCACATCAGTGCTATCCAGCAGGTAGGCCACGAACTGGCGGTGCATAATATCGCGCGCGGACAGATACGCCGCGGGCGCTGTCACCGAACCAGCGATGGTCTCCAGCGGATGCTCCAAGGTGGTCAGGGCACGCCCGCGCCCGCGCACCAGCGCCACGATGAGGGAGTTACCCGTCAAACGCCCGGCGCGTCCCACGCGCTGCACGTAGCTGGCCACCGTGTGCGGCATGGAGGACAGCATCACCGTGGACAGATCACCGATGTCGATGCCCATCTCCAGAGTCGGCGTGGCCACGAGCACGTTCGGCGCCGAGGCGGACTGCTGCGCAAAGGGCCGCTTGAACTCATCCTCCAACTCCTTGCGCCTAGGTGTGGGCACCAGGCCCGTGTGCTCTTCCGCCACCACGGTGCGGGTATTCGCGCTGCGGTAGAGCCGCTGGTAGTAGTTGTCCTCCACGCCCACCGGCACGAAGTGCCCGGTACAGGACAACGTAAAGCACGCCACCGAAGACATCGCCTCACGCGCCGCCGCATCCACGCCCACGCGCAGGTGGCACACCGGGCATTCCAACAGCCCCGGCTCGGCTTCTTCGCGCACGATGATGTTGCCCGGGTCCAGCGCATACACGCGCCCGCCCGTGGCCGTCGGCACGGAGAACACCACTTCCTCGAACTCGAGCTGCTTGAACAGCTCCGCCACCTGGTTGGCTGCATCGAAGGCGCTGCTTGTCGACGCCCCCAGCGCCGCCTTCGTCCACCGTGCGTACCAGCCCTTCTGGGAGTCCAGCGGCATCGTGGCATTATTATCGCGCTTGCCCAACGCCCCCTTGAGCGCCGCCCCCGCACGCGGGAATTTCGGCGCACCACCGCGCACGAACGCGGGTATTCCCTTGGCACGTGCCTGACGGCGGTTAAGCAACCACGGGTTGCAGTCCTGGCGCAGGTAGTCCTTGAGCCACGGGTGGGCAATGCCACCGGCAATGCGCAGGTACTCCACCACACCACGCGCCCACGCCAAGAGCTCCGCATCCGTGGCCAGCGTTCCCGCCACCGCACGCGCCGCCGACAGCAGCACCGCATCAGACACGCCCACCGACACCGACAGCGTCCCCGTCGTCACCAACGAGCGCGGCAGATCCACCCTGTCACCGAACTGCAACGCCAGGTCCAAATCCAACCGCGACTGCAACGCCGCCAACGCACGCCGCTGCTCCGCAGCACCAGCGCCCTTTTCCCACACTGCCCGGTAGCGGGGTGACTCTTTCAACTGCGGCGGCAACAGCTCATAGAGCGCCCGCGCCCTCACCGCCGGTTCCGACTCCTCACGCGCATGCTCCACCATGCGCGCCGCCACCGACGACAACGGCACGCCTGCGGACAACGATGAACCTGCCGTCGTTTCAGACGACGAAGACGATTCAGAGGAATCAGCAAACGAGCGAACCGCTCGCCAGATACGCGCACGCAGCGCGAAAGCGCGCGCACGGCTTTGCACGAAGCCAGCGCGGTGCGCGGCATCCTGCACAGAGTCCGCGAAGACCAGAGTCTTCTTCTCCGCGGAATCCAGATCATCCATACCGAAGAGGTTGCTCAGCGCCACCGAAAGCAACGTCGCCACCGAAGAACCCAAGAAGCGCATCGCGTCGTCTTCACCACAGGACGGGCACTGCTGCGCCTTCGCGCGCTCCTCCGCATCTTCACCGGAGTAGACCAGCACCGGCACCACTGGGGATTCCTCCATGGTCTCCGAATCAGGTGCCTTTGGCGTCAAACCTGGCAGGTCCAGGTTCAACCACGCCACGCGGGAGCTCTCGCCCTCCGCGCGCGTAACGCCCTGCGCCACCTCACTCGTGGCATCAATGAGCGGACGCTGGCGCTCCGGCGCGCTAATAGCAATGCGGCGGATCTCTTGCGGTGCGGTGACATACGTATCCCCACCGGGTTGTTCCGCCAGCATCCATCCGGAGCGCCCACAGTGGCGGCAATAAATCGCCGGCAACCACGCCTTTGGCGCATCGCCTGCAGCCTGCACCGTGTGCGCACCCATGCCGCCATCATCGGACCACCTGAACACCGAAGAACGCGACGATGACGCCACTGCCCTATCGATGCGGGAGATTTCTCGCACCCACAGGTGCAGTTCCACGCCGGGGAACTTCTTTCCATCCCAGCCCAACGCGGCACCGAGCTCCGCGCGCACATAAGCAATGAAGGACAACGTCAGCGATAAGAACTCGACTGCCAACTCGCGGTGACTGCGCAGCACGTTAGCCGGAAACACTCGCGAAACCAACGGTTCCACCGCCACGATATCGGTACCCGGAACACCAGCTTCACCGTGCTCCAGCGGCACCGGCGTTGCGGCCTCCCGCAGTATCGCGCACACCAATTCATTACCGGCCATTGCTAGAACCGAGTCAGCCAAGTCCGGGGAAGAATTCAAGCCAGGCAAAGAACCGAAGACGTGCCGGCTCATCGCCTCGAACACCGCCACATCAAACGACGATGCATCTTCAGCAGAACCTGAAGCAGCAACCGCAGCCGACACCTCATCAACAACGTTTTGCATAACCTCCACCGAAGGTGTCGGCGTCACTGGCGGAAGCACTTCAGCAACATCGGAGACCGATGAACCTTCGTCGTTTGAAACGACGGCCCGCAGCTTCGCCGCCAATGGTGCGACCGTAGACTGCCACTCCTCCACGGTCATGAGCGTCTCCCCGACAACTGCATCCGGCGGCATCTGTTCACCAAAGACCGTGTAAGCAAACGACAACATATCGCTATGCGGTGCCGCCGATTCAGCGCAGGAGCCCTCAGCGATCTCGGAGCCTTCGGAGCTTTCGGCGCTCTTATCCCCCAGCGTTGCGGAGGTCGCCACCGGCGTTACCTTACCCAAAGGACGCTTGGCATCCTCAGGCGAAAGGAAACCTTCGGGCTGATACTTCTTGAGCATCAATCCGAGTCGGCGCAGCAGCATCGCCACGTCTGTGCCTTGGGCCGCGTCATAGGTGTGGAACTCATCGAGTACCAAGTACTGCAAAGACCGCGCGGATTTCTCCCACAGGTCACGATCCTGCTCACGCAGCAGCAACTGGTCCAGCATCTTGTAGTTGGTCAACAAGATATCCGGCGGGGTATCCCGCAGCACCGAACGGTCAGAAATCAGACCATCTTTCGATACCTTCCTCCGGCCACCGGAGACAACTTCACCGGTGTAGATACCTGCTGTTACCCCAGCGAGCTCAGCCTCCGCATGCAGCAGCTTGGCCAAACGGCGTTCCTGATCGGATGCCAGCGCGTTCATCGGATACAGAATCAACGCCTTGATTCCGCTGCCGTTAGAACGGCGGCAATGATCCAAAATCGGATAGAGGAAGGACTCCGTCTTACCCGAACCCGTACCCGTCACCACCAACGTCGGTGAAGGTCGCCGCTTCGAACCCGTCGAATAATCAAACGAGGACAACCGCTCGAAGGCCTCCGCTTGATGGCGGTAAGGCTTAAAGCCAGACGGCAGCCAGCCCAGAATCCCATCCCATGACTTCGCCGGTGCATAAGGCAAGCGCGTGCGCACATACGGCCCGTAGAACATACCGCCCTGCGGGTCGTTGAGGAACTCCCGCAGCTGCTGGGAGGTCAGGTCCTCTGCCAGGGAGAAGGTCGTGGTGAGGTACTCCGACAACCCATCAACAATGTGGGTGGAGGCGTATGTAGGGATGAGACTCGACATAAGGTGCTACTTCAATACTTTCGGTCTTCGCTTCTGGCTTCCGGAACTATTGCTGGTTCATCATCGCAGCATACTTTTCATACGCCGCCGCCAAGTCTGCTTCGCGGTCCAATGGTGCAAACGGATACTCAAAGGTGTACTCGACTCCCGACTGCGGATGCGTCCACGTGCGTTCCTCTTCCGAGAGTTGCTGCCCATCCTTGAGCTTCTTCTCCAGCTTCAGGATCTCCTTGGGTACCTTGCGACCATTTGCGTCGTACAAGTCTTCCTGGTCATAACGCCTCATTACCGGGAACTGCGTCCGGTAGATCATCAGCAACTCATCCAGAGTGACTCCCAACGACAAAGCGACCATGGCATCGATTTCGTTCTGGGCGTGGAAGCGGTCGCGAGCGTTGCGAATTGGTGTATCGATGGTCCACACGGTTTTCTGCAAGTTGTTCCAAAGCGACGCGTACGCATTGGTAAGGGCATTCAGTTCAAGGAGTTTTCTGGACACCAAAGGTTTCAACTCCGGTGCGACCGAAAACGGCAACTGCTCAATGACACTGGCATACAGATTCGCTACACCGACTGACCTCACGACGAAATCTGAAAGCAGGCTTGATAGCACTGCTCCTGCGAGCACCGTATTTTCTTCTGATTCAATGGCCACCCCAGAAATGGCGGCACCTGAGATTGCGCTCCGCTTGGGAATTAGAGCGGAATAAAGAGTTCGGAATCCTGTAGTAGCCGCCATCTTTCTCCATGCGAAGCGATAAAAGCTACGATCCTCAACTTCTTGTCCATCGTCCCGTCTGTGAAAGGTATACCCAGCGTCATAACTCACTTCGCTTCGATCAGGAAGAAACGCCGTCGCTGGAATGAAGTCATCAGAGACGGCCTCGAGATCAATTTCGGACCAATCCTGGTTGTGCTTCATCGTCGGGTTCGGCTGCTTGATCATCGGCGTTGAAATACCAAGATGCGGCCCCTGAAGAATCGCATCATCCCAGCTATCTGGATGTTGCCAAGAAGAATCGAAATAGCCAGCCTTTTTATCTGCAGTCTCATGCCAACCATTGGAAAACTTGAGGCCCAGAGACTTAATACGTGGTGTCTCGGCAAGCTTCGCCAAGACAGCTGCGGCCTCACTGTTTACCGAATAGACGGTGCGGGTCTCAAGCAATGGAGCACCCGATTCCTCGATGATCGAGTTCCACACCTTGAGTGTGTCCTCGTCGACGGTGATGATGCGATCGCGGTGTGGGCGCAAGTCCCATTTGCCGTCATCGTCTTTAAAGCCCGGAAGGTTTCCAGAGCCATCATGATTGAAGGAGTCGATGACTGTTCGCGGGTGATAGAGCGACGCTGCGGAAACGAAACTCGGTCGTTTATGTCGCTGTCCGTAAACATGAATTCCATACGAGTTGTGATGGTCGACATCAAACAGAACAAGCTCGTTAATGAACTGCCAGTGCCTGCGCAACCGTCGATAAGCACCTGCCCTCAGCGCTGCGGCCTTTTTCTCCGTGAAGTGCGACTCGGGGTGGATGAGTGAGATGATGCCGTTCTCAGCGGCATTAGCCCACGTGCGTTCCATGAAACCGCGGTAGAGATCGGGCTGTTGGTTTTGGAGGTGCGGGTAGCGGGTGACGTCGCCAAGCACTGCGGAGGTGACCACTGCTTCCGCGAGGCCCTTAGAGAGGGTCTCAAGCACGGCGTCATTGTCGGCGAGAAGTTCGCGGCGCTGTCTCTTCTCTGTCTGGGTGGGCTTGTTGGCAAGACTGAACCAGGGGTCATGTTCAGACAGCAGTGCGTCCATGTCGGTTCGCGGGCGCACCCACGGCGGGTTGCCCACCTGGAAGTCGAAGCCGCCCTTAGCCATGACGGTGGCGAAGTCCAGGTCCCAGTGGAAGAAGGCTTGTTCCTGGGCAATGGTGTTGGCGGTCTGCAGCCAGGGGTGTGCTTCGAAGACGTCCTCGTAGCGCAGGCGGCCGGAGGTGGAGCGGTCGAGTGATTCGACGTAGTCCAGTTCGTCCCAGGACATGTCGAAGCCGAAGGCGTACTGGTTGTCCTTGCGGTAGCGCTTCTGGCCTTCATTGGGGATACCGAGGAGGTCCTGCATGGTGGCGAGGTACTCGGTGATATCGGGAAGCTCATCGGTGGCGGTAACCGGCCAGTACCAGAGTGCGTTCCAGGCGTTCATGGCGGTGCGCAGGCGAAGGTAGGCGCCCTCGTTGTTGTGGAGGAGTTCTTCTTCCACCTGGGCGCGGGTGACCACGTCAGTGCGCTTGGCGGTGTTGGGTTCCTGACCCCACAGATCCAGGTCACGGCGGACTTGGTCCTCGGCGATGCGCAGGCGGATAAGGGAGAGCTCCCAGAGGCGCTCGACCTGGTTGGACAGTGCGGTGGCGAGTTTGGTCTGTGTCTTGTTCAGTGGCTTGCAGATGGATTTTTGCCAGGCCTTCATGGCCTTGATTTCGTCCGCCGCGAGGTTCTTTAAGTCCTTGGCGTCCACGGCACTTCCCCAGCCGTGGCTGGGGACTAGGAAGTGGTGAATGCGCCCGGTTGGGTGCTGGTCCGTCTCGTTGGCATCGATGGCCTCCGCTAGTTGCTTCAGCGGATGGTGCTGCGGGGACAGCGTGAGATAGTTCTGAACTCCCTTCTTCTTCGATGCGGTGGTGGAGACTTCCTTGGCACTGAAGGTGGAGCGGGTAGCACCCACCAGCGAGTTGCCGTGGCGAAGGTGCAGGCCGAACCAAGGGGCTTTGAGCTCCTTGGTCATGGTGTTGAGCCACAGGGAGATTTCGGCGAGCTCCACGGCGGTTTTGTTGAGGTCCACGCCGTAGACCTGGTGCAGTGCGATGGAAGCCTTGACCTTTTGCAGCTCCTGGGTGCGGTCCTCACCGGGGATTTCCTTGCCCAGTTCGGCTTGCTTCTTGTTCAGGTAGAGCTCTGCGAGCTGGTTTACGGCTTCCACGGCGAAGGCACCGGAGCCCATGGCGGGCTCACAGATGGTGAGGGTGAGGATATCATCGGCGTTGTCGATGCGGCCGGTTGCTTTGAGCTCTTCGATGGCCTGGCCAACGGTGAACTCGGTGATGACGGGTGGTGAGTAAAAAGACGCGGAACGCTCGCGGTCACGGGAGGATTGGCGGTAGACAAAGCTGCCGCGGGCGTGGGTGCGCTGGACGCGTTCCACGCCGCCGTGTTCGCTTTCGCGGTCTTCGTAGACGATGGAATCCTGCGGGAGCGTGCGTGCTTGTGGTTCGGGAACCACCCAGGAGCCTTTGGAAGGATCGCCGTGCTTGGCTACTTCTACGAGGTCTTCTTGGGCGATGAAGCCGGTATAGGACATCAGGCCCTCGTAGACCTGGCCCAGCTCAGTCACGCCCAGGGTGGCGTAGGAGATGAAGCCGCGGTCACTGCCCCGCTTTTCTTTTGTGAGAAGGAGGTTCTGCAGGACCCGGTGCAGCGCCAGGTTGGAAAGCTTGACCTCATCGATGTAAGAGGTGGCTTCAGACTTGAACAGGTCCGCGTCGAGGTTGCGGAATTCCAGGCCGTCTTCGGTGGCGTTGGCGTCGTAAAGCTCGGCGCTTTCATCGTGCGGATCGTGGCCGCGGTTGACGCGCTCAAAGAGCAGTTGGAGGCTTTCGTATAGGTGCGTGCCGTTTTGGGTGCGGTGCGTGGTGGGCTCGGTGAGGATGAGATCCCGCAGGCGGGAGAGGCCATAGCCTTCGTCATAGTCGTTGTCCCCGGTGGGCAGGATTTGGAGTTCCGGAGAGGATTCGGCGAAGAGGAGGAAGAGGATGCGGTAGAGGTAGCGCAGGGCTTGGTTGGCAAGTTCGTTGCCGTCGATGTCACTGTTCGTATGCTGCTGCGCTCTGCGCTGCAGGACGTCGTTGCCGATGATCTCAATCGAGGCCTTGATGGCACCACGCAGTTCCTCGGAGACTTTGACGGAGTGCTCGCGGGCTTGGGCTAGGGTGTCGAGCCACCAGGTGGTGCCGTCCGCACCCCGCATGGTGTGCTCGGCGGCGAGGATAGAGACGACTCGTGGGAGTTCGCCTTTGGCTTTCTGGTCGTTGCGCTCGACGGCGAGGCCTAGGTCCACGGCGAGGTAGCGGCCCAGCGGCCAGGTTTCGCGCTCCGCTAGGACTGCCCAGCGGCCGGCGAGAACCAGGATGAGATCGGGGGCTTGCTCGGTGAGGAAGAGCTCGCCGACGAGCTTGGCGGCGGTGATGCCGAGGGCCTTGGCCTCACCGTTCGAGTTCTGGTGGCCGAGCTCCGGGTCGACGTTAAGGAGCGGGGCGGTCGTGATGTCCTCGACTGAATCCATCTGCCCGGCGCGCAGGATGACCAGGGAGTGGTTCTTGTCCGCGGCGGCGTTCAGCGTGAGGGGCTGGCCGTTGCGGGAGAATTCCAGGCGCTGTGGCTGCGGGTAGCCAAAGGCCGCGGAGACAAGGTCGTAGACCTCGTGCAGTGCATCGTCGGTTGCCTCCATGGAGAGCGCGGAGAGCTTGGTGTGCAGTGCTTCCCTGCGGGAGGTCAGGCGCAGCAGCGGGGATTGGGTGTGCTCGTGGCCGGCGTTCTTGGCATCCTTGTCCGTTGCCTTCCACTCTTTGACGGCCTCCTCCACGCGCTTGCCAAAGGAACTGCCTTTGTCATCGGTGGTGAGGTAGTAATCCGAGATCCATTCCTCGACGTTGATGATGGAATCGAAGTCTGCCATTAGCGTGCCTCTGCTTCGTTGGGATTGGAGTGGTCAGTGTCTGGGAGGATGAGCGCGAGCGGGCGCACGAGGGAGCGCTCCGGGGCCATGGATTTCAACAGCTCCTCGTCCTGGTGGATAAGGCGCTTGGTGTCCTTGATCTTGAGGGTCTGCTGACCGTCGTTGGCCTGCTGCCAGTGATCGGCGCGCTGCTGCCAGCCGGCGATGCGGTCTTGCGCGTGGTCCAGGTTGGTGTTCTTGACCACGGTGAGGTGGCTGTGCGCGGCCCCCACGGCGGCGGCGATGAGCTGGCCGGCGGTATCGGGGACGGCGAACTCGCCGGGGTTGATGGCGTTGTCCGTCAAACCAATGCGGCCCAGCCAGGCATAGATGTCTTCGTGGACCTCAATGTCCACTGCCTGCATGCCGGCGGGGACGGCGAAGCCGAAGGGGCCTTCCGTGGCGGTGAGGAAGGTGCGGGAGAGCACCTGCCCGCGGGAGTTGGTCAGGGTTCCCATGAGCAGCAGCGTGGGCGTATCCACCGCGCCGAGCACGGCGGGGATTTCGCTTTGCGTCATGTTCGTCAGGGCGCGGTCGGCGGCCCACTCGGAGACCGGGTGCAGCGGGCCGAGGAAGTGGGCGCGCGGCCAGGACTTCTCCGAGTCGCCTTCGCGCGCTGCCTTGAGGTGCTGGTTGCCGCGGCGCGCAGAGGTGGCGAGCATGAGGCGCTCGGTGACTTTGCGGTAGGACACGTAATCCTGCGGCAGGTAATCAAAGCGCCGGCACAGATCGCGCGGAGGGGTTAGCTCCGCGATGTCATTATCGTGCAGTACGTAGTCCACGCCACCGGCGCTCAACGGTTTATCGGCCGAATCTTGGTAGGCCTCCGCCAGGGCATCACCGAGATAGTCCTTTTCCGCGCGGTAGAGGCTGTGGCGTACCGAGCGGCGCGACGGCGAGGGCGCGGTGTCGTTGGTGTGCTCGACGTCGTTGGTGCGCTCGGAATTGTCGGTGCTCTCGGCGTCGTCCGGGCCGCTGGTGGACGCGGCGGCGAGAAGGGCCCAGATATCGCCGTTTAGGCCGGAAGGGTTAGCGGCCTCCTCGGGTTCGGTGGCACGCGCGGGCTTGGCGTGCGCGCCGGTGAGGATCTCCTCCGGGGAGGCCACGACCTCATCGAAGTCGCGCTCGTGCATGAGAACCGCGCGGATCTCATCTTCCTCCGCCTTGGGGTTGTGCTTGCCCATGAGCGGGGCGGCATCGCCGAGGAGTTGGTTGGCGGAATACTCGCGGTCAATGAGGCGGGTGAGCACGCGCAGCTCACCGATGGATTCGGCCACCTCCGCGTCCTTCGGGTCGAGCAGCAGGGAGGTAATCTCCGGCTCGTGCTCCTGGCCGTAGCGGTCGATGCGGCCGTTGCGCTGCTGGATGCGGATGAGCGACCACGGGATGTCATAGTGCACCAGGTGGTGGCACTGGGCGTGCAGGTTGACGCCTTCGGAAGCGACGTCGCCAGTAATGAGCACACGGAGAGGGGTGTCGGTGCGCTTGAATTCGTCGATAAGCGCCAGCTGATCCGAATCCGACAGGCCACCGTGCATAACTTTCACCGCGCCCTTCGGGAGCTTGAGATGCTTGGCGACGTTCTCCCGCAGCCACCGCAAGGTGGCCACCCTCTCGGAGAAGATGACCACGCGGCGCTCGGAGCCCTTCTTGACGCCTATCTCCATAAGGTAGTCAATGAGCGCGGCGAACTTGTTGGAGTTTTCCTCGGTGACCTTGTTGTTGAGCTCGGCGAGGCGCTCCAGGTTGGCTTGCTCTTTGGGCTTGTCCAGCTTCTGGCGCGCGGCAATGGACTCCGCCAGCGCCGCCGGGGAGGACAGGAAGGCCTTGACCAAGGTCCAGGGGAAGAGGCGATCATTCGCCGTGGTGGCCGGGCCGTTCACCCAATCCTCGGCGATGGCGCGCGCCACGGCATTTTCCTCCGGGGAGGCATCCACCAGGATGTTGCGGGGCTCGCCGCGCTTGGCCCACTTCTCCCCCACCACGGAGGCCACCTCCGGTGAATTGCGGTGGCGGCGGATGATGAGCTTCTTCGCAGCCTCCATGTCGATGGAGCCGTCCGGGAGGACGGAAAGCGGGTCGAGCAAGCGCAGGATTTCCTTGAAGGATTCCTCCCGCCCGTTGTGCGGGGTGGCCGAGGCCAAGATGAGGGACTCCGTCGTCGGCGCCAGCGTGCGGGCCAGCTCATTATTTTGGGAGCCGGCGTTCGTGGCATTGTGGATCTCATCGATGACCACGGCATCCCAGCGGACCTTCTCCAGCTGCGCGCGATACTTCGGCGCCTTGAGCGTGTCCATGGAGACGATGACGCGTGGGAAGTAGGTAAAGGGGTTCTTCGATGCCGGCAGTTTCTGGCGGACCTTCTGGATGCCCTGGCTGTCCAGGCGCACCAGCGGGATGGCGAAACGCGTCCACAGTTCCTGCTGGAACTGCTCCATGACGTGCTTGGGCGTGACGACGAGGATGCGCTCTCCCCTGCCGCGGCGGATGAGCTCCGCCAGGATCATGCCGATCTCCAGCGTCTTGCCCAGACCGACGGCATCCGCGAGCAGAACGCGCGGGCGGATGCGCTCATCGGAGAGCGCCGACTTCACGGCGGAGAGCTGATAATCCAGCGGGTCCGCCAGCATCTGCGTGGCTACCTCCAACTGCTTTTGGTACAGCGGCACCGGTGTGCGGCGCAGCGTGGACTCCAGCCACAGGCGGGTGTGGCGAAACTGCGGTGACTCATCCGGGCGGACGGTGACGTTGGCGGGGTCGAAGACCTCGATGTCATCGAGCGCGGTGAAGAAGGTGGCGGTGGTATCGCGCACGTAGTCGCTCACACCGCGCGCCCGGATGCGGAAGCCGTCGGTGGTGCGCGCGACGTTGCTGACCAGCCAGTGCTCGTCGCGGCAGGAGATGGTCACGCCGGGAGCGAGCTGGGAGTAGTCGGTAGAACTACATGAGGAGCCTGGGGAGATCATGGTGCACAACTTATCAGCCGAGTACGACTCGTGCCGTAGTTCATCGATAATTTGGGCGAATTTAATGCACTTGACTATAGCTTTTGGCTGGCTCTATAAGGCTCCTGTTGATTCACTGGATTTCTTCGACGAGCGGCAGGATCTCACCGAGAATCTCGACAGCATCTCCCCGCTTCAATGACTCATGATGCTTCTGATTGCTGTAGGAGCGCAGACAGGAATAGCACGATGTGTCTTCACCACACGAACAATTGTTGACGCGATCAAAAGCTGCTCGAAGAACTCGGGGGAATTCATCAAGGATGGACTTGGTGAAGCCTGCTCCACCAGGAACTGCATCAAAAATCACCAGTCGCGGTTCAAGCGCTTCCACCAGTGTTGCGCCCAAATCATCGCGTGAAATCTCCAACAGGCCTGAGGCAGCCTCTAAAACCGCGTACATCGTTGCCAAGAGCGCATCTGTTGACCTATCTGCGCTCCGGGGTAGGCCAATGATCGCAACATCAGTTTGATATGAATGCTCAAGCGCATAGCGGCTGATGGCACCATAACAATCGCGACCAGTTCGCGGATTCTTGTGCACGTTACAGGGCGCTTGGTCCGACCAACCACAATCCTGACAAGTCCAGAATCCACTGCGCCCGAGCCTGTTCGCTCCTCGGTTGATGACGGTCAGCGTTGCGCGCTTTCGGGCCTCCACCCACATGAACTCAGTTTGGTTTCCATATTCCTGCCGGCAAAAAGCCTCCTCCCCAGGATCCGTGATGTATTCCTCGCGGAAAAAGCGAGCGCGCGGAGGAGCCGCACCAACATTCTTAGGCTCCCGGCCCGCTACGAAACCGAACTTGGGTTGGATAAAGGCCTCTCCACGGCTTTCAACTAAATTGCCGCACTCTTCGCACTCAAAAGGCACATCATTTAGTCTTCGGTATTTCCGACGGCAGTTTCCACACGAAACTAGGAACCCTGTTGGTAGGGCACGGCCGGGCATAGTACGAAGACCAACAGATTCCCATAGCTTTCCGCCAGCGACCACCGAGTTGCCCGGAGCATACTCTCCAATTGCCAAAGCCAAGTCCCGGGCAAGCCGAATGTTCCGAGAATCTGAATCAAAAAGGGTAACCATTTCGACGGTGTCTACTGGGAATCCGTACTTGGGCAACAAGTTATACGCTCCCAAGAAGCCAAGAGTATTTTGCTTTTCAAGCGTGCTGATGGTCCGATCCATGACAGATGCAGCTTTATACTTCTTCTTCGAGCTCAACAGATCTCGCTCTTCAGAAATCACCTTGATGTCATCAGTGAGGGACCGCTCAACCTCAGAAAACAGCGACAAATAATTCTCAACCCAATCCCGCTCAGAGAGCTTAAGCGCGGCGTACGTAGTGGGAGGAATGATCCTTTCCAAAGCGTCCGAAACGCTACTCGGAACTGGCGTTAGAAACTCCCTGAGCAGCTTTACCGACTCGGTATCTTCGGAAAATAGTCCGCCGGCCATCCTCCATGTGCTCCATAAGTCACTATGCGCTCTGAGAAATTCAGCAAATGCGACGGAATAGCAATGTCGTAGGGCGATGCGCTCATTCTCAATGTTCAGGTACGGCGCTCGCATTTCTCCGTCGATCATTTCAGTTGGATTCTTATAGACAGAGAAATCGTGCGCAGCTCGCCGTGCAAACGTCAGAACAAAGGCGGAGGAACCGGTTCGGCGTCCAGCACGGCCGGCACGCTGGACATAGTTTGCCGTTCGTGGCGGAACGTTTCGGAGCAGAACCGACTGAAGAGAGCCCACGTCCACTCCAAGCTCAAATGTGGTTGAGCAAGACAGAACGTTGACCTTGCCGTGGACAAAATCGTCTTGAACCTCTGCTGCTCTTTTCGGAGTCCATTGAGCTGTGTGTTCGAGAGCCCGCAGATTTACGATCTCAAGGTTTTCTGCGAGCCAAGCATAATGGTTCTTCCGGTTTTCATCGGAAAACGGTTCAAACGGCACCAACGTGCCTTCGCATTTTCCGTTTACACAAAGATCCAGGCAATTGAACTCAGTAACCACATGGCATACGTTGCACTTGTACCAAGTCGTTGATTTTCCCGAAGCAAAGCGGAGAGCTGAATAATCAAGCTGGCGGTCAACGCCATGCTTCCTTGCAATTTTTGCAAGGCCAGTGTCTACAAAGCCCTTCCACACTAGGCTCAGTAGTTGCTCGGCATTGTCCCGCAGCTTATCCGACGGAATTCCGCGCGTGGTGAGAAGCTTGAGGATGTATTCAATGCGGTTGTTAGTGGTATGTGCTCGTGCGGGCAACCATGACAGTTGGGTACGATCTGCTGCCTGAATGTGCTCCTGAAAATAGTATTCATGGCGCCGAGGCAGGAACTCATCCGCACTCGTGTCTACTTCAGCAGGATGGGTAACAGCGAATCTCGTTCGAAACTGAGCAGCCATGACATTCAAAAGGCTCAACGCAGCTTCATCGGAGCCAACCAACCGAGCAAGTGGCTCGAATACTTCCATGCGACGCAGCTTGTCGCTATCAACGCTGACGCTCATCAAACCCATACCGTTGAGTGATTGACGAGTGGCCTGGGTGGTTAGCTCCGAGAAAAGCCAATTTCCAATCAGCCTCTTACGCTTGAACTCATCCTGAGACGGCAAAATGACCACATTCGCAAGTGCGCATTGAGCCATATAGTGCATCAGGCTCTCCGCTGTTAGTACTTCACTTGCACGCTCGTTGTTGAGAACTTCGAAGATGATGCGACGCTTCATCAACTCACGATGAGTTCGTTCGAGGTATGGAGCGGCAAAAGCAGCGGCCTGACGACTATCGGAAAAGGCCAGAAGTTTTCGGCCTTGCCCTATCTGCCCCAGCATTTCTTCATCAGGTGGAAGCAGGTCATAGAGGCTGGTTGCTAGGACCGCAGGAGCTGCATTTACATCAGTAGTCAAGCGTCGGATTACGTCCGAGTCTTTATGCCCGCATAGGGCACATCGAGTTTGTACATCGGCGGGTTCGGTATACACCAAGACATCTTTCATCCGTGCAGATGTGTTGCCGCAAGTACATGAGTCTGTGCCGCGAGGTGCCAGCTTTCCGCAATCTGTGCACAATGAGAATGGCTTGGTTAGGTGAGACTCTTCCGGGGCGCTCTGAGTGTTCTTCGCGGTTAACTCATCGGGACTCTCGATATCGTCGTCCGCGTCAACGAGCCACTCCTCTTTGGCAACAGAAAGAGCTGCCCAAGCAAACTCGACATTTTCGCTATTTGTCGTCGGAGGAAGAAACTCTCTTGGCTCCTGCCTTCCACTATTTTTCTGGCCTAGAAGATGAACTCCACCACAGCGCTTGCACGTTCCAAATTCATAGACGTTTCGATTTCCGCACTCCGAAGTTACGCGTCGTTCTAGCGAAATACGGGGGTTACCATCCGGGAGAAAGTCAATGAAGGCACCCTCAGTGGCTTTGACAAACATGTGATAGCGGGCTGACAGTACAGGCACTCCCGCTTGTGTTGTCGTATTACCTAGGTTTACGAGGTTCTTCAATTTCTCTCTTGAAACCTCAGGCGCATCATCAGGCCAGACGTGCTGAGCCGCAATCGTCATGTCCGTACTAGATTCCAATAACAAGCTTCTTAAGCTAGCCACATGCCGTTCGCAAGCAAGAGAATCAAAGCTGTCACCGTCTCTCGTGTCTAGGGCCTGTTGCAGCTTTGATGGTTCAAGGAAGGCGTTTTCATCAAATGACCACGTCCCCTCGTCCACAAACTTCTTCTTGGAGGCGAACACGATGTCTTGCCGGTCTGAATCATTGTCATCCCACTCAAATGCTCCGCCGAAGAAGGAAGTGCCAAACGCCGTGATTTCTTCTTTTGAGCCCTGAAGAGAAGCTGAAGTTGCAATGTACTGCAGTTCTCTATCGCGAGAGACACGATCCTTTAGTCTCCGCAGGAGCAAGCCCACTTCGCTACCTTGCGCTCCTGCGTAAACGTGAGCTTCATCAACCACGATTCGCTTCCAATTACCTGCAGCTGCACCATCAAAGAATGAATTATCTGTCGGCCGCAGGAGCAGATACTCAAGCATTGCGTAGTTCGTCAGCAGTATGTGCGGAGGATTGGCGCGCATTGCTTCACGGCTAATCAGCTCATTAGGCAATGGTTCTGCGCCAAACTGCTCTCGGTATTCCTCAAGCGCTTGCTCCTGAGTTTCACGCGTCTCGCCGGTATATCGACCAAAGGTTAGGTCCGGCATCTTTGCCAGAATTTTACGAAGCCGTTCCACCTGATCATTAGCAAGTGCATTCATTGGATAGAGCAGCAGTGCGCGAACGCCGGCATCCAATGTTCCAGCTTCGCGCTCTTTCAGCAGGTCATTGATAATGGGGATCAAAAACGTCTCAGTTTTTCCTGAACCAGTTCCTGTCGAAACAATCAGGTTTCGCCCTGCATTGATTTTGCGAAGGGCAGTTTCCTGATGCTTATACAGCGGACGCGACTGCGGAAGATACTCACCTAAGAGTGCAAAATCACGATGAAGCTGGCCTTCAGTTATCAGCTGTGTCGGGGTATGGCCCGCTTCAAATGGCGGCGTGATTTGGAGGATTGGACCTGCAGTAAGACTTGACTCCCCATCAATCGTCGAATTGAGCGAAGCGGCAATTTTGCTGTCTTGTGGATTTAACAAGGTCTTGAGGTACCGACGGTACGACGCTGAAATCTGTTGTGCAGCCGTAATCGGATCAACTGACTGGACGGCGCCAGTGCCCTTCCCACCCGTATCGGAATCCTTGCTCCCTCCGATTCCCGTGAAAAGCTTGTCAAAATCTACGTTTTCCATGGAGACTCCTGTTTTAATGCCCGGCAAAATGCAAAGATTGGCTTAATGCTTCAGCGGTAACCAGATCTAATTCAAAGATTTTAGGTGCGCATTCAGACACACGCGCTAGATCTGGCCCAGTTTTCTGCAGCAACACAATCGTCTTCTCTAACGGCCACTCTCGGTTCGCCACCATACGGCTAGCAACATTGGTGACATAAGAAATGAATGGCACATACCGAGACATCGAATGAGATGGTCCTTCATCATCAAGTGCCTGTTGCTCCAAAACCGCTGCGGTGTGAATAATGCTGCTGTCCACCCCAACGCAGCCAAGATGGTCGAGCAATCTTCGAGTTGTCGAATATAAAGAAGCGATGGTTCCTAGCTGTAAAAGCTGGTCATTAGATCGCAACGCTTCCGCCAGTGCTAATCGACGTACATCGCTTTTGGCTTCGGTCAAGATGTCTTTTCCGGTTGTGAGCACCTCCCACAGGCTCGTTGACCCCTGGGATGCTACCCATTGAAGAGACTGTGCTAGCTCCTCTCCGTCTGGTTCCAGTACCTTGAGGTAGGCAGCATCAGCAATTTCCTCAAGCAACGACACAGTCCTATCTGTGTTTGGAACTGCGAGGGTATCTGTAGTTTGGATGCTCTTCGTGACGATTCCGCTTTGGATAAGCAAGGGGATCAATGATTCTCGGTGGAGATTCTGTGAAGCCCACACATCAATCGCAGCGCGTGGTGACTTTTGCAGTGCACGAGTTACCCTTTGGAATACAACGTCACATCCACGACGCTCATAAGCCTCTTGAAGCACGTCCAAACTGCGCCATAGTTTTAGAATTGCGTTCTCAGACAGCTGGATATCGCTTACCTCCCCAAGCAAGTAGAGCGGGAATTGATAATCCAAATCATCGCTGACTGGAAACCCCTCGCGGATAACGGTAAATGCACGCTTAGAAGGACGCCGGGGAGGCCGAGTATCGACGAGGAAGCCTCCCTCTCGAAAGTCCACGATAAAAGGGCCGGACTCATTCAATTCCGGCGGTAAAAGAAATCCACTCTGGGTACTTTCCAGCGGGATAGGAGCACGATCAAGATCACCAAGCAACCAGGCCCAAGCAAGCAAATCTCTTTCCTGTCCGGGTTGCTGGACTAAAAGCTCACCAGTTTTTTCCTCGACCGCCACCACCAACGGACGACGAACAAGGTTGGCAATGCTTGCCGACACAAGTGCCTTATCAGCCACGGCGCGATACTTTTCTATACGCTGATCCTGCCGCAGCTTGAAGTACGCTCTCCGTTCCCTGTCTCCTAGAGAGTTTTCGTACGTCGCCCGGCTAAGCCGTGACCAAATTAAAACTAGCTTCGCACCACCCAGGTTTCCCATACCAGAATCTATCGCTCGATTCGTAATACGAAGGGTTTTCCGTGCTAATGCATGTGCACTACCTTGTCCGATTTCGAATAATTTCCGTGACTTTCCGGCAGAAGCAACCAGAACAAAACGCGCACACGGTAGTGCCTCAGGCGCACGTACGACGACGGCAGCATCAGGGTCCAGATTCTCTACTTCGAGAGTAGGAACCGATGCGTCCTCGGCTGGAGCAGCCCCTAGTTTCTTGGTTCGTATCATAAGGGATTCCGGAACGACATCGACTTCCAGCTCAAAACCAGTCTCTGTTGAGAAAACCTCCCGCCGCGCAGCTTCCCTATCCCCTAGGGTTTGCGCACCCACGGGAAAGCTCATTTTCATCTGCGGTTTGCACCGTATTGAATACGACCACGGCGTGAACTTGTTAGAGCCATCCTGGAATCTAAAAGGCGTCGTCGATGGACCATCCGAACTTGCTGATAAATCTAGCCCCTCAGCAATGCTAAAAAGCATGGAATCCTGCATCACGCCGTTCCGGGAAAGATTTACATTGAACCGCCCTAGCCAAGGATCCTCAAATTGATCTGCCTCGAAAAGCTCCCACTCTTCGATCGGCATTGTCTGCTCAACTTCCACATCAAGAACATGCTCCGGCTCACCGTCGACAGGCATGTAAACAATTTCCAAGTTCCATGAGTCACCGACTTCACCGGAGACTTGTACTCGGGGAGATTCAGTGTAAATGGGTTGCATATCTCGGCCACGCGCATGCTTCAGTTTTGGGACATCGGTGATCCAATTAAAAAGCCGAGCAGCGCCAACTGGCACGATAACCGGATATCGATCTGGAAGCTCAAAGCGGACTGAACGGGTACGCTCAAGATCTATTTCCCGAATGTTCCACCCCAACCAATCGGCATGAGAAGCGATTGAGGAGCTCGTCACATCTTCGCCGCTCTGATCCGCAGCCTTAGTACCTACTGGTCCAACCAACGTATAAACGGCGGACCTAACACCTCCTCCGACTGAAACCAATCGGTTCGAGCTGGATACCAACAGAAAGGGGAATTTGCTGGTGATACCCATAAACTCAAAAGTCTTAGATTCAGCGCCGTCCAAGGTTACGGTTATTCTGCTAAAGGGCTCAGATATCACTATCCACTGCGATTGTTCATGCCCGGCAACAGCAGGGACTGATTTGGAGGTTCGAATGCCACTAAGGTCCTCGATCTCGATTTCCCAACAGTCCGCGTCCACTACACGTTCAGTCACAATTGATGGGATTTCAACGGCAAATGAGTTGCTTTCAGGGATAAAGACTACAGAGGGATGCCGTTGCCGTGATGAGACCGGCACAGCACGACCGTTCTCAACCATGTCCACGAGCAAGTGAAATGCCAACGAAGGTATGCCGTGAGTCCCTTCGAACGAAATAGAGTCAAACTGAGTGTTGTTAAGATAAGCGATCAGTTCAAGAACTCTGGTATACAAATCCCGAGCGAACTCAGGTTCATTAGCCACAAACTCTTGCAGAGATTCCCGGTCCACCACAGATGTTTGAATCGCAGCGATTAACGCAACGGCCCGGTCCTCCATTTCCGCGTCATTCGCATGCCATCCTCTCTTTTCCGCGAAGCGCACGATATCAACAATCTGCGATGAGGTAATTCCCGCATGCAGAAGGAATAGCGAAACGTACTCGTTCGCCCCAAGGTCTACATCCTCAAATGAGTTGAGCGATAGAAGGCTCAGCATTCTTCGTATTCCCGCCCTGATTCGCCGCTCAAATTCATCCTGCGGCTCAACCCCAACCAGCTCCCAAAAGGTGGGCCACACTGTTCCTTCACGAGTGCTCTGCATCGCGGCACTAACCAGCGCACCGATAATGATCCGAGGGCACTTCTTTATCAATTCATCCACGGAACGACCCGATGAAAAGTACATTGCTAGCTCAGAAGTAAGCCAAGAGTACTCATCGACGGACAGGTCCAGTTCGAAATACAAGACCTTTCTGGGGCGGCTTTGCTTAACAAGCTTTGACAACTGCCGTGACAAATCATTCTCAACATGCCTGAGCCGGTCATCTAGGTTTTCCAGAATTGAAACAGAGTCAACGAAAGAGGTCTTTTGGGCACTTTGATGCAGCACGGAAGAAGGATTGGTCGACATTCTTGGTATTCTAAAATGCAAACGGACAACGCTCTACGTTTTCTAAAATTAGATAATAATTTCGATCTTTAAGAACCCACCCCTAAATTCACATCTACTACTCCAACCCCTCCTTAGCACCAGTATCTCCATTTTCGGGGCGACTCCCGTAGCGCAATATCATTACACCACTCTCCCTCTATTTTTGTTTGTATACTGTGCACATTCTGCATGTTCCACGAATTCAGCAGCTTCTTGAGCAATCAAGACTGTACCCGTACCGCAGCTTTCAACGTCAGGACTCACGATGAATGATTTTCATGTTCTTCGCACTCCCCGACTCAATCTGTCGGCGCCAACAGATGCCGACATAGACGCCATCTTTGCCATCCACTCGGATGCCCGCACCTACGAGCACCGACCGGACCTCGCCATGAAGACGAGAGAGGAAGCCACGGAGTTGGCACGTGCATGGCAAGCCAATTGGCGTAAGAATCAGCTGGGCTACTACGTGGTATCCACGCTCGATGGCACAACCATAGGTTTTACTGGCGTGCGCCATAGTGAGGAAGCTGGTGAAGAAGTGCTCAACCTCTACTACCGCTTCGCACCCGAATCGCAGGGCAAAGGCTATGCCAAGGAGGCCGCAGCCGCTGCGATTGCCAGTGCGCGTGAGCGTTTCCCGCAACTGCCCGTCGTCGCGATCATCGACCCCACCAACGAGGCGTCGATTGCCCTAGCCTTGAAACTCGGGCTTCGGCACGTCCCCGGCGCAGGAGTGCCGGATGACTATGAGGTCTACCGGCTGGGCTGATAAAAATATCTCGACACTCGCAGCTCAGCCACTCTTTTGGTAGGCGGAGACGTCTCCGTAGTTATGGAATACCCCCTCGTTATAAATGCGTTCCCTGCAAAGGAAGCGACCCAAGGGAAGTTCCAGTTGCTAGAAGCCCGGCAAGAAGGTCTTCAGGTAGCGAACAATCCCCTCCAGTACAGACTTGGGAGTAAACGCGATGAAGGCTCCCGCCAGTGCGGCAATCACCCCGATGGCAATGAGTGCTGCAGGCGAAGAACCAATCAATGATTCTTCTGTCTTCCCACCGTTTGCTGGACTGTTTGGCTTATCAGGAGCCTTCAAAGGTGAGAGCTCACGATGCCGCTTGATGTACTCGGAGAAGACATCGACGTCGATTGCCGTGCCTGTAGAAGTAACACGCGCATCGCTGAATGAATCGACCTTGTCGCCGCCATTCACCACGTAATTGCTAATGGCCAGTGAGTACGTGGCATTCATATCCATTGACGTACCATCATCGAGCTTTATCGCCGTGACGCGCTCGCCAAATGGTGCATTCATCTCGTAATCAAACGTGAATCCGGAAGTTCGCGGGAAGCCATTTCCACCGTCCGGATTGGATTCAATACCCTTTTCCAGTGCATCCTTGATCTGTGCACCTGTCGCTCGAATCGCGATTGGTGAGTTCCCGAAAGGAAGCACCAATTGAGTATCGCGACGGGTCAGGGTCCCTTCTTTCATGTCGGCACGCTGGCCGCCACCGTTCTGCCATCCAAGCTGGGTATCGAAATGTTCACGGTATGCATCCGCTACCAACGGACCTAGTTCTGCTTTTGATAAAGCCTGCGTCGCAGTACCAAGTTGCTCGCCCAGTTGGCGGTCTAAATCACCGTAGAGTTTCTCGCTTCGTGCCTTCCACTCTTCGTTAGCGTTAAGCGATGGATTGACCGGATGGTTCACTACTTTTACCGTGGTCTTCTGCATGGAACGGTCAACGGTGATGTCGAGGTGAACCAACGTTCCATAATCAGCGCGCGGTGCGACAATCGGACGTTCATCGGCAGTGTAAGTTACTTCTTCCGGTGATTGCGCCTCATTTTCTTCACGCAACGCTGCTGCAAGCTCGGGAATCTCTTCCATTACCCGAGTGGTGCCTTCTTTTGAAATCTGGCTGAGCAAAACGATTGCATCGACGCCTTCTTCTTGGAGCTTGTTAACCCCGGCGCGTGCGGAATCAATGAAGTCCCCCACTACCACATCCTTGGCGGCTACCGTTCGATCAAGGTCGGCAGTAAGAGAAACAAACCCGACGGTGAGGTCGCCAGACTTAGCGGTGAAGGTGGTTCCGCCCTCGCTGATCGGCTCGCCATTCTGGGTAGTCAGGTTGCTGGAAATCCACGGAAACTCAGCCTTTTCGATAAGGCTACGAGTATGCTCCACGCCGTAATCAAAGTCGTGGTTGCCAAAGTTGCCAACGTCCACACCGAGTTCGTTGAAAGCCTCTACGAATGGCTCACCGCGAAACACCGAGCCAAATAGGCTGCCGGCAGCAAGTTCTCCACCAAAGGCAACGATAGGGTCGCCTTCTTCTTGGCGGATATTTTCGAGGGCAGTTGCTAAGTAGGCGATGCCGCCTTGGTGGCTACCGTCATCCCAAGCTCGGGGCTCGAACTCCTTCATGTCCTGGAAGTAGACAACGTCTCCGGTCGCTACTGCCGCCTGACCTGGGTCCGATTCAGCAGCGACAGCGTTAGATGCGTTAAGAGAAAGAAGAGCAGTCCAAGCAAGAATAGTGTGACGATTGCGCATAGAGGAATCTTGCCTAACGCTGTTGGAGGGGTCCCAACCTTGAAGCAAAGTTTAGATGAACATTCATCGTCCACATGTTTACCGCTGGGCCCAAGCTACGAATACGCCTAGCCCGCAGGCATGCCCCTTCAGGAATCCCACGGTTCCAACGCCTTAACCGGATACCGCCCATCAACAGCAAAACGCTGGCACACCACCTGGGTGTCGTCGTTAATGCCTATCTCTCCGATGTAATCAACGAACTCGGGCGAGCGCCAGAACTGCTCATGCCCTGCGCGCCATTCGCTGGCATCGGCGTAGCCTTCGCCCTCGGCGACGGCGTGCTCGTCGCTGACGTCGGCGAGCCGGCGGACCTGAACCGCGGCGGTACGGATGACGCACACCACGTTGTCGTGTGAGTCGAGGACGGCCTCAAGGGTACCCACGTCCTCGCGCGGGTCGTGGTCGCGCGGATGCTCGGCCGACAAGGACGTCGTAGTGGTTTTCGTGCCGTTCAGGATGGCGGTGACGAGGGCGTCGCGAAGCGGGCCAGGGAAGGCGAACTCTCCGCGGGGCAGTTCCGCTATAGGTTTCAAAGCGTCCTGAGTCATACGTTTACAGTACGTGGCCAGTTAAAAGTTGCTGAGTGAGTACGCGCTCGCTTTCTGTTCCGACCGGCCCGATGCTCGCTCCCCCAAACTCGCTTCATCCACGACGATGTCCGGGCGCATCCCTTGCGCCAAAGATGCTCCTTACAAAGAACTTGTAAACCAACTTCTTTCCCAATCGCTCCATGCCGCGCCACTGCCTCCTATTAATAGCGACGCAGGCCCTTCTTCAAACTTCAAAGCTCTTCATAAACTTCAAAGAATTCACAAAATTCATAAACTTCACAAGACTTCAAAAGCTCTGTGGTCTAGAGTGAGGGACATGAATCCGAAACACACCAACCCTTTTACGGCTACTCTCGGCGCCACTCCCCCGCTGTTGGTTGGCCGCAGCGATGCCATTCGTGATTTCGGTTTTGCACTCGATGAAGGCCCTGGTGCCCATGAGAGGATCTCACTCATCATCGGACCACGCGGCATCGGCAAGACAGTCCTTCTTAATGCCTTCGAAGACGAAGCGCTCGAGCGTGGCTGGCTCACGCTCAGTGACACTGCAACGACCGGTTTTGTTGAGCGACTGCGTAGCAGCATTATTCAGCTTCTGGCTAAGGAGAGGAAACAGCTCAAAGGCCTCAACGTCTCTATCCTCGGCATTGGAGGCGGGCTCAATTGGGATACCCGAGCTATCGCAGAGTCCACGTACTCGCTCCGCAATGCACTCAAGGATTTACTGGCCTATAAACGTGAGCTCGACCGGAAATCCCGCCAGGAGCCCGGTGGGGTTCTTGTAACACTGGATGAAATGCACCATCAACGCAGCCAGGAGCTCATAGAGTTCGGCGCTACGATTCAACATTTAGTTCGCGAGGGTGAGGACATTTCCGTTGTCATGGCAGGCATCCCGTCCTCAATTAGACCTCTGCTTTCCGGGAAGCTGAACAGTCGTGGCGACACCAATCCAGTTACCTTTCTTCGACGTGCTAACCGCATTGAGCTGGGCAGGGTCTCCGATTCGGATGTACGTGAAGCACTGGAGGAACCCCTTCACAGCGCCGCCACCTCATGGTCACAGGACGCTTTGGAAACCGCGGTTGAGGCGTGCCATGGATATCCATTCATGATCCAACTCGTTGGCCAGTGCTCCTTTCGGGAAAAGGCGCGTACCGCTGACGGAGGTACCGAGATTTCTATCGACGCTGCCCGGCGCGGAGTCGCAACAGCACAGCGCAAGCTCGGCCAGCTTGTTCATGAGCCAGCGCTGTCGGACCTCTCCCCCGTCGACCGAAGCTTTTTGGTTTACATGGCCCAAAGCGATGGCCCTTCCAAGATGGCGGATATCAAGGCACGCTTCAATAAGACTGATTCTTATGTAGGCAACTATCGCCGCCGGCTTCTCGACGCCGAAATGATCACCACCACGGGCCACGGCGAAGTCGATTTCGCCTTGCCGTACTTACGCGACTACCTCCGCGAACACGCGGCAAGCCTCATAGCCGAGGACTTCGACGCCCAGTAGCGAGGCCTCCCTCGCCCTCGGACTGCACGCCACAACTACCCCCGCGCGTTTACATCTCTACTATTCGCGCAGAGTTTCCACTCTTTTCGAAGTTATTCATCAAGCTCGCCGGGCAATGCCGCCCCTGCCAGCGTCGGTGTTGCCGCAGTGACGGAAGGCGGGGCGTCGGCAAGCGCGGCGCGGAACCGCACCATGTGACAGCCCGTGCCGTGTGAATAAACGGGGATAATAGTATGCACACAGCCGCAAAACCTGCATCTACGTGGGCTTTCTTCGGCTTGCGGGAGCTTGAAAAAGTGCGAACTTTTCTTAGAATTGTCGTCTAGTTCACATGCCACCACCCGGGTGTCCCTACTCACCACATTAGGGAATAACACGGCACACCCCGCCGAGAAAGGTTCACACACATGACAACTCCCCCGCTGGGCGTTTGGTCCGAAGTTGGCAAGCTCCACCAGGTCATGGTGTGTGCGCCGGGGCTCGCGCACGAGCGGCTGACCCCCAGCAACTGTGGGGAGCTGCTTTTCGACGACGTCCTCTGGGTCGACGAAGCCAAGAAGCATCACGCGGAGTTCGTCGCCAAGCTGCGCAGCTACGGCGTCGAGGTGCTGGAGATGCACACGCTCCTAGAGGAAACCCTGGCCACCCCGGGCGGGCGCGATTTCATCCTGGATTTCAAGCTGCTGGATAAGAACGTTGGTGTCGGCATCGGCGGCGAGCTGCGCCACTGGTTCGAGGACATGTCTAACAAACGCCTGGCGGAGCTCCTCATCGGTGGGCTACCCTTCGCCGAAATCCCGGAAGGCCTGGGCCACGACACCATCGACGCCATGCGAGAGGTCTACGGGCCTTCCGCTTTTGCGCTGCGCCCGCTGCCCAACACTCAGTACTCGCGGGATAACTCGGCGTGGATTTATGGCGGGGTCTCACTCAACCCCATGCGGATGCCGGCGCGCCACCAGGAAACGCTGCTGACCAGAGCGATTTATAACTACCACCCGCGTTTTGCGCAGGCGGATTTTCAGTTCTGGTACGGCAACACCGATGAGGAGCCAGGCCTGGCTTCCCTGGAGGGCGGGGACATCATGCCGATCGGAAAGGGCATCGTCCTCGTCGGCATGGGTGAGCGCACCACCTGGCAGGGAGTGAGCCAGCTGGCCATGCGCCTATTCCAGGAAGGAGAGGCCGAGAAGATCATCATCGCCGCCATGGCCGCCGACCGCGCCTCGATGCACCTCGACACCGTCCTGACCTTCCTGGATGCGGATAAAATCACCGCCTACCCCAAGGTCGTGGACACTATCCGGCCCATCGTGCTGCACCCTTCCACGAGCACGGCGCCTTTCGACGTCGAACTGCCCACCGAGTCTTTCCTCGAGGTCGTCGCCAAGGCACTCGGCGTCGGGAGCCTGCAGGTGGTGGAAACCGGTGGGGACACCTATGCCGCCGCTCGCGAGCAGTGGGACGACGCCAATAACGTCGTGGCCATTGAACCGGGCGTGGTGGTGGCTTATGACCGCAACAAGTACACCAATAAGAAGCTGCGCGCCGCCGGCATTGAGGTGGTCGAGATCGGCTCGGCGGAGTTGGGCCGCGGGCGCGGGGGCGGGCACTGCATGACCTGCCCTATTGTGCGTGATGCGGTGGATTATTAATCCGGACGCCCAAAGGAACTATCACGGCCTTATTCGAGACCCCAGTTGTACGCATATTCTATACGGGAACGCTCCAGCAGTACTGGTTCTACATCGCGCGAAGCACCTGCTAAAACCCGAAGGGGCCTGCTTCCCTCACTACATATACTCGAAAGCTAGCCGCCACGCTCAAGGGTCAGATGAATAACTTTCATTCCCCCTCCCAGAATCCGCAGGCCACAGTGCGTCGAGACTGTGGACTGTGACATCGATGCGCTGATTTTCAGCGTGTTCAAGATGCATAATCACCGAGCAGGCTGCGTTATTGAAGAGCGCGCTGGGGATGGACGCGGATGTCCTGCCTAGCGGTCTCGGTGGCCTTGAAAAATGCGTCTATGGGAGGAAGATTCAGTTCTGAAAGAAAACGCACTGCCATCGGTGAAGGCACATACCACGTTCCTCTCGCCGAAGCACGCGGCGATGGTCCTTACGCTCGAGATAAAACCAAAAGTCCTGCCTCCTTACCCGACGGACCGGACGCGGTACGCCCCTGACCCGCGCTGAGCGCAAGGCCGTACAGGAAGTAATGAAGTTCTTCTCCGCCAAGTGCGCTTCTCCTTTGAAACTGCCCTATCCTACTGTGGCAGCAGTTGCGATACACATTGTAGAGCATCGCACCGGCACGGAGGGTGCATTTGTTCACGCGCTCGTCGACGAAGCTCAGGTTTTCCACGCCGGCCACTGGAAATTCCTCCGCGTATTGGCGAAGCGCAATCCAAATGAAATCTTTATCACTAGAGACTCTCACCAGCGGAATTTCAGTCAACGTCCGGTACTACAAAACTTCGGAATCGAATCCCGCGGACGAGTTCCTCAAAGCAGCCCGTTAAGTACCGCACTACAGTCCAGAGCCTGGGCTATGCCAAAGCCATCTCAGAATTCACTTGGTGGTCGAACTCCGAAAAGAGGGTGGATAAGCTCACCGGCTACCACTCCGCGTGTCAGAGCAGGTCGTTCCCATAGATATGTTGACCCGCGCCAACCAGTGCAAGGAGGGGATTGCTCTGCAGCTAGACAAACACGGCGTAGCGGTCAGCGCCATTTCATCGGAGAGTCCAGTCACTGTCATAACCATGCACAATGCCACGGGATGAAATTCACGCAGGTTATACTCCCCTCCTCGACGCAACCGCAAGAGCCCTTCCACAGCGATATCTGCTCAAGGAACTTGCTCCTGCTAAGCCTGACGAGGCACTCCAGTACACAATCAAGCACTCCCACACGTAGCGGGCTCACGCACCCGCTACGCGCCCCTTGTCAGTGTTGAGGGGCTGCGTTGAAACTGCTTGATTGCAGAAGCTAGAAGTAGACGGAGGAAAGAAGATCGACTCTTCAAATCAGGGAGTGCCCGAATCTTCAGTAAGTAAGAAAAACTAACCCCTGTATGGGGGTGCTTCTACGACTCATCGGTTGATTTTCAAAAAGTTAGCAAAAATGGAAAAGTGGCTAAAACTTTCCTGTAACCACTATTTTCTCGCAAAATCGACAATCTACATCTTTAACACTCCGCAACTTTAACGTAACTTACCGCACATTCACACTATGACGTGACCATAATCCTACTAACCGATTTGTTGGGATGAGAATTACAGAAAGGGCCTTCTCCGTAATGGAAGTTCTAGGTGCAATAAGTGGAGTGCTTTGGTCACCGGCACTAGTTGTATTACTGCTTGGTGCAGGTTTGTATTTTACGATTGCGACGAAGGGGGTACAGATTCGATGCATTCCCGACATGCTAAGGCAGATTCGGAGCTCAGAGAAGTCATCTTCCGGAATCTCGTCACTTGAATCGCTCATGGTGTCCCTAGCCGGCAGTGTTGGCATTGGAAACATGGCTGGCGTAGCGACAGCAATCGCTTTTGGTGGTCCGGGGGCAGTTTTTTGGATGTGGGCCGTTGCAATCATGGGTGCCGCTTCATCCTTCATTGAATGCACATTAGGGCAAATCTATAAGGAGAAGGACCGCGATACTGGTGAGTATCGTGGTGGTCCGGCTTACTATATTGAAAAAGCGTATCGCGGGACGAAGATTGCACCCTTCATGAAGGCTCTAGCGGCCATCTTTGCGCTGGTAGTCACTCTTTCTACGGGATTCTTCTTGCCGGGGATTCAGTCGAATAGTGTAGCTGCAGCACTAGATAACGCTTGGGGGATTAATATTACGGTCTCAGCAGTGGTTCTCACCACTGCGATTGCAATCATCATCATTGGTGGAATTAAGAGGATTGCGAACTTCGCTTCTCTTGTCGTTCCACCGATGGCAGGGTTGTATATCGTTTTCGCAATAGTCATCCTGTGCGTTAACTTCGAACAAATTCCAGAGGTCTTTGGGCTAATTTTTAGATCTGCTTTTGGGCAGGAGCAATTGTTCGCTGGGCTCTTGGGCTCCGCGATTATGTGGGGCGTCAAACGAGGTGCCTACTCCAACGAAGCTGGGCAGGGAACTACTCCTCAGTCAGCAGCTGCAGCAGAAGTTTCACATCCTGCAAAGCAGGGATTTGTGCAGTCTTTCGCGGTCTACGTCGATACATTGTTTGTTTGCTCCGCGACGGCATTCATCATCATTTCGACAGGGATGTTTAAAGTTTTCGAACAACCCTCAGAAGAGAGTCCCGTCCGCTACCGCGGAAATCTTCCTGAGGATGTAGCAGTTGGTCCAGGTTTCATTCAGAACGGGCTTGATACCGTCCTGCATGGTTTTGGATCGTCCTTTGTGGCGATTGCGATTGGGTTCTTTGCCTTTACTACCGTTCTTGGTTCCTATTACTCGGCAGAAGTGAACCTTAGCTATTTCAATCGATGGGTAAGCAGTCTGAAGGCCCGACGGGGACTCATATGGACATTAAGGATTCTATTGCTGACATCTGTCTTCGTAGGGGCAGTTTCTACTCCGACAGTCGCTTGGGCACTTGGAGACATTGGCATGGGCGCTACGGCTTGGATGAACATTCTCGTCATTCTTGCTCTTCAAGCACCGGCGATCACCTGTTTGAAAGACTATGTGGAACAGAAAAAGCGTGGAGTGGACCCAGAATTTGATCCTAAACGTGTCGGTATCAAAAATGCTGACTTTTGGGAGGAGCGAAGCCAAAATCTTGGTTCGGCGGAGCGCATTCACTCAGAATCTGTTGTAAGACAAAACTCGCAGGAAGACGATCCAGGAATAACAGTTACAACGTAAGTAGAACAGAAAGGGAGAATTATGATTACTGTCATTCAACCAGACCCCATCGTAGGTTTGGATAGGTTTGAAAATTGGCTAGACGATGAGTACGAAATTGTCCCTCCAACACCTTCGCTTGAGGACTGCGGTGATCGAATCATCGTGCTTGGTGGAAGGATGAATGCCATTGATGGTGATTGGTTGGAAGATCTGCGCCAGCTATTGATTGAAGCCGTATCCCAAGGGGTTCCGGTTCTGGGGATTTGCCTAGGACATCAAATCCTTGCGACAGCGTTTGGCGGGGACGTCAGTTTAAACTCGGGTGTAGAGGACGGACCATTCAAAATTAAACTAACCGAAGAAGGCCTCTCTGACCCGATGTTTTCGGAAATCAAAGGTGAGTTTTTGGCAGCAGAATCGCACTACGACTCTGTCACCAAGATCCCCGAAGGTGCAGTGCTGCTGGCATCCAGTGAAAACGCAATTCAAGCATTTCGGATCGGTTCCGCGGTTGGAGTTCAATTCCATCCTGAGGCGTCGCCGAAAACTATGGCCTACTGGGCTACGCTTTCCGACCAAAGCGAAGAGGAAATGCTCACCAAGATGTCCGCTGTAGACGATCGGATTGTCGCAGTTGGGCAAAGCATTGCTAAAAACTTTAGAGACCTGTAAGGCCCGTATTTCCGGTTGGGTTGAGCGACATCTCAAAGTGAAGGCGAGTCCATTTCGAAGTCTTGAAGTTGTTTGCCTTACTACGTTGTTAGCAGTTCCGCTTGAGGGAACCCAGGACTCGTAAGCCTTGACCCATGCTGGGTCAGGCTTTGTTTATCTGCGTTCCTTCTGCCTTGTGGCAGTGAGACTAGTCACTAGCTCCGGAATGGTTTGTTTTCGTCCCTGCCTGAAAATAATCCGGGGTAGGGCACCCTCAAAACTGTAATCAACCATGCACACGTTTCTTTTCCGGATTTAGCACTGCAGTCTCATTCTCTCTCACTGGTGCGAAATCGGTTCCACCCACTCAAGCATCCGTTAGCCCGAATTAGTCCCTAACAGCGGTGGACTGCCGACATCGAGGTAGTCGAGATCGGCTCCGCGGAGTTGGGCCGCGGGCGCGGCGGTGGGCACTGCATGACCTGCCTTATTGTGCGTGATGCGGTGGATTATTAGAAGGTTCCCTGGGCAGTGTTCCTACGGTGTCGCGCCGCGCATTCCCTTCTTCCAACCACCAGTGCGCGTATCCCATAAAGTCAAGAGACCGGGTCTGCACTGACCCACCCACACGGGGTTATACAGAAGTTTGTGTACGAAAGATCAATGGGCTGGCCAGCAAATACTTAACGCCACTAACTTTCCTCAAGCGTCGTAAGCCGTTTTCTATATCCATTGTCTACCCCCTGCATGCCTCCTAAAATAATTGCGGATTCTACAGATCTCTCACTTTTCACTTAATAAAATATAAGGACGGTACACAGGTGCTCTCTAAGGGACTGCGCGCGCTTGCACCACTGGTGGCAACCGCGGCATTAATTACCCCCTCGGCACAGGCGGCCAACATTCCGCCCATGCCACAGGCCTACCCCATCACCAACCTCTACAAGAGCTGCAGCGCAGCAGGTGAAGACAACGCCACTCCCGAGTGGCACTTCGCAGAGACCGGCCGCCGCTACTTGAGCGACGGCACCCTGCAGTTTAAGAACACCACGAACCAGGAGGTGCCGTACACCGCCTCCGTGGAAACGGGCACCAACCACAAGATTGAGGCCAACTCCAAGGCCGCTATGCCTTCCGGGTGGGACACCACCGCCAAGTCCGACATCGGACTGAAGCTGAGCAACGGCTGGCAGGAGAAGGAAACCTTCGGCCCCGTCACCCTGAAGCCGGGCGAATCCTTCCGCGTGGAATACGGCGTGGTGGAAAAGGACTTCATCTCCATGTTCGTCGGCTGCAACGATGACCGCCTAGAGAACATGCCCGGCGCCAACGTCATCCGCGGCAAGGGCCCGGCTGAGCGCTATGCCTTTGCCTACATCATCAAGGCGGATGGTTCGATTTCGGACCTCGCCATGGAGATTCCTTCCCGCTCCCCGGGCGCGAACTCCAAGCCCATCGAGGGCAACTACACCTCCGTGTCCGGCCCCAGCCTGGAGAAGATTGCGGACCCGAAGAAGGATGAAATCATGCAGCCTTCCGAGGACCTGCAGCGCGACCCATCCTGGCCCAAGGAAGGCGAGACCTGCGAAGGCCGCGATAGCTCCTGGTACCCGCTGGACATCACTGCGGTGAAGCCGACCTTCCGCAAGCCGGGCTACTCCACAGACTTCCTCAACTGGTCCAAGGGTGACTATGAGTACGCGCCGGTCACCGATTTCGTCGTCGGCGCCGAGCACGCACCGTACACCAACTGGCAGGGCAACCGCGGCGATATCCCGAAGGGCTGGCTGGAGTCCGTTGGCGCGGTCAAGCGCGCCTACATGCCGGTGGGAACCGAGCTGCAGCACATCGACCTGGCCCCTGGTGAGCGCGTCCGCGTGGAGTACGGCACCACCATGACCCGTATCAACTACCGCGAAATCCACTGCGGTAAGGACGGAAAGTACAGCCTGACCTCCAACTACAAGCAGACCACCGCTCCCAGCGGTTTCTGGGCGGAGGCCACCATCACGGGCAAGGACGGCTCCACTCGCACCGAGGACGTCACCCCGGACGAGTACCGCGAACTCCCAGTCCCGACCCAGACCATCTACTAATCCCCCTTTACTTCCCAAGGAGAAATCACCATGTTCAAGACCAAGATTGCTTCCACCACCGCCGCCGTGGCCATCGCTTGCGGCCTGATCGCTACCCCGGCTGCTAACGCCCTCCCGGCACGTGACCTGGGCCCGGCCAACCCGACCACCATCGGTGAGCACTGCACCAACCCGGGTGACACCGGCCAGACCGTTAAGATCAAGCGCACCTACTTCGACGGCTCCGCCGGCTCCTGGACCGTGTCCAACTACAACGACGAGCCGCTGCCGGTCACCCGCTCCATCAAGGAAACCAAGACCAAGACCTGGAACGTTTCCGCCGGCGTTGACTTCAAGCTGCTGGATCTGATCAACTTCACCTTCTCCTCCAGCTACACCGACTCCCAGTCCTACGAGGTGGGCGAGCAGGTCGGCCCGTACAACATTGCTCCGGGCAAGACCGCCGTCATGCGCGCCGGCTGGGTTGTCTCCGACTTCGAGGGTCAGAAGACCATCTGCGGTTCCGATAACACCTGGCAGGCCAACGGTGGCACCTTCACCGCTACCCTGCCGAAGGAGCGCCACGTGGAGGTCTCCACCCGCGACAACAACGATTGGGGCTAAGACGTGCTGAAGAAGTCCATCGCGAGCGCCTTCGCCGCGCTCAGCCTATTGGCGGCCGCTCCTGTGGCCCACGCCGCTGACTTCGGCGGGGACTTCGAGCTGCCGCAGCGCTGGAATGATGATTTCAAGCCGGGCACGCACTGCTCGACGCCCGGTGAGAACGGCACCTACGTCACCGCCACCCGCCGATGGTTCAAGCAGACCGACGCCGCCAGTGTGGCCAACCGAAATGATGAGCCCGTGCCGGTCAGCCACACCGTGACACAGGCCCGCACGCAGACCATCGAGGTCTCCGGTTCCATCAAGGGCGAGGGCGAGCTGGCCAAGGTTCTGACCCAGACCTACGGTTTCAACTACGTGCACGAGCAGCACTGGAAGCTAAACCAGGAGGTTGGCCCGTACACGCTGCCGGCAAACTCCCAGGGCAAGCTGGTGTGGGGCTTTACCATGCTCGACACCGACGGCCAGGACGTGCGTTGCAATGCCGACCAGGAATGGGAGGCCGTGGGCAAGCCCTACTCCGCCACCGTTCCGGAGGCGCGCTACTCTGAGCTGCAGCTTGGCGACGCCCCCGTCTGGGACTAGCTCACCTCCCCAGGCCCCACAGAAGAGGGCACCCCAAGCCGTTTCACGACGGCTGCGGGTGCCCTCTTTTTGGCGTTCCACAGCGCGATCAAACGGCAGCGCGAGCATTGCAGAACAGCAATGAGAACCTTGCAGAACCGCAACGAGAGCATTGCAGAACCGCAATGAACACCTTGCAGAACCGCAACACCGCAGGTAGATTGACTGCCATGACTGATTCTTTTCTACATAGAAACGCACAAGATCTGGCGGAAGAAGTTCTGTCGGATACACCTGTGCTGACTATTTCCGGCGCGCGCCAAGTAGGAAAGAGTACCCTTGTCCATCAATTACTCGAAGGTAGAGAACACAGGTTCTTTAACCTTGATGAGAGCGCTTCGCTGGCCTCTGCACAAGCGGACCCAGACGGCTTTGTCAGACAGCTCCCCGAGGGCACACTAGCCATTGATGAAATTCAGCGCGCACCAGAGCTGTTTCGCGCGATTAAAGGCGCACTCGAAAAAGATCGACGGCCGGGGCGTTTTATCCTTACCGGATCATCCAACCTCCTCAGCCTCACAGGAGCCGAAGAATCTCTCGCTGGCCGCGCAGAAACTATTCGCCTTCACGGCCTCAGCGTGGGCGAACGTTTAGGTATCCACGAAGACTTTGCAGGCCGAATATGGTCATTAAAAGATGCAGGCGTACAACCCGCATCCACCCTTTCCCGGGCTGACTACTTCCAGCTCTTCTGCACGCCGAGTTTTCCAGGACTTAGGGATTCTGGTCGACGACGGCAACACCGGTGGTTCGCTGCTTATATTGAGCGAGTCTTGTCAAAAGACGCTGCCGAGCTCTACGGCATTCAATTCCCTGACCGCTTACACAATCTTCTCGCCAAGTTTGCTGCACAAGGCACCGCGGAACTTGTAGCGGCGCACATTGGGCGTGCACTCGACATTCCCGAACGCTCAGTCCCCACCTATGTAACTGCGCTGAGTGATGTCTTTTTGATTAACCAATTACCATCATGGGGAACAAATCTTGAGAAGCGAGCTATCTCTAAGCCCAAGGTCTTCCTTTCAGATACCGCGCTTGCTACAAGCCTGGCAGGCCTCGAGCCAGAGGCATTGGAGATGAACATTTCCAGCACGCTTAGCGGCGGGATCTGCGAAGCCTTCGTTGCCAACGAGCTTCTGAAGCAGAAGGCATGGTCATCGGTTGATTATCGCCTCTTCCACTTTCGGACCTCTACCGGCAAAGAGGTTGACCTTGTGCTGGAATCACGATCCCGGGACGTTGTTGGCGTGGAAGTCAAAGCCGCGATGTCGATCCAGCCGAAGGACTTTGCTGGCCTGCGCTATCTTCAGCAGGTAGCTGGTGATTCTTTCCGCGCAGGAATTGTCTTGTACACGGGCAAGGACGTCCTGCCAATGGGTGAAAACCTCTGGGCAATGCCAATTTCGACGCTCTGGCACGGCTAAGTCCGCGACAACGAACGGCCCCCCACGCACCATGAGGCTCACGGATATACTGCATCCATGTCTCACCGCATCTTTTCCATACCCTTCGCCGATATTTATCCGCACTACGTTAAGAAGGTAGAGCGCAAAGGCAGGACTGTCGGCGAGCTTCACGAAGTCATCACTTGGCTTACCGGCTACTCGGTTGAGGAGCTGGAACGGGTCCGGGAGCAAAAGGTCACCCTCGAGGATTTCTTCGAGCAGGCCCCGCACCTGAACCCATCCCGCTCCCTCATCACTGGCAGCATCTGCGGGCATCGTGTCCAAGACATCGATGACCCACTGATGCAGAATATTCGGTACATGGACAAGCTCGTTGACGAGCTAGCCAAAGGAAAGGCCATGGAGAAAATCCTTCGCGGCTAGCTTTCATCAACTGCGCCCTTCAAAGCTTCGAGCTTTAAGCCACAAAGGGATACGGCGGCGCGGTCTTCTCACGGAAGAAGTAGCGCGCATGCGTGTGCCGAACGGACTCTAAGTTCTTAGCACCAATCGCCACAATCTCGACATCAGGATCCTTATTTACTTGATCCAGTCTATGACGAGCGCGGGTTCCCTCCATCAGGGAATCATACTCAGTCACTTCCAGTGCACCTGTCGGCCGATGGTATTTAATCAGATAGGCTGGCATCGATTTATTCTCCCTCCATGTCACGTTGAACTCGACGTTCTTCGAATTCATGGATTAATTTATCTAGCATCTTATACATGTTCCGTCGCAATTGACGCGCTTCTTTTTGGGTTGCGCCAACAGGCCGGCTTCCTTCGAAAGGCTCGGTAAGAATATCTACGAGCTTTTCCACCCTGTTTACGACTTCGGATACCTCATGTAAAGCACGGATCTCAATCTCAAATTCTGCCGGAATTCTTCCTCCGAATTCGAGGTATCGGATTTCCCTTCCATACAAGTCTCCTGCCATTTCATAAAGGTTTGCCCACTGCGACTGAAGCGCGGTTCGTAGCTGAAATTCTGCACGTCCGGCCTCTGACATCACATGTAAGTGCACCGCGCGATACCCCGAGTGTGGTTCCTCTCGCATATCCCGAAGAATCACTTTCCTCGCGCCAGCCTTCACAAGCTCTCGCGAAAGAAGCTTCGCAAGTACAGTTTGCTCTTTTAAGGTCACATCGACGTCCATCCGTACGCCAGATACATCCTGAATGTTCTCTAAAGGGAAGCTCGGCATTCGACTCAATTTCTCTCTCAATGTGTCTCTCGTTTTTACGCGAGAACTCAAGAAATACCTGTCTGGATCTGGTTCCACGATGGAGTCTGCAGTCATCGTCAACTGATTATCAAGCTGTGTCATAGTCTGGCTCGCTTCCTGAATTATCGATTCACACAGGGCTGATTGCTGGTCCAAGAACAGCCCGAGCTGTTCCTCATCAACCGATTCCCCATTGCGCAACGCACTACCTATTCGATGTACTTGTCTCTTACTAAATGTCGTCGGCTTGTTTTCCAAGAACTTCACAGTTCCCCCTTCTTCGTTAGTGACAACCCCCAAAGACGAAGAGCATTGCCAGCGATTTCAGACACCCACACATCCCCCGCCCCTTGGATGCCTGCTCCAAAGACTACGAGGGGGCCCGGACACCAACGCCACAAATTCGAACAGACCTTCTATACCTGCGTTTAAACGCGCTCCCCACCTTCAGCTTTGCCATACTTGACGCATGACCACGCTAGAAACTTGTTCCAGCGCCTGGGCGGAAGCAATCGTGGCCGCACTCGAGCGCGAATTCCCCGCCGCGATGCACCACACGAGCGCTTCCACAGAAGACTGCGACGTGCGCCCGCGCGAGCTGCACCCCAGTTTTTACGGTTGTTTCGACTGGCACTCCAGCGTCCACATGCAGTACTCAGGCGCGCTACTAAACAAGATTCTCGGGCCCGAGTCTCCGAAAGAACTTGCCGAGCTTCTCGACGATCGCCTCAGCGCAGAAGCCCTCACCACGGAATACAACTACCTACTCGCCCACCCCGGATATGAAATGCCCTATGGGCGCGCCTGGCTGCTGCAGCTCGCCTCCGTTCGGCCTGGCGAAGCGATGGACAAGCTCGTAGAGCTAACCGCACAGCACTGCCACGACTGGCTTGAATCACTCATCCAACCGGTGCGCCACGGCATGCATTCCAATACAGCCTTCAACCTTTTCCTCATCCTCGAGGCCGCGGAGAAACTCGGGCTGGATTCACTGGCGAGCTCGGTGCGCGAGGCTGCTGTCCGCCTTTTCGGCGAAGACCGCGACTACCCGCTCGAATGGGAGCTGTCCGGGCACGATTTCCTGTCCAACGGGCTATCGGAGGCCCTACTCATGTCGCGCGTGCTGCCGGACTTCCCACACTGGTTCGACGGCTTTCTTCCCCACCGCACCGAAGCGCTGGAATTTCTCACACAAATCCCAGAGGTGCTTGACCCAACCGATGGCCGCCTGGCCCACCTCTACGGCCTAGCGCTAACCAGAGCATGGATGCTCGTTGAACTCGCCGAGCATTTCGACGCCTCCGTCCTACCACGCGCCCAAGCACTAGCAGCCAGCGCGCAAACGCAGCTTGTCGACGGCCACTTCATGTCCACCCACTGGCTCATCACCTACGCGTTGCACTTTCAGCTCGCTGCCGACGGAAGGCATTAGCCAACGGCTTCCCTCATCGCCAGCCATCCAGGCCGAGAGTTCAGGCGGCATTTTATGCCCGCTCCTGCCGCCATAGTGAGCGCATACGGAATAGTTACTTAGCGAGTAGTACTGTAACTTTCTAATTATCGTTCTCTTCAGGAGCTCACTATGGATTCTCGCTACTCGACACAGCGCGATAGCTATCGCCTGCCAGAAGAAGGAATCCGTATTGATCTGCGCGCCGAGCGTGCTCGCCGGCGAGGCTCTACTCACGACCACGAGAGCACTGCCCCTGAGCGCCCTTCCTACCGCCCGCGACGCCGCCCCAGCCAAGAACGCCTAGCTTCGTCCCCGTCGACAACTTCCCCTTCCCGTCGATCCGCTTCAACGTCGGCGCCTGCCCAACAAACGCCATCCCAACAAGCGCCGACCCAACAAGCGCCGACCCGAACGACGCCGAAGAAGACGACAACCCCTGCGCCACGGCGGAAATCACCGCGCCCTCGCACGCCCATCAGCCGTCGCGGGTTGGGAGTTCTCCTTATTTTGGCGATGGTTCTCGTCGGCATCGTCGCCGCACTTCAGATCAATAAGGAGCCAGACGCGCCCGCGCCGCAACCAACCGATGTGGTTGCGGAACCCGCCGCCATCATCGAGCCCTCCCCAGCGGTGGAGATGTACATCCCGACAATTGATGTGCGCGCAGAGTTTGAAGAAGGCTCCTGTCGGATCAAAGACAACAAGATCAACCCCGACTCGATGAGTAAGGCTTGCACCTACACCGCGGAGGATAAACCCTATTCGCTCCCCGGTACGGATGCGCAGGACGTCGTGGTGGTCGCCGGACATACCGGTGCGGGAGTACCAGCGGTGTTCAATAACCTCTACGACGGTAGCGCCGACGAGCACAAAGCCTCTGTGGGCGACAAGTTGTACCTTCGCACGCAGAACTCCGGCGAGCAATGGCTGGTGTACACCGCAACAGATCTGCACGATCCGTCGAAGGACGGCCTTGAGCAGGATGAGAGCATCTGGGGCACCGATGCCCAGCCCGGTCGCCTTCTCACCATCAGCTGCATTCAGCCGGCCAACCCTTTGGCTGCTGCGGTGCGCAATGCCGTGGTGGGATGGCAGTTTGAGGGCGTAACCGAGGCTCCTGATCCTGCCGCAGAACAGAGCTAAGCCCCATGCAGCATCCCCCGTTCAGGGGGATTTCCGCCACTACGCACAGTTATCGAACGTTTTCGCAGCTCAACAGACAAGACCGTTCTTATTCTTGCAGGTTAACAGACCTTGCAGCGCCGCCCTTGAGGGCCGCAACCTACCGAACATGCCACCCGTCTGGCACGAAAAGCATCCGCCATGTTACGGAGCGAAATTTCGAAACCCTTGTGACTAATGTGAAAGTTGTGGCTATTGTGGTTCACGTCGGGTTGAATCCCTCTCACATACCTCACAAACCCCGCAAGGAGAAGCTTATGAAGCGCATCAACCGCACCCTGACCGCAGCCGTTCTGGCTGGTTCCCTCGCACTGGGTGGCACCGCCGTTGCCTCTGCCCAGATCCCGGCTCCGGAATCGATCGAGGTCGATGGCCTGACCTACGTGAAGCAGGCAGACGGCAGCTACATCCACAAGAACGAGCTTGGCGACACCAAGCTCACCAAGGAGGAAGCGCAGTTCGTTTGGGAGCAGCAGCAGGCTCAGGCGGCTGACGCCGAAGCACCCGAGGAAGACGCGCCGACCACCACCAGCGTGATGGCCCCGGACATGGACATGGCAGCCACCGGCGAGGCTACCGCACCGTCTTCCGTTGACTACCCGATCAACGGCGAGTCCGAGGCTGAGCCGACCAGCGCCGAGTTCGACAAGAAGCAGCTGGCCTGGCTGGCTCTGCCGGCCGCCCTCATCATCGGCGGCGTGACCTGGTACCTGGCCAAGGACGGCAAGACCTACGTCAAGTCCGAGGAGGCAGCTCAGAAGGACGCTCCTTCCGCTGAGGAGAAGGCCGCTTCCGAGAAAATGCTGCAGGAGAACAAGGACGAGGTCATCGCCCAGGGCGGCAAGGTTGCTGAAGGCACCGCCGCACAGACCCCAGCACAGTCCCGCGGTATCTCCGCTGAGACCGGTTCCAACACCGTTGCCCGCGGCCTCGCTGCACTGGCAATCGCAGCGATGATCGCCGCTGGCGCTGTCGTTGCTCGCCGCAAGCTCTTCATCTAAGAGGTTTAAGGCCTAGGGCCAACAGGCAACTCATCCGCGCCTCTTCCTTTCCCTACCGGGGTGGAGAGACGCGGCTTTTGCGGTTTTATACGCCCGTTGGGCCACCACCTTTCCCACCGCACCCCTTGGAGGAAGTTAAAAGATTCAACGGATGAACTAGCACGCAAGCAAGCCCCAAAACCCGAACCACGCAGGAAGTTTCATCCCACCACCGCAAGGTCCAGCACCACCCGACGAGCCAGCGCACCCTGGCACAACCATGAAAATTTGCGTGGAGTAGCTTAAAAATTGGAAATAGTTTGACCTACCTCACTATTTCTTGGTTAGTATGTGGGAAGTCGACATCAGTTAACGGTGACAACATCGTCTGATACGGCGTTGACCAAACTTTCCCGATCTAACCCCAGGAGTAAGAAACATGAAGCGCATTTCCCGCAACCTCACCGCCGCAGCCCTGGCCGGCGCCCTCGCACTCGCAGGCGTCACCGCCGCCAACGCTGAAGACACCACCGGCCAGAGCGCCAACGCCACCTCCAGCACCGACACCGAAGGCGATAACGGCAGCAGCAACCAGGGCGGCGACGCCGGCAGCAGCGACGAAGGCAAGGGCGACCAGAGCAGCGAGGATCAGAGCTCTTCCGACGACATCAAGGGCAAGCTCTCCTCCGAGGACGGCAAGCCTTCCGGGCTAGGCATCGCCGTCATCGTCCTCGGCGTCGTAGGCGCGCTGGCCGCAGCCGCACCGGCCGCAGCACAGGCACTGGGAGTCAACCTCCCGTTCTAATCTGAATCCTGCACCATCGAGCTTCAAACGCGAAGCTCTTAGCAGCGCCAGCCCACCGGCGCGAGGCAGCCGCACCCCCATCACCGTCGTGATGGGGGTGTTTTCACGTCCCACCCATCCACAGATACGGGACACACTTCACAAACCTACGTGATGCGGGCTACACTAGTCACCCATAGATTGTTCAACAATTCGGGAACTATAGAAGAGGTGTCCTCCTGCTATGAGCGCGCTGCACATAGACCTCAACGCTGACCTCGGCGAGACTACCGCCGGCAACCCCGTGGCCGATGACGCCGCGATGCTCCAGCTCGTCTCCTCCGCCAACGTCGCCACCGGCTTCCACGCCGGCGATCCGCACTCCATCGCGGGAACGCTGAAGGCGGCCGCAGAAGCAGGCGTCACCGTCGGCGCACACGTGGGCTATAACGACCCGGCAGCCTTCGGGCGCCGCTTCATCGATTACGCACCTGCCGAGCTTGCCGACGAAATCACTTACCAAATCGGTGCCCTCCAAGCCCTGGCCCAGGCCAATGGCACCCAGGTGGCCTACGTCAAGCCGCACGGTGCGATGTACAACACCATCGTCCACCACGAGGCTCAGGCCCATGCGGTTATCGACGGCATCAAAGCCTTCGGCGATCTGCCCGTTATGCTGCTGCCAGGCGGCGTCGCCGTCGACATCGCGGAGAAGAAGGGACTCACCGTCATCCGCGAGGCCTTCGCGGACCGCAACTACAACCCCGATGGCACGCTCGTCTCGCGGCGAGAGGCGAATGCTGTAATGGGTGATGAGGGGGACGTCGTCAAGCGCGTGCTCGAAGTCGCCGAAACCGGATCCATCACCGCCATCGATGGCTCCGTACTCAACGTGGATGCCCAGTCGGTGTGCACGCACGGTGATTCGCCCGGCGCGGTGCAACTGCTGCGCGGTGTGGTCGCCGAGCTGCAGGAGCGCGGAATTGAGATTCGGAGCGCCATCTGATGCAGATTCACCCCGTAGGAACGCGCGCGCTGCTCGTGGAGCTGGAGGACTTATCCCAGGTCATGGCGTGGCACGCGGCCCTCGACGCCAATCCGCTCAAGGACCAAGTCGATGCCATTGCTGCAGCCACCACCTTGCTGCTGACCTTTGCCACGCCGAATTCCGCCGCCGCTGCCGCCGAGAAGCTGCAGGACTTCCACCCCACCGCGCAGGCGGGCGAGGATCCGCGCTTTGTGGAGATCGACGTTCTCTATGACGGCGAGGACCTCGACGAGGCCGCCGAGTTGATGGGTATGTCGCGCGAAGGCCTCATTGAGTGGCACACGTCCACCGAGTGGCTCGCGGCCTTCGGTGGCTTCGCTCCCGGCTTTACCTATTGCACCCCGGCGGATCCGGCGCAGAATTTCAACATCGCGCGCCGCGCCACCCCGCGCACCGCGGTGCCGGCGGGGGCCGTCGGTATTGCCGGCGGATTCTCCGCTGTCTACCCGCGCGTCTCCCCCGGCGGCTGGCAGCTGCTGGGCACCACCTCGACCCCGATGTGGGAATCCGATGCCCACCCACCAGCGCTGGTGCAGCCCGGTGACCGCGTGCGCTACCGCGCGGTGAGCTCGCTGCCAGATGTTGTGTCGACCACGCCTTTTGGCCGCCGCACCCCGGCGCGCCTGCCACGCATGGAGGTCCTCGATGCCGGGCTGCTCACGCTCTTCCAAGACCAGGGGCGCCCCGGCCGCGGCAACTTGGGTGTCACGCCCTCGGGTGCGGCGGACCTGGCGGCGGCTGCCACGGCCAACGTCGCGGTGGGCAACCCCCGCGGGGCCACCGTGCTGGAGAACATCGGTGGCATCCGCCTGCGCGCGCTGACCGACGCAGTCATGTGCGTCACCGGTGCCCAATCCCGCGTCCTGCTGGACGATATGCCAGTGCACCTCGCGCGCCCGGTGCTCGTCACCGCTGGTTCGACGGTGACCGTGGATCCCGCGACGGTGGGCCTGCGCAACTACATCGCCATCCGCGGCGGCATCGTGGCGGATGCGGAGCTGGGCTCTGCCTCGACGGACGTGCTCTCTGGGTTGGGGCCGCAGCCGGTGCGGCTGGGCGACGTCATCGGCGTCCTCCCCCGCTCCACCGCAATGACCGATGCCCAGCTGAGCAACCCGATGCGCGTTCGCGAAGGCGCGCACGGACAGACCGAGGGCGTGCTGCGCTGCGTGCTCGGCCCGCGCGATGACTGGTTCACGCCAGAGAGCCTGGAGGCCTTCCTGGCCACCGAGTGGACTGTGACCGCGCAGTCTAACCGCGTGGGCGTGCGCCTGCTGGGCCCGGAGGGCTCCGTGGAACTGAGCCGTGCCCGCGAGGGCGAGCTGCCCTCGGAGGGCATGGTCGCCGGCTCCGTCCAGGTTCCGCCGAGTGGTGAGCCGGTGATTTTCCTCCGCGATCACGCCGTGACCGGTGGTTACCCGGTCATCGCCACGGTCCTCGAAGAAGATATTGATATTGCCGCGCAGCTCCCGCCGGGGGCGACGGTCCGCTTTGAACTCGCTTAAACACTGATTAAGGAACAACCACACATGATTTCTGCAGTCCTTATTGCTAACCGCGGCGAGATCGCCGTCCGTATCGCCCGCACCGCGCGCGACATGGGCATCCGCTCCATCGCCATTTACTCCGAAGCCGATGCCGGCGCCCTGCACACCCAGGTGGCTGACGAAGCCTACGCACTACCCGGCAACTCCGCGGCGGATACCTATATGAATGTCCCCGCGCTCCTCGATATCGCCGTGCGCGCCGGCGCGGATGCCATCCACCCCGGCTACGGCTTCCTCTCGGAGAACGCCGACTTTGCCCGCGCCGTGGCCGAGGCCGGCCTGACGTGGATTGGCCCGTCGCCGGAGTCCATCGAGCTGCTCGGTGACAAGATTGCCGCGCGCCGCGTGGCCGAGGAGGTTGGCGCCCCGCTGGCACCGGGTACCTCCGATCCCATCGATGACTGGCAGGAGGCCCGCGCCTTCGCCGAGAAACACGGCCTGCCCATCGCCATCAAGGCCGCTTATGGCGGCGGCGGACGCGGCCTGAAGGTGGTGGAGAACCTCGAAGACATCGAGGCTGCCTTCAACTCCGCCGGCCGCGAGGCCAAGGAGGCCTTCGGCCGCGCGGAGTGCTACGTGGAGAAGTTCCTGACCCACCCGCGCCACGTGGAGGCGCAGATTCTGGCTGATACGCACGGCAACGTCGCCGTGCTGGGTACCCGCGATTGCTCCACGCAGCGCCGCTTCCAGAAGCTCATCGAGGAGGCCCCGGCGCCTGCGCTTTCCGACGAACAGCGCACCGGCATCCACGAAGGTGCCCGCGCCATCTGCGCGAAGGTGGGTTACACCGGTGCCGGCACGGTGGAGTACATCGTCTCCGAGGATGGCACGATTTCCTTCCTCGAGGTCAACACCCGTGTGCAGGTGGAGCACCCGGTGACCGAGATGGTCACGGGCGTGGACATCATTGCGGAGCAGTTCCGCATTGCCTCCGGGGAGCCCCTCTCCTTCGCGTCTGATTCCTCTTCCTCGTCTGAAGCGCAAGCTTCAGACCCTGTGTCCGATGGCCACGCCTTCGAGTTCCGCATCAACGCCGAAGACATCCTCAACGGCTTCGCCCCCTGCCCGGGCACCATCGTGCGCTTCGAGCCGCCGACGGGCCCTGGCATCCGCGTGGACTCCGGCGTGCGCTCCGGCTCCATCGTGCCGCCCTACTATGACTCGCTCGTGGCTAAGCTTCTGGTCTGGGGGCCGACCCGCGAGATCGCCCTGAAGCGTGCACAGCAGGCCCTCCAGGAATTCGACATCGAAGGTGTTCGCACCGTGCTGCCCTTCCACCGCGATATGGTCTCCTCCCAGGTCCTCGTGGATCACGGCGACGCCGATGCCGCAGCCGGTATCTACACCGACTGGCTCGACCACAACTACCGCCCCTCCGCGGAGGCCACGAGCGCCACCGTCCCCGTCGAGGCCATCTACGCGCAGCGCACCCGCGTTGCGCTGGAGATCGACGGCAAGCTGGTCAGCGTGGGCTTCCCCACCGATATGTTGGCGCAGGGGCAGGCGAAGGGGGCGTCGGCAAGCGCGGCCTCCGGTGCCAGCGCCAGCGGCAACGAGGTGACCAGCCCCTACGAGGCCAACCTCGTGGCGTGGAACGTCGAGGACGGCGAGACGGTCGAGGAAGGCCAGGCCATCGCCACGATTGAGGCCATGAAGATGGAATCCGCGGTCAAGGCTCCGGCCGCGGGCACGCTGAGCCGTGTGGCAAAGGAGGGTTCCAGGCTGGAACCGGGCGCGGTAATCGCCACGATTTCCTAAGCGGCGGGCTACTGTAAGTCGCATGCTTGCTGATTCCGTCGCGTCCGCGCTCCGCGCCGCCATCTCCGAGGGCGAGTACATGCCCGGACACCAGCTCAGCGAGGTCCGCGCGGCCGAGCGCTTCGAATGCTCCCGCAACACGCTGCGGGAGTCCTTCGCCATGCTCGCCTCCGAGCGCATCGTGGAGCGCATCCCGCACAGGGGTGTGTTCATCGCCACCCCTGACGGCGATTTCGTGCGCGATCTCTACTTGGCGCGCGCAGCCATCGAGCCGGCCGCGGCGCGCTATGCCACCTTCGAGGACCCAGGCGAGCTGGTGCGGCTGACCGAATCCGCAGTGCTTAACGACGCTCCCCGCCCCCTCATCAACCAGCGCTTCCACAAGCAGCTGGTCGCCGGTTTGGGCTCGCCGACGCTGGACCGCTCCATGTCGCACCTGCTGGCGCGCATGCGCTTGACCTTCTTGTTGACGCTGGAGCGCTACCCGCAGATTCACGATAACCACGTGCAAGCCAACATCGACTTGGCTCACCTCATTGCGCAAGGCGAGCGCGAGGCGGCCGCCGATGCCTGCCGCGCGGACTTGATGCGCGCGATGGAATCGATTCTCCGGGTCCTTTAGCTTCCTTTAGTTTCCGAGTCCCCCACTATGGCCTTCGCTCCTGTTAGCCGGTTCCACCCGCGCAAAACTAACCGGCACCACATGGTTCGAGTGAGATGGTTCGGGTCAAAAGGTTCGTTTACCCCCAAGTGAACCATCTATGCACTCAAAGAAGGTTTGTTTGCCCCCAAACAAACCTTCTGACCAGAACCATCTGAGTAGAACCATGTATCGGCGCACTGAGGGCTTGGGGTGGTAGCACCACCGCACAGAAATTAAGGGATGAGGAAGTCGCGATCCGGGATGTCGGTGACGAGCATCTTGCCCGGGGCATGTGTGATGGCCAGGCTGGGACGCGAGTTCATCACGATGGCCTGCGGGGTCACGCCGCACGCCCAGAAGACCGGGATGGTGCCCTCAGGGATGTCGACGGCTTCGCCGAAATCGGGCTGCGACAAGTCCTCGATGCCGATGGCAGCAGGGTCGCCCACGTGAACCGGGGCACCATGGACGCCCGGGTAGCGGGAGGTGATGCGGACGGCATCGGCAACCTGGCTCGCGGGGATGGGGCGCATGGAGACAACCATCGGCCCAGAGAAGACTCCAGCCGGCGCGCAGGGAATCGAGGTGCGATACATCGGCACGTTGCGGCCCTGATCAATGTGGGCGATGGAAATGCCGTTCTCCACGAGCGCATTCTCAAAGGTGAAGGAACAACCGATGAGGAAGGAGACGATGTCGGCGGAGTAGAAGGGGGGAAGCGTCGTCAAGCGTCTGCGTAAGCTGGCCATCCTCATAGATGTTGTAGGCCGGGATGTCCGTGCGAATATCCCCGCCCGGGATGAGCTCAGAGGTGAACTGCCCGGCCTCCAGCACACCGACGATGGGGCACGGCTTGGGGTTGCGCTGTGCAAAGAGGAGGAAGTCGAAGGCGTACTCGCGCGGCAGCGCGATGAGGTTAGCCTGCATGAAGCCGCGGGCGTGGCCGGCGGTGGTGGTCATGTCGTGCGCGCGGGCGAAGGCGCGCACATCTGCGGGAGTCTGCATTATGCCCATAGTTCAACGATTCCCGAGATGGATTTAACGCCAATGAAGATTTCCAGCGCGAGCGCCAAGACGCCGGCGATGAGCAGCCACATCGGCTGCTTGACGCCGTGGGTGAGGTCATGGCGCTTGAACGCGACCCACATCACCATGGCGAAGGCGATGGGCAGGATGATGCCGTTGAAAGCACCCGCGAAGATGAGAAGTTTTTGCGGTGCGGAGTTGAGGATAGCGAAGAGGATGGCGCAGACAACGATGAAGCCGACGGTGAGGAAGTTACGGGTCCGCGGGCTGACCTTCTGGGTGGTCACAAAGGTGATGGAGGTGTAGGACGCGCCGATGACGGAGGATAGGCCGGCCGCGAAAAGGACGACACCGAAGGCGCGAAGGCCAAACTCGCCGGCGGCCTGGCGGAAGGCATCGGCGGCCGTGTTGTCCTCGGAGAGCGCAACGCCCGTGGCGACGACGCCCAGGACCGCGAGGAAGAGCAGCACGCGCATGATGCCGGTGACGATGATGCCGAGCACGGAGGTCTTCGTAATCGCGCCGACGTTCTCCGGGCCGGACAGGCCCGAGTCGATGAGGCGGTGCGCGCCGGCAAAGGTAATGTAGCCGCCCACTGTGCCGCCGATGAGGGTGGTGATGACGAAGAAGTCAATGCTTTCCGGCATGACGGTATTCTTCAGGGCCTCACCCACCGGTGGTTGGGAGACAATCGCCACGTAAAGCATGAGCAGAATCATGATGGCGCCCAGCGCGGCGACGATGCGGTCAAGCGCAACACCCGCCCGCTTGGACAGGAAGATGAAGATGGCGATGGCCGAGGCGATGAGGCCACCGATGCGTGCATCGATGCCGATCATGGCGTTTAGGCCCAAGCCGGAGCCGGCGATATTGCCGATGTTGAAGACAACGCCGCCGATGAAAACTAGGACAGCGAGGAACCAACCCAGGCCCGGCAGCACAGTGTTACCCAGCTCGTTGGCGCGCATGCCGGAGACAGCGAGGATGCGCCAGACGTTGAGCTGGATGGCGATGTCCACAATGATCGACAGCGCAATAGCGAAGGCGAAGGCCGCGCCCATCTGCACGGTGAAGACGGAGGTTTGGGTCAAGAAGCCCGGGCCGATGGCAGAGGTGGCCATAAGGAACATGGCGCCGGCCATGGCGCCGATGCCCTTGGGGGCTTGCGCTTCTTTCGGCGCGTCCTGTGTAGTTCCCTGGGCTGCTTCCTGGGAAGCTGCGGAGGAATTGGTTGATTCCAAGCTCATTGTTGGGCACCTTTCGTGACGAAGGTCGCATTTAACGATGGTGAAAGCATAAGGGTTGTTGAACAATCTGTAAACAACGCGGGGGTGGCGCACGTTACACCCACGCCATAACTACAGCCCCTCACACACCTTCCAGTGAAGCTCCGTTGCACGCGGCGAAAAAGTGACCTAGGATACCTAGTTAACTAATGATGATTCGTTAAACCTACGGAGGAGCTCATGCCCCAAGACATCTACATCGCGGGCGCCGCGCGCCTGCCCGTCGGAAAATTTGGTGGTAGCCTGGCCCGACTTTCCCTCACCGAGCTCGGTTCGCTTGCCGCCGAAGTGGCTATTGATCGTTCGGGGCTAACTGGTGCAGACCTCGATACCGCCGTAGCCTCCAACGTCATGCCCGTCGTGCCGAAGGACCTCTACCTCTCACGCGCCATTGCCAAGAACGTCGGCATGCCGGACTCCTCCACTGCGATGGGCGTCAACCGCCTGTGCGGCTCCGGAGTCCAGGCCGTCATCAGTGCGGCCCAACTTCTGCAGTCTGGCGACGGCGCCCTGGCGCTGGCCGTCGGCGCGGAATCTATGAGCAACGCGCCCTACTCCGTCGAAGGCGCACGCTTTGGCAAGCGCATGGGTGACGGCAAACTCTATGACTGGCTCACCGGCGCGCTCTCCTGTCCCTTCGGCACCGGCCATATGGGCGTAACCGCGGAGAACGTCGCTGCAGATAACACCATCACCCGCGAGCGCCAGGACGAGTTCGCCGCCGAGTCCCAGGCGCGCGCCGCCCAGGCCCGCGCGGAGGGCGTCCACGCGGAAGAAATCGTCCCCGTCGGCGAGCTGGACTTTGATGAAGCGGTGCGAGAGACGGACGTCGAGAAGCTGGCGAAGCTCAAGCCGGTCTTTGTTAAGGACGGAACCGTCACCGCCGGCAACGCCTCCGGCATCAACGATGGTGCGGCAGCCGCCGTGCTGGCCACCGCGGAAGAGGTGGCCAAGCGTGGCTTGGACCCGCTGGCGAAGATTGTGTCCTGGTCCATCGCGGGCGTGGACCCGACGCGTATGGGCATCGGCCCTATCGCTGCCGTCCCGAAGGCGCTGGATAAGGCCGAGCTGAGCTTGGAGGATATCGACCTCATCGAATCCAACGAGGCTTTCGCCGCCCAGGCCATCGCCGTGCAGGACCAGCTGGGCTTCGCCCCGGCGAAGACGAATATCTATGGCGGCGCCGTTGCGCACGGCCACCCGGTCGGTGCCACGGGCGTCATCCTGCTGACCAAACTGGCGTATGCACTACGCCGCGAGGGCAAGCGCTATGGCCTGGTCACCATGTGCATCGGCGGCGGTCAGGGAATCGCCATGACTATTGAGAATGGAGAAAAGTAAATGAGCATCACCAAGGTAGCCGTCATCGGCGCAGGTTCTATGGGTTCGGGCATCGCCGCGCTGTGTGCGTCGGCGGGCATGGACGTCGTGCTGCTGGACCAGAACGCGGAAGGCGCGCAGCGCGGCGTCGACATCCAGCTCAAGCGCAAAGGCTTCCACCTGCCAGAGTTCGCCGAGCGCGTGCGCGCCAGCGATGACTACGCGCTGTTGGAGGACCGCGAGTGGGTCATCGAGGCCATCTTCGAGGACCTCGGCGCCAAGCACTCGCTCTACGAGGCCATCGAGCCTTATTTGTCTGCGGATGCTCTGTTGAGCTCGAACACCTCGACCCTGCCGCTGGCCTCCCTCCTGGAGGGCGTGCCGGAGGCCCGCCGCGAGAAGTTCGCTATCACGCACTTCTTCAACCCGCCGAAGGTCATGCGGCTGGTGGAGCTCATCGCTTCTGGAGAGACCGAGGACACGCTGCGCACGACCATCGAGCAAACCCTGGGCAAGATTGCTCTCGAGTGCCGCGACACCCCGGGTTTCATTGCCAACCGCGTGGGCTGCTACTGGATGGCCGCCGGTGTGGCACGCGCCCGCGAGTTCGACGTGAGCTACGAGCTTGCCGACGCCTCCTTCGGCCGTGCCTTCGGCATTCCGCGCACCGGTATTTTCGGGCTGCTCGATTACATCGGCCTCCAGCTGGTCAAGCCGATTTGGAAGTCTTTGGAGACGGCCCTGCCGGCGGGCGATCCGCTTCTTGACGTCCCCCTCGGCGATGACTCCTTTATCGAAGGTCTCGTTTCTCGAGGGCTCACCGGCCGCACCGGTGACGGCGGCTTTTACCGCGGCCGTGACGAGGTCATCAACGCCTCCTACGAATACGTACCCCGCACTCAGCCCACCGATCCTGTCGTGGGACTCAAAGATCCGCGCGAGGTCATGGAGACCGATTCGCCGGGCGGCCGTTTTGCCCGCGCCGTCTTCCTCGGCACGCTGGCGTACTGCTGCGAGGTCGCACCTGACATTGCGGACCACGTGGGCCTCATCGACGAGGGCCTTACTCTTGGTTTCGGCTGGAAGAAGGGCATCTTCGCGCTTGCCGACGCCATCGGCATCGACTGGGTCGCCTCCGCCTACGGCTCCAACGTCCCGGCCTTGGTCTCCGCCGCGGCTTCGGCGGGCGGTTTTTACGGCAAGGGCTCGGTGCTCTCTTCTCAGGGAGAACGTCAGGAACTCGCGCCGCGCGAGGGTGTTGTCACCCTGGCTTCTCTGGATGCGGAGACCATCGTGTCTCAGGAGGCGGGCGCTGTCCACGCGGTCTCCACCCCGGCTGGCCGCATCGGCATCATCGACCTACACACCCCGATGAACTCCCTGCCAACGCCCGCCCTCGAAGTCATCCGTGCCGCTCTGGGCGCCGTGACCTCGGAGAACCTCGTCGCGCTGGTTATTGGTAATGACAAGCCGGTTTTCTGCGCGGGCGCAGACCTCGCTTCCATCGCTTCCGCTGGTGAGTCCGGCGATGCCTCGCTCGTCGAATCCCTCCTTTCGGACGGCTCGACCACCCTACGCGCCCTTAAGTTCGCCCCGGTTCCGGTCGTGGCCGCTGTGCGTGGCGTCGCTCTGGGCGGCGGCTTCGAAACCGCTCTGGCCTGCGACCGCATCGTGGCCCACGCCGATACCCGCCTTGGCTTCCCGGAGCGCACCGTGGGCCTCTACCCCGGCTGGACCGGCACCATCTCCTCGCTGGAGCGCCTCAAGGCGGCCGGTGTCGAAGACTATCACCAGAAGGCCTTCGATTTCATCGCGTCCGCCCGCAACTTCTCGTCTGCTTTCGAGGCACAGAAGGCTGGCTTTTTGTCCTCGGATGATGTCGTGCTCATGTCCTACGACCACGTCCTCGCCCGCGCTATGGAGGAGGCCGCCACCCTGGCCGGCTCCTACACCCCGCCGGCCGATGAGGAGATTGAGATGTACTCCGGCTCCCCCGCCCTCGACCGCGATTGGCCTATCGAGGGCACCACCGAGAATGACCACGTCATCGTGGCCAAGCTCGCCGAGATGTACACCGGCTCCGGCTCGCTGAGCTTCACCGAGTTCTGCGACCGCGAGGTGGAGTACGACGTACCGCTGGTCCTCCTGCCCGCCAACGTGGAGCGCGCCAAGCACATGGCCGCGACCCGCAAGCCGCTCAACAACTAGCCTGCGCCACCCTCATCGCAAATGGTCCCCTTACTCTGGTCCCCTTTACTCAGCAAAGGGACCATTTGTATGGGGTTTTGGTGTGGAGATGGTCCCTTATCAGCACTAAGAAACCAAAGTAGAAGGACCATCTAAACTCGGCGGTGCTTGATGAGGCTCGCTTTCCACCCCACCACTATGCGCTACGGTGCGACCTCACAGCCTTGAGCGCTGCCCGCACCTCACTGACCACTCGTGGTCTTTCATAAAGCAATTCGCTCGGGGAATACGGCAAGACAACAAAGCCTAGATTCTGGATGTGCTTTTCACGCTGCCGCTCCGCCCGGATGACCTCATCCACCGGTTTGCCGTAGGTGATTCCGTCATATTTCACATGCCCATCAATAACGAGTTGGACGCGATTTTCGTAGATAAGCGCAGTAGCGGGCAAGGCACGTTCGTCCCGATTGACTTTGACGCGGTCGTCAAAGCACGCACAAGACGTGTGAAGCTAACATTGTAAGTATTGTGGGCTCGCTACACCACAACGCTGGCCCAGCCGGGCCAGCGTCATTACAGCTACGACCGTTTCCGCCAATTGGTTGCCTGCCATGTCGACGCGGCCGGGCTTACCGCCCGGATCACCCATGCACCAGGGCATACGATGCAGGTGGATTGGGCAGGTACGAAAATGCGCCTGTACGACCCTTCAAGCACACCGGGGTGAAAGTCACCATTTTCGTTGCTTTGTTGCCGTATTCAGGGATGCTCTTTGCATGTGCGTGTGCTGACCAGCTTTTTCGCCTCACGACCAGGCCCCAAACGTTAAGAAATGATCCGGTTCATCGATAAATACCGGAATCATTTCTCTGTCGAGTTCATCTGCACCGGAGTTGAAGATTAACCGGGCTGGTGGGTTTATCACCTCGCGTGGTTATCGCCAGTCCAAAGCCCGTGGGCTTAAGTGCTCGTCGCCTTCGTGACGCTGTGCTGATTGAACGCATTGGTGCCATTCATCGGGATAATTACGGTGTCTACGGCGTGCGGACAATGTGGCATGCGCTTGACCGTGACGGAATCGACATCGGTCGTGAGCAAACCGCCCGGCTGATGCGCCTAGCTGGTGTTTCTGGCACAGGCACAGGCGGATCACCAATCACAACCCGTACACCTCAACAGGCCGGATCTGCGCCCGGATTTGGTCGAGCGTGAGTTCAAAGCCCAAGGCCTTAAACAAGCTGTGGGTGGCCGACATTACCTACGTGCGTACGAAGAAGGGTTTTGTGTACACCGCGTTTGTCACTGACGTTTACTCCCGGCGGATCGTCGGATGGGCATTATCGGACTCGATGCGCACCGAGGTATTACCGCTGCAAGCACTCAACCAAGCGATTGTGAGCGCGAAGGAAACAACAGGCCTTATTCACCATTCGGATCACGGCTTATAGTACGTCAGCGTTGTCTACAACCAGCGTCTCGCCCAGCACGGGATTGCCGCTTCCACTGGGACCGTCGGTGACTGAAATGACAATGCTCTAGCTGAAAACGTTAACGGCTCTTACAAGAATGAGCTCATCCATACTCGCAGGTGGAATGATGTTGTCGAGGTAGAAATCGCGACGTTCGAGTGGGTGTCATGGTGGAACGAGGTAAGGCTCCACCAAAGCCTGGGATATCGAACCCCAGCCGAGGTGGAAACCGAATTGTGGAAGAAGAACCCGCAACAGGGAATAATAGAAATCAAGGAACATGCCTAGGAACAAAACTCGGGGCACTTCAAGCCCCTTATATGGCTCTGGATGTGGTGATTGCTGCAGAACCGTCATCAGTAAGGGTGACTTTTCCATCTACGCGGTAGACTTCACGCAACATTTTTGCGGTTAACACGTCCTTAGCTGCTCCGTGTGCGTATACAGTGCCCGCGTGGAGTACCGCAATGCGGTGAGCGAAGCGCGCTGCTTGTGAAAGATCGTGCATCGAAACCACGACCGCCGCGGGTGCTTCAGCTGCATAGGCGCGAATATGCTCCATGAGGATGAGCTGATTTCTTAGGTCAAGAGCGCTGGTTGGCTCGTCCAGTAGTAATGCCTGCGGCCGGCATACGATGGCCTGGGCGAAGCTTACTAATTGACGCTGGCCGCCGGAGAGCTGGGACATTGTTCGGGATTCTAGGTCTTCTAGCCCCAGCCGCGTGAGGACCGAGCTGACTCGGTCCTGTGTGGATGTGGCTACCCGTAGTCCGCTGAATCCCGTCCGGGAATGCTGGAGTGCCAGAAGTACCGATTCGAATACGGTAAGGGTGCTTTCCGGCGGGGGATCCTGTGGCAAATATACTGCCTCGGGCCCAGTGACGTCGCCGCTGAATCGGCATAGGTTAGCCATGCAGCGCAGCAAAGTCGACTTACCAGCGCCATTAGGGCCGACGAGGGCGGTGACGGTTCCAGCTTCGATCTTTGGGAGACATACGTCATTCAGTATCTGTTCGTCTCCATGGGAAAAGCACAGGTTATCTACCCGGAGTGTGGGTTCTGGCGGAACCGTGGGCGGTTGTTCCACGAGGGGGTCCTTTCTGGGGCAGGAAGTACTGGGAGAGGCGATCATTAGGTTGAGGAGACAGTTCGGGGGCGGCGTCGCAAAACAATGAGGACGACGAACACGGGAACGCCCACAATCGCGGTGATGATGCCGACAGGCAGAATCGCCCCAGGCTGGATCAGCTTGGATACCACTGAGGCTGAGGTCAGCAAAAGCGCACCTGAGATGATGGACGTGGTGAGGAAGAAGCGTTGGTCCTCACCAACGAGCATCCTGGCGATATGTGGGCCGACGAGTCCGATGAAACCAATTGTCCCGGCCATCGAAACGGCAGTTGCCGCCATAAGGGAGACTCCCACCAGCGTGTACGTGCGCAGCTTTGGGATATTGATACCCATGGACCTAGCGCGGTCGTCGCCCATTCGAAACGCGGTCAGCGTCCACGCATTGCGGTAGAAGTAAGCAATTCCGATTAGTGAGATGACCGCGAGAAGGCCGATCTGAGGCCACGTAGCGCGCGTAAGGCTGCCCAAGGTCCAGAAAACCACCTGCTCTAATTGGGTCTGCGAGGCGAGGTACTGCATTAGCGCTAGTAGAGCATCGAAGAGGAACACGATGGCTATGCCCAGCAGAATCATTCCCTCGGTACCAGAGCTCTTTGACCGAGAGAATAGGACGATCACCGCACAGGCCGCGAGGGCGAAGACCCAAGCACTGCCCGCCATTCCCAGCGCTGCCCCGATTCCCGCCGCGGTGAATCCTGAGACGGTGGCAAAGGCTGCGCCAAAGCTCGCAGCGGCGGAAATGCCCAGCGTATAGGGCTCTGCCAAGGGGTTATCCAAGATGGTTTGCATCTCTGCGCCGGCAGCAGCGAGGGTGCCACCGATGAGCACCGCTGTGACGGTCATAGGCAGACGTATATCAAAGATGATCTGCCAGTCAATTGGGCGGGAATCGCTGGGGTGAAAGAGCACGTAGAGCGCCTCATTTGCGTTCAAACTGCTGCCGATGAGGAAATCTATGGCAATGGTGACGCATAGCAGGGCCGTAAGCCCTGCGATGATCGCTACCTTTCGCCTGCTAGCTGTTCGGTACCAGTTTGACCGGGGGCGTTGCCGTTGCGGGGTAGAGTTTTGGTCGTCCACCTCGCTTCCGGTGGCAATTGATTGCGCTCGTGCTCCGTGGCTCATGGCAAACCAGTCCAGAAGGTGCCGCTAGCCTCCACAGGGAGGAATTTTTCATGTAGTTCTTCCAAATCGGCCTGCGGGTCGACATCGGAAAACAGGTCGGGGTGCATGGCTTTGGCAAACCACTCGATGGCTAGGTAGTTGTATGGGGAGTCGTAGAAGTGATGCCACGCAGCGTAGGCCCGCTTGTTCTTGACCGTCCGCATTTCCTTAAGGACAGGTTGCCCGTCAACAACGCGTTGGAAGTCTTTGGCTGCCTGTTCGGTGGACTCGTCGTAGCCCAGGGGTACAAAGCCATTCTTCTTTGGCTGCTGCTTGGCGCCGGTCCAGTCTGCGCCGGTGGCGATGATGACGTCTGGGTCTTTTTCAGCTAGCGCCTCGGGAGAGACTTGCCCCTGCTTGGCGTCGATCATATCGTCGCCCACGTTTTCGCCACCCGCTGCGTTAACAATTTGGGCTAGGTTGGACTTAGCGAAGGTAGAGCAGCAGTCGAAGTAGCCGGGAGCTCGCCAGAGGAAGGTCGGTGTGGGGGTGGCCTTGGCTTTTTCTAGGCGCTCCTGAACCATGTTCACCTTGGACTCATAGAACTCGGCATACTCTTCCGCTTCCTTCTCGTGGCCGAGTACCTTGCCGAGCAAGCGCACGCTCGGTGCGGTGTTCTTCACCGGGTCGGTAAAGTAATCGACGGTAACCGTGGGGATTCCGGCCTTTTCTAGACCGTCTACGATGCCAGCATCCTGGGCGGCTTCGAAGCTGCTTGCGGAGACAATGAAGACATCTGGACGGGAATTCAAAGCTTGCTCAACGGACATCGAGCCGTCGTAAACTTCACCAGTTTGCTCAATATCTTCGATCTCTGAGAATTTCTGTTCGTACTTCTTGTACGTGCCAGGGTCGTTCTGCTCCAGGTCATCTGGCCAGGCAACGATGCCCTGGAGCGGGTTTTCTTTGTTGAGGATGGATGTCGTGTAAAGCATCCGTTGCCCGCCCATGAGGACCCGATCGACGTTCTTCGGGACCTCGACTTCGCGCCCGAGAATGTCGGTGATCTGTTGCTTTTCTCCGTCATCTGCGGTCTGTTGTTCATCGTTAGTGCTGCAGGCAGCGGTCATAAGGAGGGCAGTGGCGGTGACGGCTGAGGCGACTACGCGGGCCATTCGGTGGTGAGGGGCGCGTGGGGTTTTAAAACCGCGAGCCCTAGTTGTCGTGAGGGACAAGGCAATCCTTTCTTCCAAGTGGATCTATTAGGTTAGCCATACCTTTGTTTATCTACAATGGGTGATGAAACTTTTACCCCCAACATTCCCGTTAAGTCAGTTCATTCAGTCGGCGGGAATATGTGCGTAGCAGCAGTACCGCCGTGGTTGCGAAACCCATGATGAGTCCTAACCAGACGCCATATCCTTCCCATCCGAGGAGCTTTCCAAATATCAGAATCCCGGGGACGCCAACCAGCCAGTACCCGACGAGGGTGCAGCGTAGCCCTGAGGTGGTGTCTTTCAGGCCTCTCAGTAGGCCCACTGCCACGTTTTGGATTCCTTTGGCGAACTGTTGCAGTACCGCGAGACATAGGAGCAGGACGGCAATGTGAAAGGTGGTGGGATCTGCCTCTTTTAAGAAAGGATGCAGTACCCACCTGCCCAACAGAAGCCACAGCGCGCCCATTATTCCCAGATACGTGACCACGACGAACAATATGCGTCGGGTAATCTCGCGCACTGAGTCGGCACTCTCGGCCCGAGCCCTTGTGATCAGCACCGAGCCGCCGTGAGAAAAGCCGATGCACACTTGGTAAACGATGTACGCCAGTTGGTTCACAATATTGTGCGCCGCTAGCATCTGTGGGCTAAAGGTCCCCATCACTAAACCGGCGATGGTTGTTATTGCAGCCTCCGAGCCATAGGTCAGACTGACTGGTACCCCGAGGCGGACGAGGCGGCAGATAGTCTCCCCATCTCCTTTACACGGAAGGATGTGGAAATAGGGCTGTAGCTCGGGAATGCGCAGTACCACAATCCGGAAGGCCAGGAAGGTAAGCAGTTGGATGACAGTTGTAGAAAGCCCGATGCCCGCTACCTTCCAGTGATCCGAGGCTGCCCATGTCATAAATAACCAGTTCAATGCGATATTTATAAATATCGATATCAGCGTGATGGTTAACAGGGAGCCGGGTTTTCGCATGCCCACGGCGAATTGGCGCAGGACGTTGAGCCACATCATCGGGACTAACCCGGGTGCGAGCGCAAGGGTCATGGCGAAGGTGAGTTGGGCAACGTGCTTGTCGATGGGCAGAACAAGGACCAATCCGCCTAGGGCGATGACCAGTAACGCGCCGAGAATTGCAGTGCCAGTGGCCACCGCGAAGGAGGAGCGCACAGCCCGCCGGATCTGTTCTGCTCCCGCCTCGCAATTTTGACAAGAGGTTTTCTCTTTTTCCATTTTTGCTGCTGCTTCAGCCACAAGATTTGCCCCGGCCGTCACCATGCCCACGCACATCGTGCGGATCTGGTTGTAAAGCTGCATCGCTAGGCCGCCGCCGGCTATCGCCAGTACGCCCACGGACTGCAGCATCAATACGTCCGTGGTGGTCAATGCAACTCCGGCGAGTTGTACTCCAGCGATGGGAAGGGAAATTCCCAGAACTTCGCGATATTTCCGGATGGATTTCAACCTCGCAGCCACCTTCAACTTCGGACTAACATTCGTCTCGGCCCTCGCTTCTCATCTTCTAAACCTCGCCCATTTTGGCGGCTGGTCTCCAATGTGCTGCGGTTTCTAGCGGTAGATACGCAGCACATCCGATTCATTTGCGGCCTCCAGGCCGTTGAAGCGAATGGCGCTGCGATACATCTGCACCAAAGTTGCAATCGGACGCTGCCGTCTGCACCATGGAAATTAGTGGTTCGCCCCTGCGGATTCAGCTGGTGCTGGCCGATGCCCCAGCGGTACCACCGTTGGTTGAGACCGAATCCCGTTCAGGGCTGGTGTTTGCAGCGGCAGAGACTCCCTTCGGAAAGTATAAAGATTATACCTAGTTTAGGTAAGGCTACCATAATTGAAGATTTCCACTTCAAACACTTCAGGTGGAAGGAGTGTGAAGATGGATAGGAGAGACCCGCGAATTTAAATGGATATAATTAGACCCATGTTGATTTCAGGTACCGCTTTCTTGCGGTTGCGCACCAACCGCTAAGGCGGTTTCCTACCCCGTAGGTTAAAAACCGCTCCGGTCCTTTAGCCGGGCGGCTATTTGTCATGCCCGGCTCCCTTTCAAATCCAAGGAGCACACCTGATGTCTGCATACGGACACGGCCGTCACGAGCATGGCCAAAATTTTCTCACCAACCACAAGATCATCAACTCCATCATCGACCTTGTGAAACAAACCTCCGGCCCCATCATTGAGATCGGGCCAGGAAGCGGTGCCCTCACTCACCCGATGGCCCACTTGGGGAGGGCGATAACGGCAGTTGAAGTGGACGCAAAACTAGCTGCCAAAATCACACAAGAAACCTCCTCGGCGGCGGTCGAAGTGGTCCATGATGATTTCCTTAACTTCCGGTTACCCGCCACTCCCTGCGTCATTGTGGGAAACATTCCCTTTCACCTCACCACTGCCATTCTTCGAAAGTTGTTGCATGCGCCGGCATGGACTGACGCTGTACTCCTCATGCAGTGGGAAGTCGCTCGCCGCCGGGCCGGGGTAGGCGCAAGCACGATGATGACGGCTCAGTGGTCCCCATGGTTCACATTTCACCTGGGTTCTCGGGTACCAAGGTCTGCTTTCCGGCCACAGCCAAACG